>NZ_PSWD01000014.1:0-82326 GCF_002931705.1 Rathayibacter sp. AY1C5
GAATCGTCGTCCGTCCTCGAGGACGAGGACGGCGGCCCCGACACGACCCAGAAGGGCTCCTAGTCCGTGCCAACGACACGCCTCAGCACCGAACCCACCGCCGTCCTCGTCCTCGAGGACGGACGACGATTCCGGGGACAGGCCTACGGCGCCCGAGGCCGCACCCTGGGCGAGATCGTCTTCGCCACCGGCATGACCGGCTACCAGGAGACGCTGACCGACCCGAGCTACGCCGGCCAGATCGTCGTGCAGACCGCGCCCCACATCGGCAACACCGGGACCAACGACGAGGACATGGAGTCGCGCCGCATCTGGGTCGCCGGCTACGTCGTCCGCGACCCCTCCCGCGTCGTCTCCAACTTCCGCGCGCAGCGCTCCCTCGGCGACGACCTGGAGACCGACGGCATCGTCGGGATCTCCGGCGTCGACACCCGGGCGATCACCCGCCACATCCGCTCGGCCGGCTCGATGCGCGCCGGCGTGTTCTCCGGCGAGGACCTCGCCCTCCCCGAGGAGGAGCAGCTCGCGCTGGTCCTCGGCGGCCGGCAGATGCAGGGGCTCAACCTCTCCTCCTCGGTCTCGACCGACGAGCAGTACACGGTGCCCGCCCGCGGCGAGCGCGTCGGCTCGGTCGCGGTCATCGACCTGGGGGTGAAGACCTCGACGGTCAACTACCTCGCGGAGCGCGGCTTCGACGTCCACGTGCTGCCCGAGTCGGTGACCGCCGAGCAGGTGCTCGCGCTCGACCCGTCCGCGCTCTTCTTCTCCAACGGCCCCGGCGACCCCGAGGCCTCGGACCGCCACGTCGAGCTGCTGCGCACCACCCTGCGCGCCGACCTGCCGTTCTTCGGCATCTGCTTCGGCAACCAGCTGCTGGGGCGCGCTCTCGGCTTCGGCACCTACAAGCTCCCGTTCGGCCACCGCGGGATCAACCAGCCCGTGCTCGACAAGCTCACCGGCCGCGTGGAGATCACCTCGCAGAACCACGGGTTCGCCGTGGACGCGCCGATCGAGGGCGAGCTGGACTCGCCCGAGGGCTTCGGCCGCGTCGAGGTCAGCCACTACTCCCTCAACGACTCGGTCGTGGAGGGCCTGCGCTGCCTCGACATCCCCGCCTTCTCGGTGCAGTACCACCCGGAGGCGGCGGCCGGCCCGCACGACTCCAACCACCTCTTCGACCGCTTCCGCGAGATGGTCGTGCAGCGCACGGCCGGGCGCGGGGCCTCGGAGCCCACCGACATCCCCACGACCAGCAGCATCGGAGAGCAGAAGTAATGCCGCGCAGGGAAGACATCCAGAGCGTCCTGGTCATCGGCTCCGGCCCGATCGTCATCGGACAGGCCGTCGAGTTCGACTACTCCGGCACCCAGGCCTGCCGCGTGCTGCGCGCCGAGGGGGTGCGCGTGATCCTCGTCAACTCCAACCCGGCGACGATCATGACCGATCCCGACTTCGCCGACGCCACCTACGTTGAGCCGATCACGCCCAAGGCGATCGAGGCGATCATCGCCAAGGAGAAGCCGGACGCGATCCTGCCGACCCTCGGCGGGCAGACGGCCCTGAACGCGGCCATCCAGCTGCACGACCTCGGGATCCTCGAGAAGTACGGCGTCGAGCTCATCGGCGCGAGCTTCGAGGCGATCAACCGCGGCGAGGACCGGCAGATCTTCAAGCAGCTGGTGCTGGACGCGGGCGCCGACGTCGCGAAGTCCTACATCGCGCACACCGTCGACGAGGCGATCGAGTACGCCGAGGACCTGGGCTATCCCCTCGTCATCCGCCCGTCGTTCACCATGGGCGGCCTGGGCTCCGGCTTCGCCTACACCCGCGAGGAGCTGGTGCGGATGGTCGGCGACGGCCTGCACCAGAGCCCCACCACCGAGGTGCTCCTGGAGGAGTCGATCCTCGGCTGGAAGGAGTACGAGCTCGAGCTCATGCGCGACACGGCCGACAACACGGTCGTCGTCTGCTCGATCGAGAACGTCGACCCCGTCGGCGTGCACACGGGCGACTCGATCACCGTCGCACCGGCGCTGACCCTCACCGACCGCGAGTACCAGAAGCTGCGCGACATCGGCATCCGGATCATCCGCGACGTGGGCGTGGACACCGGCGGCTGCAACATCCAGTTCGCGATCGACCCGGCGGACGGCCGGATCATCGTGATCGAGATGAACCCGCGCGTCTCCCGCTCCTCCGCCCTCGCCTCCAAGGCGACCGGCTTCCCGATCGCCAAGATCGCCGCGAAGCTCGCCATCGGCTACCGCCTGGACGAGATCCCGAACGACATCACCAAGGTGACGCCGGCGAGCTTCGAGCCGACGCTGGACTACGTGGTCGTGAAGGTCCCGCGGTTCGCGTTCGAGAAGTTCCCGGCCGCCGACAAGACGCTGACCACGACCATGAAGTCGGTGGGCGAGGCGATGGCGATCGGCCGCAACTACGCGCAGGCGCTGCAGAAGGCGCTCCGCTCGCTCGAGAAGCGCGGCTCGTCGTTCCACTGGGGCGCGCAGGAGCGCTCGGTCGAGGAGCTCCTCGAGATCGCGAGGACCCCGACCGACGGCCGCATCGTCACCGTGCAGCAGGCGCTGCGCCTGGGAGCCACGGTCGAGCAGGCGTTCGAGTCCACGAAGATCGACCCCTGGTTCCTCGACCAGATCGTGCTGATCAACGAGATCGCCGACCTGGTGCGCGAGCACGACGGCCTCGACGCCGGACTCCTCCGCCTGGCGAAGGACCACGGCTTCTCGGACGCGCAGATCGCCGAGCTCCGCGGGCTCGACGAGGCGGAGGTCCGCCGCACCCGCTACGCGCTGGACGTGCGCCCGGTCTACAAGACCGTCGACACCTGCGCGGGCGAGTTCCCGGCGCTCACGCCGTACCACTACTCCTCGTACGACGAGGAGACGGAGGTCGTCGCCGCCGACCGCCGCAAGGTCGTCATCCTGGGCTCCGGCCCCAACCGCATCGGCCAGGGGGTCGAGTTCGACTACTCCTGCGTGCACGCCTCGTTCGCGCTCTCGGACGCGGGCTTCGAGACGATCATGATCAACTGCAACCCCGAGACGGTCTCGACCGACTACGACACCTCGGACCGCCTCTACTTCGAGCCGCTGACTCTCGAGGACGTGCTCGAGGTCATCCACGCGGAGTCGCAGTCCGGCGAGCTCGTCGGCGTCGTCGTGCAGCTGGGCGGCCAGACGGCGCTCGGGCTCGCCGCGGGCCTCGAGGCGGCCGGCGTGCCCATCCTCGGCACCACCCCCGCGAACATCGACCTCGCGGAGGAGCGCGGCGCGTTCTCGCGGATCCTCGACGAGGCGGGACTTCTCGCTCCGCGCAACGGCACCGCGACCGACCTCGACGGCGCCCGCGAGGTCGCGGTGGAGATCGGCTACCCGGTCCTCGTCCGTCCGTCGTTCGTCCTCGGCGGGCGCGGCATGGAGATCGTCTACGGCACGCCCCAGCTCGAGGACTACTTCGAGCGGATGGCCGGCGAGGGGATCATCGACGAGGCGCACCCGCTGCTGGTGGACCGCTTCCTCGACGACGCGATCGAGATCGACGTCGACGCGCTCTTCGACGGCGAGCAGCTCTACATCGGAGGAGTGATGGAGCACATCGAGGAGGCCGGCATCCACTCCGGCGACTCGGCGTGCACGCTCCCGCCGGTGACGCTCGGCCGCCGCCAGATCGACCAGGTGCGGGAGGCGACCCTCGCGATCGCGCAGGGCGTCGGCGTCCGAGGACTGCTGAACGTCCAGTTCGCGATCGGCCAGGGCGTGCTCTACGTGCTCGAGGCGAACCCCCGGGCCTCGCGCACCGTGCCGTTCGTGTCGAAGGCGCTGGGCATCCCGCTCGCGAAGGCCGCGTCGCGCCTGATGGTGGGCGAGACCATCGCCGCGCTGAAGGCCGAGGGTCTGCTGCCCGAGCGCGACGGCTCCGACGTCCCGATGGACTCTCCCATCGCGGTGAAGGAGGCGGTCCTGCCGTTCAAGCGCTTCCGCACCAAGGAGGGCCAGATCGTCGACTCGCTGCTCGGGCCCGAGATGCGCTCCACCGGCGAGGTCATGGGGATCGACCGCGACTTCCCGCGCGCCTTCGCGAAGAGCCAGGACGCCGCGTACGGCGGCATGCCGGCGAGCGGGACCGTCTTCATCTCGGTCGCCGACCGCGACAAGCGCTCGATCGTCCTGCCCGCGCTGCGCCTGCGTCAGCTCGGCTTCGACATCCTCGCGACCGAGGGCACGGCCGAGGTG
Organism: Rathayibacter sp. AY1C5; assembly: GCF_002931705.1. Classification (NCBI taxonomy): domain Bacteria; kingdom Bacillati; phylum Actinomycetota; class Actinomycetes; order Micrococcales; family Microbacteriaceae; genus Rathayibacter; species Rathayibacter sp. AY1C5. The sequence continues at coordinate 4,257 of NZ_PSWD01000014.1, forward strand.
CTGAATCGCAACGGGATCCAGGCCCGCGTGGTCCGCAAGTACAGCGAGACCGCCGAGGGCGACGCGCCCTCCATCGTCGAGCTGATCGCCCGCGACGAGGTCGACGTGGTGATCAACACGCCCAGCGGAGGAGCGACCCGCGCCGACGGCTACGAGATCCGCGCCGCCGCGGTCGCCGCGGACAAGCCGCTGTTCACCACGATCGCCCAGCTCGCGGCGGCGGTCGCCTCGCTCGACGCGGCGAACGAGCCCTTCGAGGTGACGAGCCTGCAGGACTACGCCCTGCGCCGCGCGGAGCGCACCGCGTGAGCGGCGGCGCGGCGGGCACCGCCTCCTTCGGCTCGCGCCTCGAGGCGGCGTTCGCCGCGCACGGCCGGCTCTGCGTCGGGATCGACCCGCACGCGTACCTGCTCGACGCGTGGGGCCTCGCCGACGACGCGGCCGGGCTCGAGAGCTTCGGCCGAACGGTCGTCGAGGCGGCGGCCGGCCGTGCGGGCGTGGTGAAGCCGCAGATCGCGTTCTTCGAGCGGCACGGCTCGGCGGGCTACGCCGCGCTCGAGCGCGTGCTCGCCGACGCCCGCGAGGCCGGACTGCTGGTGATCGCCGACGTCAAGCGCGGCGACATCGGCACGAGCGTCACCGCCTACGCCGAGGCGTGGCTCCGGCCCGGCTCGCCGCTCGAGGCGGACGCCATGACCGCGGCGGCCTACCAGGGGCTCGGCTCCCTCGAGGGGATGCTGACCCTCGCCGAGGAGGCGGGCAAGGGCGTGTTCGTCCTCGCAGCCACCTCCAACCCCGAGGCCCGCCCCGTGCAGCGCGCCCTCGTGCAGGACGGCGGCCGGGCGGGATCCACCGTGGCACGCGCGGTCGTGGCGGACGTGGCATCCTGGAACGACGCTCACGCTCGCGCGTCGATCGGCTCGGTCGGCGTGGTGCTCGGCGCCACGGTCGCCCTGGGCGACTTCGGCATCGGCATCGACGAGCCGCTGCACCCCGCACTCCCGGTGCTCGCGCCCGGCTTCGGCCACCAGGGCGCGGCCGTCGCGGACGCGCAGCGGCTGTTCGGCGCGCTGAGCGCCGCCACCATCGTCAGCGAGTCGCGGAGCGTGCTCGGCGCCGGCCCCTCGGGGATCGCGGCCGAGATCACCCGCCGCGCGACCGACATCCAGGAGACCCTTGTCCGCTGAAACCGTCAGCCCCGATCCCGGCGCCTCCTCGCGCCCGGAGGCCGTGCGCCGTCCCTCGCCGCCCGAGGTCGACCGGCGCGCCGCCTCCGAGGCCGCGATCGCGGCGCGCCGTGCCCGCGCCGCCGTCAAGAAGGCCGTCGCCGCCGGACGCCGCCCCGCGACCGCCGTGCTCGCGGCGGCCCAGGCCGAGCCGCTCGGAGTCGAGGGGCGGATGCGCGTCAGCGAGCTGCTCCGCGCCGTGCCCGCACTCGGCGTGGTGAAGACGCCCCGGGTGATGGACCAGCTGCGGATCGCCGAGTCGAAGCGCCTCGGCGGGCTCGGCCGGCGCCAGGTCGAGGGCCTGTCGTCGTTCCTGGAGGAGCGGGAGTCGCGGCAGCGCCGCCCCGGCCGCAACCGCCTGCTCGTCCTCGCCGGTCCGACCGCTGTCGGCAAGGGCACCGTGTCGACCTACATCCGCGAGAACTACCCGGACGTCCTGCTCTCGGTCTCGGCCACCACCCGGGCCCCGCGTCCGGGCGAGGTGGACGGCGTCAGCTACTACTTCGTCGACGACGCCGAGTTCGACCGGATGGTCGCGGCGGGGGAGTTCCTCGAGTACGCCGTCGTCCACAACGCTCACCGCTACGGCACGCCCCGCGGCCCCATCGACGCCGCGCTGGAGCAGGGCCGGCAGGTGATGCTCGAGATCGACATCCAGGGTGCCCGCCAGGTGCGCGAGCGGATGCCGGACGCGCGGCTGGTCTTCCTCCTGCCGCCGACCTGGGACGAGCTGGTCCGCCGGCTGGTCGGCCGCGGCACCGAGAGCGCGGAGGAGCAGGAGCGCCGTCTGGCCACCGCGAAGGTGGAGCTGGCCGCGCAGGACGAGTTCGACTTCGCCGTCGTCAACAGCACCGTGCCCGAAGCGGCCCGCGAGGTCGTAGAATTGATGTCGCCTCGTGCCGACGGCGCGCCCGCTGACCCGGGCCGCTGACACCGGGCCACCGACCACCTCCGGGCCGACGCCCCGGGTCCCACCGGGCACACGCCCCTCGGAGCCCGCGCGCCGTGTTGCTCCGGAGCCGCAGATCGGCGCTGATGCGCCTGCAAGGAGACACCCATGGCCAACAACCTCGGCATCATCGACCCGCCCATCGACGAGCTCCTCTCGAAGGTCGACTCCAAGTACGCGCTGGTGATCTTCGCCTCCAAGCGCGCCCGCCAGATCAACGACTACTACGCCGACCTCCACGAGGGCAGCCTGTTCGACAACGTCGGCCCGCTGGTCGACTCCACCATCGACGACAAGCCCCTCTCGGTCGCACTGCACGAGATCAACGAGGACAAGCTCGTCGCCAAGCCCCTCGCCGAGTAGTCCCCTCCGGGTGGGCTCCTCTCTCGAGGCCGGCCGACGGCTCAACGTCGTCGTCGGCATCACCGGCGGCATCGCCGCGTACAAGGCCGTCGGAGTCGTCCGCGCGCTGGTCCTCGCGGAGCACGACGTGCACGTCGTCGCGACCGAGGCCGCGCTGCGCTTCGTCGGGAAGCCCACCCTCGAGGCCATCTCGCGGAACCCGGTGCACACCGAGCTCTACGAGGGCGTCGCCGAGGTCCGGCACGTGGCCATCGGCCAGGCCGCCGACCTCATCGTGATCGCGCCCGCGACGGCGCACACGCTCGCCAAACTCGCTGCCGGCCTCGCCGACGACCTGCTCGGCAACACGGTGCTCGCGAGCACCGCCCCGCTCGTGGTCGCCCCCGCGATGCACACCGAGATGTGGGCGAACGCCGCCACCGTCGCGAACACGGCGGTGCTCCGCTCCCGCGGCGTGCACGTCGTCGGCCCCGCGGTCGGCCGCCTCACCGGCGCCGACTCGGGCCCCGGCCGTATGGAGGAGCCCGAGACGATCGTGGCGGAGGCCCTCGCCGTCCACGCCCGCTCAGCCTCCGCCCGCCGCGACCTCGCGGGCGTGCGCGTCCTCGTGACCGCCGGCGGCACCCGCGAGCCCCTCGACCCGGTGCGCTTCGTCGGCAACCGCTCCAGCGGCAGGCAGGGCGTCGCGCTCGCGCTGGCCGCTGCGGCCCGGGGCGCGGAGGTCACCCTCCTCGCCGCGAACCTCGACGTGCCGGCGCCGGAGGGCGTCACGGTCCTCCCGGTGGGCACCGCGCTCGAGCTGCGCGAGGCCGCCCTCGCCGCGGCCCCCGGCGCGGACGTGGTGATCATGGCCGCGGCCGTCGCCGACTACCGGCCCGCCGCGGTCGCCGACGCGAAGATCAAGAAGGAGCAGCAGGGCGACCGTCTCGTCCTCGAGCTCGTCAAGAACCCGGACGTCCTCGCCGAGATCTCCGCCTCCCGGCGGGAGGGGCAGATCGTCGTCGGCTTCGCCGCGGAGACCGAGCCGGACCGGGACGCGATGCTCGCCCTCGGCCGCGCCAAGATCGCCCGGAAGGGCTGCGACCTGCTCGTCCTCAACAGGGTGGGCTGGGCCGAGGGTTTCCAGAGCGATAGCAACGCCGTCGTGGTCCTCGATCGGGCCGGCGATATAGTTGGCGAGGCCTCGGGCAGCAAGGCGGAGGTGGCCGATCGCGTCCTCGACGCGGTCGTGCGCTAGCCCCGCCGGTCCGCCCGCCCAGGCGCCGATCGCCTGCCGCCCGGCATCGCGCCCGCCAGGCCACTCCCGGTACGAACGACCCCGGTCCGCACGAGCCGGGACGAGAAGAGAAGCATGACCTCCGGTCCCCTCCGCCTGTTCACCTCCGAGTCCGTCACCGAGGGCCACCCGGACAAGATCTGCGACCAGATCTCGGACCGCATCCTCGACGCCCTGCTCCGCGAGGACCCGCACAGCCGGGTCGCCGTCGAGACGCTGGTCACGACGGGGCTCGTGCACGTCGCGGGCGAGGTCTCCACGAGCGGCTACGTCGAGATCCCCAAGATCGTGCGCGACACGATCGTCGAGATCGGCTACGACTCCTCGGAGAAGGGCTTCGACGGCCGCTCCTGCGGCGTCTCGGTCTCGATCGGCCAGCAGTCGCCCGAGATCGCGGCGGGCGTCGACACGGCGCTCGAGGTCCGCTCCTCCGAGGCGGGCGAGGACGCCTTCGACCGCCAGGGCGCGGGCGACCAGGGCCTGATGTTCGGCTTCGCGACCGACGAGACCCCCGAGTACATGCCGCTGCCGAGCTGGCTCTCGCACCGCCTCGCCGAGCGCCTGGCCGCCGTCCGCAAGTCGGGCGAGCTCGACTACCTCCGACCCGACGGCAAGACCCAGGTCACCATCGGCTACGACGGCACGACGCCGTCCACCATCGACACCGTCGTCCTGTCCACCCAGCACGCCGAGCACGTCAGCACCGAGACGATCCACGCGGACATCGCGGCGCACGTCATCCGCCCCGTCCTCGAGACGGTCGACCTCGACTCCTCCGCCGTGCGCCTGCTGATCAACCCGACGGGCCGCTTCGAGATCGGCGGCCCTCAGGGCGACGCCGGGCTCACCGGCCGCAAGATCATCGTCGACACCTACGGCGGAGCGTCCCGCCACGGCGGCGGCGCGTTCTCGGGCAAGGACCCGTCGAAGGTGGACCGCTCGGCCGCCTACGCCATGCGGTGGGTCGCCAAGAACGCGGTCGCCGCGGGGCTCGCCTCGCGGCTGGAGGTGCAGGTCGCCTACGCCATCGGCAAGGCGGCCCCGGTCGGCCTCTACGTCGAGACCTTCGGCACCGGCACCGTCTCCGACGAGACGATCACCGAGGCGATCCGCTCGGTCTTCGACCTGCGCCCGGCCGCGATCATCCACGCACTCGACCTGCTCCGCCCGATCTACGCGCAGACCGCGGCTTACGGCCACTTCGGCCGGGAGCTCCCCGACTTCACCTGGGAGCGCCTCGACCGGGTCGACGACCTGCGCTCCGCCGCGGGCCTCTCGTAGCGGGCGCGGCGGCGATGGCGACGAGCGGAGCCGTCGCGCGCGTGCTCCTGGACTCGCCCCTCCCGCAGCTCGACCGGCTCCTGGACTACGCGGTGCCGGAGGCGCTGCGCGGCGAGGTGGTCCCCGGCGTGCGCGTGCGGGTGCCGTTGCGGACCGGAGGCCGGATCGCCGACGCGTTCGTCGTCGAGACGGGGGAGGGGACCGAGCACGCCGGAGCGCTCAGCGGCATCGAGGAGCTGGTCTCGCCGCTCGTCGTGCTGACCCCGGAGGTCTGGGCCCTCGCCCGCCGGGTGGCCGACCGCGCCTCCGGAGGCGCGAGCGACGTGCTGCGCCTGGCCGTGCCGCGCCGCCACGTCCGCGTCGAGAAGGCGCGACTCGCCGCGGGTCCCGCTCCTGCGGCGCCCGCGGTCGAGGCGGGCGGCGTGACGGGCTACCCCGACGCCTCCTTCGCGGGACTCGCCGAGGGGGCCCGGCTGGCGGTCGGCGCCGTGCCCGCTCCGGTGAGGCTCGACTCGGGCGCGTGGGTCGGCGGCTGGGCCGTCACGCTCGCCGAGCTCGCCCGGGACACGCTCGCCGCGGGCCGCGACGCGATCCTGGCCGTCCCCGACTACCGCGACCAGGAGCAGCTGGAGCTGGCCCTCGCCGCCCTCGTCCCCGCGGAGGCGGTGGTGCGCCTCGATGCGCGGCAGAAGGGCGCCGAGCGCTACTCCGCCTTCGTCCGCTGCCTCGATCCCGGGCCGCGGGTCGTCGTCGGCAACCGCTCCGTCCTCTACGCGCCCTCCTCCGCCCTCGGCCTGATCGGGCTCTGGGACGACGGCGATCCACTCTTCGCCGAGCCGCTCGCGCCCTACGCGCACGCGCGCGACGTCGCCCTGGTGCGGCAGGAGCAGAGCGGCGCCGGCCTCGTCCTGCTCGGCAACACGCGCACGGTCGAGGTCGAGCGGCTCGTCGAGATCGGCTTCGCGACCGAGGTGGAGCCGCGGCCGAGCCGCCGCCCGCACGTCGTGCCGACCGCCCAGCAGTGGGCGGCCGACGAGCACGACGCGGCAGCGCGCATCCCCTCCTCCGCCTGGCGGGAGGCGCGGAAGGCCCTCGACTCCGGTCCCGTGCTCGTCCAGGTCGCGCGCCCCGGCTACGCGCCGGTGGTCGCCTGCGCCCGCTGCCGGACCGTCGCACGCTGCAACCGCTGCCAGGGTCCGCTCGGCGTGCACTCCGAGGGCGGGCGGCCGAGCTGCGGCTGGTGCGGCCTGATCGCGGCCGACTGGACCTGCTCCGTCTGCGAGGCGACGGCTCTGCGCCTCGTCTCCCTCGGCGCGGGCCGCACCGCGGAGGAGCTCGGACGCGCCTTCCCGGGTGCCAAGGTGATCGTCGCCGACGGGCAGCGCCCCGTGCTCACCCTCCCCGACGAGCCCGCGCTCGTCGTGGCCACGCGCGGGGCGGAGCCGCGGGCCGACGGCGGCTACCACGCCGTCCTGCTGCTGGACGGCGAGCGGATGCTGGCCCGCGAGAGCCTGCGGGTCGCCGACGACGCGCTCCGCACCTGGTCGAACGCCGCGGCGCTGGCCCGCCCGGGCGCGCCGGTCCTCCTGGTCGGGGTCGGCGGCCGGCTCGCGACCGCCCTGGCGACCTGGCGGCAGGCCGAGTACCTCCGGGCCGAGCTCCAGGAGCGGCGCGCTCTGCGCTTCCCGCCCGCGGTGCGCCTGGCCACGGTGAGCGGCGACGCGCACGCGGTGGAGGAGGCGCTCGAGGCGCTCGACGAGGACGACCGGCACGAGGTCCTCGGTCCTGTCGGGCTCGAGGACGGCTCCGTCCGGGCGATCGTCCGGTTCGACTACGCTCGCGGTGCGGATGTGGCCGCGCGCCTCCGCTCCGCCGTGATCCGCAACGCCACGCGCCGTCGTCGCCCGCCGACCACGCCCGGCCGCTTCCGGCCGGCCCCCCGGCTCCGGGTCCGTCTCGACGACCCCGACATCCTCTGACTCCCCAGGAGACCCCCGTGCGCCTCGTCTTCGCCGGCACGCCCGCCGCCGCCGTTCCGACCCTCCGCGACCTCGCCGCCTCCGCGCACGAGGTCGTGGCCGTGGTCACCCGGGAGGACGCCCCGGTGGGACGCAAGCGCGTGCTCACCCCCTCGCCGGTCGCCGTCGTGGCCGAGGAGCTGGGGATCCCGGTGATCCGGGCGAACCGCCTCGACGAGGACGTGACCGACCGGATCGCGGAGCTCGCCCCCGACCTCGGCGTGATCGTGGCCTACGGCGGCCTCGTCCGGCAGCGCCTGCTGGCGGTGCCGCGCCTGGGCTGGATCAACCTGCACTTCTCCCTGCTGCCGCGCTGGCGCGGGGCGGCTCCCGTCCAGCGGGCGCTGATGGCGGGCGACACGCGGATCGGCGCGAGCGTCTTCCAGCTGGTCGCCGAGCTCGACGCCGGTGACGTGTACGCCGAGCTCGCCGTCGACGCGGGGGAGCGCACCGCGGGCGAGCTGCTGACGGAGCTGGCCGCGAGCGGCGCCGGCCTCACCCTCGGCGTGGTCGACGCGCTGGAGGAGGGCACGGCCGTCGCGACTCCGCAGGCCGGAGAGGCGACCCCCGCTCCCAAGCTCGACGCCGCCGACGGCCGGATCGACTGGAGCCTCCCGACCGCGCGGGTCCTCGCGCTCGTGCGCGGAACGACTCCCGAGCCCGGAGCCTCGACCGCGGTGGGGGACGCGCGCCTCAAGGTGCTCGCGGTCCGCGCGGCCGAGGGGGACCTCGCTCCCGGCGTCGTCCGCCTCGACTCGGGGCGCGCCCTCGTCGGCACCGCGGACGGAGCGGTCGAGCTGGTCACCGTCCAGCCCGCCGGCAGGACCCCGATGGCCGGCGCCGCCTGGGCCCGCGGCCTGCGCGAGAGCACGGTGCTCGCGTGAGCGCCCGTCGCGAGGCCGCTCCCGCCCGGCGGGTCGCCTACGACGTCCTGCTCGCGGTGAGCGGGTCGGACGCCTACGCCAACCTGGTCCTGCCCGCGCGGATCAGCGCCGCCGGCCTCTCGCCCGCCGACGCGGGACTGGCCACCGAGCTCTGCTACGGCACTCTGCGGATGTCCGGCTACTACGACCGCGTGATCGCCCTCGCGGCCGGCCGGTCCGTCGAGAGCATCGATGCGCCGGTGCTCGACGCGCTGCGCCTGGGCGTGCACCAGCTGCTCGCGACCCGCGTGGCCCCGCACGCCGCGGTGAACGAGAGCGTCGCGCTCGTCGCGGCCGGCTCCTCGCGGGGAGCGGTGGCCTTCGCCAACGCCGTGCTGCGCGCGGTCTCGCGCTCGGGCGCCGGCGAGTGGCGCGAGCGGGTCTCCGCGGCCGCGGTCTCCGGGGACGACCGGATCGCCGCGCTGAGCTCCCACCCCGTGTGGATCGTGCGCGCCCTGCGACGGGCGCTGGCGGCGGAGGGGGCGGCCGACGAGCTCGACGCGCTGCTCGCCGCCGACAACGCGGCTCCGCGGGTGAACCTGGTGGCTCTGCCGGGCCTGGCGTCTCCCGGCGAGATCGCCGGCGCCGAATCCGACCGCTTCTCGCCGGTCGGCATGACCAGCACCGGCGGCGACCCGGAGGCGTTCCCCGCGGTGCACGAGGGCCGCGTGCGCGTGCAGGACGAGGGCTCCCAGCTCGCCGCTCTGGCGCTCTCCCGGGCACGGCCGGTCCGCCCGGGCGAGCGCTGGCTCGACCTGTGCGCGGGACCCGGCGGCAAGGCGGCGCTGCTCGCGGCGGAGGCGCGCGCAGGCGGGGCGGCGCTGCTCGCCAACGAGGTGGTTCCGGGCCGCGCGGGCCTGGTGCGGCAGGCGCTGGCCGCCGTCGATCCGTCGGTCGAGGTGCGCACCGGCGACGGGCGCGACCTGGGCGACGAGCAGCCGGGATCGTTCGACCGCATCCTCCTCGACGCGCCGTGCACCGGTCTCGGTGCGCTGCGGCGGCGGCCGGAGGCGCGCTGGCGCAAGTCCGCGGCCGACGTGGAGCCGCTGGCCGCCCGCCAGGGCGAGCTGCTCGACTCCGCGGTGAGGGCTCTCGCTCCCGACGGGCTGCTGGCCTACGTGACCTGCTCGCCGCACCTCGGCGAGACCCGGCGCGTGCTCGCCCTCGCGCAGGAGCGGCACGAGCTCGAGCTCGTCGACACGCCGGCCGTGCTGCGCGCGGTGACGGCAGACGCGCTCCCGCTGCCGGACGGCCCCCTCCACGTGCAGCTCTGGCCGCACCGGCACGGCACCGACGCCATGTTCGTGCAGCTCCTCCGCCGCCGGCCCCTCGAGGCGGCGTCCGGAGACGCCTGAACCCTCCCTTCCCAGAGCGGGAACGCGCTCGGCCGGGCGGACGCGGAGGACGCTCCGATCTAGGCTGGACGCATGCCCGCACGGATCAACCCCAGCATCCTCTCCGCCGACTTCGTGAACTTCGAGGCCGAGCTGCAGCGCATCGCCGGAGCCGACCTCGTGCACGTCGACGTGATGGACAACCACTTCGTGCCGAACCTCACCTTCGGGCTGACCATGGTCCAGCGTCTCCAGGACGTCTCGCCCCGCCCGCTCGACCTGCACCTGATGATCGACGACCCCGACCGGTGGGCCCCCGACTACGCCGAGACCGGCGCCTACTCCGTGACCTTCCACGCCGAGGCCGCGCGCGACGCCGTGGCACTCGCGCGGCGCCTGCGCGAGATCGGCTCGCGGGCGGGGATCGCGCTCAAGCCGGGCACGATGGTGGACGACTACCTCGACCTCCTGCCCGAGTTCGACCAGGTCCTCGTGATGACGGTCGAGCCCGGCTTCGGGGGCCAGACCTTCATGGAGGAGACGATGCCCAAGCTGCGCACGCTCCGGAACGTGGTGGACCGCACCGGGCTCGATGTCTGGCTCCAGGTCGACGGCGGGATCGCTCCCGGCACGATCGAGATCGCAGCGGAGGCAGGAGCCGACACCTTCGTCGCGGGCTCCGCGGTCTTCGGCGCGGACGACCCGGAGGCCGCGATCGCGTCGCTGCGCGAGACGGCGACCGCTCACCTGCACCGGCACTGAGGCGGCCCGCGCCCGGCCGCCGTATAGACTTCCCCGGTGAAAACTTTCGACGACCTCTTCGCTGAGCTGGGCGAGAAGGCCGCCGCCCGTCCCGAGGGTTCGGGCACCGTCCGCGAGCTCGACGCCGGCGTGCACTTCATCGGCAAGAAGATCGTCGAGGAGGCCGCCGAGGTGTGGATGGCCGCCGAGTACGAGGGCGACGAGCGCACCGCCGAGGAGATCTCGCAGCTGCTCTACCACCTGCAGGTGCTCATGCTCGCCAAGGGACTGACGACGGCCGACGTCTACCGGCATCTGTGAGCCCCGCCCCGCTCGCCGGGGTGCGCCTCCGCTCCGCGCCGTCGCGCCCGCACGCTCCCCGAGGAGCCGTGCCGCCCCCTGAACAGCCGTCGAGTCATGAAGGACGTCCCGTGACCACCACCCCCGCCCCGGCGCTCCTGCGCGTCGCCGTCCCCAACAAGGGCTCCCTCTCGGAGACCGCCGGTCAGATGCTCGCGGAGGCCGGCTACACCGGCCGTCGCGACCCGAAGGAGCTGCACGTCGTCGACGAGCGCAACGGGGTCGAGTTCTTCTACCTGCGCCCGCGCGACATCGCCACCTACGTCGGCTCCGGCGCTCTCGACGTCGGGGTCACCGGCCGCGATCTCCTGATCGACTCCGGCTCCGAGGCGCGCGAGATCGCGAGCCTCGGCTTCGCGAACTCCACCTTCCGCTTCGCCGGGCCCGCCGGCCGCTACGACGAGCTCGCGCAGATCGACGGCCTCCGCGTGGCGACCAGCTACCCGGGCCTCGTGGGCCGCTTCCTCCGGGAGCACGGCGTCGAGGTGACGCTGATCCGCCTCGACGGCGCGGTCGAGTCCGCGATCCAGCTCGGCGTCGCCGACGTCATCGCCGATGTCGTCGAGACCGGCACCACGCTCCGCAAGGCCGGCCTCGAGATCTTCGGCCCGGTCATCCTGGACTCGACCGCCGTCCTGGTCTCCGCCGCGGGGGAGCCCGAGGGCATCCCGGTGCTGCTGCGCCGCCTGCAGGGCGTGCTGGTCGCCCGCGAGTACGTGCTGCTCGACTACGACTGCCCCGTCGCGCTCCTGGAGAGCGCCACGGCGATCGCCCCGGGCTTCGAGTCGCCGACGGTCTCGCCGCTGCACGACGCCGAGTGGGTGGCCGTCCGCGTGATGGTGCCGCGCTCGGACATGAACCAGGTGATGGACCGCCTGTACGACCTGGGCGCCCGCGCGATCCTGGTCACCTCCATCCACGCCGCGCGCCTGTAGAGAGGGAGCCGATGAGTCTCGCCGTCCGCGTCATCCCCTGCCTCGACGTCGCCGCCGGCCGCGTCGTGAAGGGCGTCAACTTCCAGAACCTGCGCGATGCGGGCGACCCCGTCGAGCTCGCCCGCCTCTACTTCGAGCAGGGCGCCGACGAGCTGACCTTCCTCGACGTCACCGCCACGGTCGACGACCGCTCGACCACCTACGACGTGGTGCGGGCGACCGCCGAGCAGGTCTTCATCCCGCTCACGGTCGGCGGAGGCGTGCGCAGCGCCGAGGACGTCTCGCGACTGCTCGCGCACGGCGCCGACAAGGTGGGCGTCAACTCCGCCGCGATCGCCCGGCCCGAGCTCCTCGGCGAGATCGCCGACGTCTTCGGCGCGCAGGTGCTCGTGCTCTCGCTCGACGTCAAGCGGAGCGACGCCACGGCGTCCGGCTTCGTCGTCACCACTCACGGCGGACGCCGCGAGACCGAGCTCGACGCCCTGGCCTGGGCGGCCGAGGCCGTCGAGCGCGGCGCCGGGGAGCTGCTGGTCAACTCCATCGACGCCGACGGCACCAAGCAGGGCTTCGACCTCGAGCTGATCGCCGCGATGCGCGAGCTGAGCTCCGTGCCCGTCATCGCCTCTGGAGGCGCCGGCGCCGTCGAGCACTTCGCTCCGGCCGTCGACGCGGGGGCCGACGCCGTGCTCGCCGCCTCCGTCTTCCACAATCGCGAGCTGACGATCGGCGACGTCAAGCGCTCGCTCGCGGCCTCCGGGATCGAGATCCGATGACCCCCGCCGAGCTCGACGCCGTCCTGGACCGCGCCGCCTTCGATCCGACCGGGCTCCTGCCCGCGATCATCCAGCAGCACGACACCCGCGAGGTGCTCATGATGGGCTGGATGGACCGCGAGGCGCTCCGGCGGACCCTCACCGAGGGCCGCGTCACCTTCTGGTCGCGCTCGCGCCAGGAGTACTGGCGCAAGGGCGACACGTCCGGGCACGCGCAGTACGTGCGGGGTGCCGCCCTCGACTGCGACGCCGACACTCTGCTGGTCCAGGTCGAGCAGATCGGCGCAGCCTGCCACACGGGCGAGCACGCCTGCTTCGACGTCGACCCCCTCGTGCCGTTCACCGGCCTCGGCCCGGCGGAGTGAGCATGAGCGGACGGCGGCTGAAGTACACGGCGATCCTCGGGGTCGTGCTCCTCGCCGCGCTCGAGCTGACCTCCTCCACTCAGACCTGGTCCACGCTGACCCTGGCCGCGATCGAGGGGGAGGGCCAGCGGATCGACGTGGCCGGGACCGTCGCCGCGCCCGCGCTCTCCGCCCTGGCGCTCGCGGGCCTCGCTCTCGCCGCGGCCCTCGCCATCGCCGGCCCCGTCTTCCGGATCGTGCTCGGTCTGCTGGAGGCCGTCCTCGGCGCCTCGGTGGTGCTCACGGCCGCGACGGCACTGGGCGACCCCGTGCGCGCCGGCGCTTCGCTGGTCACCGAGGCGACCGCCATCGCGGGGGAGCAGTCCGTCGCCGCGCTCGTGGCCTCGTCCTCCGCGACGGCCTGGCCCGTCGTCGCCCTGGTCTGCGGCGTGCTCACCGCGTTGCTCGGGATCGGCGTCCTCGCGACCTCGCGCCGCTGGCCGGGAGCGGCGCGGAAGCGCGCGTCCCGCTTCGAGCCCGCCGACGGCTACGGCCACGGCGCGTCGACCGTGCAGACGGACGACGGCGACATCGACCCGGTCGTCTCGTGGGACGAGCTCTCGCGCGGCGACGACCCCACCTCGGGCCGCTGACACCGGCCGGGGACGTGTCCGGCGGTCCGGCATCCCCGCCTCCTGCAGGGGCTGCGCAGGCGAGTCCGGGGCCGGGCGCTCAGGCGCCTCACGCTAGACTGCTCTGGTCCCGATGCACCCCCAGGAGGAGACCCATGAGCACCGAGCACGACGACGACAACCACGGCCACTCGCCCGCAGCGTGGACGGCCGTCGTCATCATGCTGGTCGGATTCACGATCGGCACGATCGCGTTCTGGTTCGACGTGCCCCTGGTGGTCTGGCTCTCGGCCGGCCTGGTCGTGGTGGGTCTGCTCGTGGGCATGGGCATGGCCAAGGCGGGCTACGGCGTCAACGGCGCGAAGGCGAACCCGAAGGCGCGCGCCTAGGTGCTCGCCGACCTCACCGCCGGCGCCCTGGCCGACGCGGCCCGGCGCCGCGAGAGCGCCCCGCTCGAAGCCGTCGAGCGCCGCGCGCTCGCCCAGGCGCCCGCCCTCGACGCCCTGGCCGCTCTGGCCCCCGCCGAGCGCGTCAGGATCATAGCCGAGGTGAAGCGCGCCAGCCCGTCGCGCGGAGCCCTCGCCGACATCCCCGTCCCCGCCGAGCTGGCCGGGCAGTACGAGCTCGGGGGAGCGAGCGCGATCAGCGTCCTCACCGAGGAGCGCCGCTTCAAGGGGTCCCTCGCGGACCTCGAGGCGGTCCGCGAGCGCGTGTCGATCCCCGTCCTGCGCAAGGACTTCGTCGCCGAGCCGTACCAGGTCCTCGAGGCCCGCGCGGCCGGAGCCGACCTGGTCCTCCTCATCGTCGCCGCGCTCGAGCAGCCCCTGCTCGCCGAGCTGCACGCCCTCGTGCTCGAGCTGGGGATGACCCCGCTCGTCGAGACGCACTCGGCCGACGAGCTCGAGCGGGCCGCCGACCTCGGCGCGCGGCTCATCGGCGTGAACGCCCGCGACCTCTCCACCTTCCAGCTCGACCGCGACCTCTTCGGCCGCCTCTCCGAGCGCTTCCCCGACGATGCGGTGAAGGTGGCCGAATCGGCCGTCCTCACCGCCGACGACGTCGCGCACTACCGCGGCTCCGGAGCCGACGTCGTCCTCGTGGGCGAGGCTCTCGTCACCGGCGGCGACCCCGTCTCCACCCTCGCCGGCTTCCTGGCGCACTGACCACACCGATAGGCGGTACCCCCATGGCACTCCGGGATGAACTCGGCCCCTACTTCGGCGAGTTCGGCGGACGCTACGTCCCCGAGTCCCTCGTCGAGGCCCTCGACGAGCTGAGCGCCGAGTACGAGCGCACGAAGGTCGATCCCGCGTTCGCGGCCGAGCTGATGGAGCTGCACCGCAGCTACACCGGCCGTCCGTCGATCATCACCGAGGTGCCGCGGTTCGCCGAGCACGCCGGCGGAGCACGGATCATCCTCAAGCGCGAGGACCTCAACCACACCGGCTCGCACAAGATCAACAACGTGCTGGGCCAGGCGCTGCTCACCAAGCGGATCGGCAAGACCCGCGTCATCGCCGAGACGGGAGCGGGCCAGCACGGCGTCGCGACCGCCACGGCCGCCGCCCTGTTCGGCCTCGACTGCGTGGTCTACATGGGCGAGGTCGACACCGAGCGCCAGGCCCTCAACGTCGCCCGCATGCGCCTGCTCGGCGCCGAGGTGATCCCCGTGACGACCGGCTCGCGCACCCTCAAGGACGCGATCAACGACGCGATGCGCGACTGGGTGACGAACGTCGGCACCACGAACTACATCTTCGGCACCGTCGCGGGCCCGCATCCGTTCCCGGCCCTCGTCCGCGACTTCCAGAAGATCATCGGCGAGGAGGCGCGCGAGCAGGTCCTCGAGCTGACCGGCTCGCTTCCCACCGCGGTCACCGCCTGCGTCGGCGGCGGCTCCAACGCGATGGGGATCTTCCACGCCTTCCTCGACGACCCCGAGGTCCGCCTCGTCGGCTTCGAGGCCGGCGGCGACGGGATCGAGACCCCCCGCCACGCGGCGACCATCAGCAAGGGCCGCCCTGGAGTCCTGCACGGCGCCCGGAGCTTCCTCCTCCAGGACGAGGACGGCCAGACCGTCGAGTCGCACTCGATCTCGGCCGGCCTCGACTACCCGGGCATCGGCCCGGAGCATGCGTGGCTCTCGAGCATCGGCCGCGCCGACTACCGCGCGGTCACCGACTCGGCCGCGATGGACGCGCTCATGCTGCTCAGCCGCACCGAGGGGATAATCCCGGCGATCGAGTCCGCGCACGCGCTGGCCGGCACGCTGGAGCTCGGGCGCGAGCTCGGCCCCGAGGCCACCATCCTGGTCAACCTCTCGGGCCGCGGCGACAAGGACATGACGACCGCTGCGCACTACTTCGGCCTCATGGACCAGGGCGCGGTGCAGTCGTGAGCGGCCGCGGACCGAGCGTCGCCGAGACCGTCCGGCGCCGGAACGAGGAGGCGGCGGGCGCCCTGATCGGCTACCTCCCCGTCGGCTTCCCCGACCTGCCGACCAGCATCGACGCCGCCGTGGCCATGGCCGAGAACGGCGTCGACGCGATCGAGCTCGGTCTGCCCTACTCCGATCCGGTGATGGACGGACCCGTCATCCAGGAGGCGACCCAGGCCGCCATCGCGGGCGGCTTCCGCCTCCGCCACGGCTTCGAGGCCGTCCGCGAGATCCGGGCGCGCGTCGACGTGCCGGTCCTGGTGATGACCTACTACAACCCCGTCCTGCAGTATGGGGTCGAGCGCTTCGCCACCGATCTGGCCGAGGCCGGCGGGTCCGGCCTCATCACGCCCGACCTGATCCCGGACGAGGGCGCCGAGTGGCTCGCCGTCTCCGAGCGGCTCGGACTCGACCGCGTGTTCCTCGCGGCGCCGTCCTCGACGGACACGCGCCTGCGCCAGGCCGTCGACTCGAGCCGTGGATTCGTCTACGCGGTCTCGACGATGGGCATCACCGGCGCGCGCACCGATGTCGACTCCGCGGCTCGCACCCTGGTCGACCGCCTCCGCGCCGCCGGCTCCGAGAGCGCGTGCGTCGGCCTGGGCATCTCGACCGGCGAGCAGGTCGCCGAGATCCTCGCCTACGCGGACGGCGCCATCGTCGGATCCGCCCTGGTGCGGGCGCTGGCGTCCGGCGGGGTCGACGCGGTCGCCGAGATCTCCCGCGGCCTCGCCGAGGGCACCCGCCTGCGCTCCGCGCGCTGACACCCTCCCGCTACAATCGGGATGCCCACCGGGGCGCGGCCGAGCCGTGCCCGGGGGACCCCCTCCTTCGAAAGGTCGAGTACCGGTGTCCGTACCGCTGAGCATTCCGAGCCCCCCCGACGCGTGGAGTCAGTACGACCTCACGATCGGCACCTTCACGCTCGCGATCCACACCTACGCGCTCTGCATCCTCGCGGGGATCATCGTGGCGACGATCATGACGAACCAGCGCCTCAAGCGCCGCGGCGCGGAGCCGTGGGTCGTGCTCGACATCATCATCTGGGCCGTGCCGCTCGGCATCGTCGGCGCCCGCGCCTACCACGTGCTCACCCACCCCGGCGACTACTTCTACGACGGCGCCGACCCGTGGGAGGTCGTCCGCATCTGGAACGGCGGCAACGCCATCTTCGGCGGGCTCATCGGAGGCGCGGTCGGCGCGTTCATCGGCTGCCGCTGGACAGGAGTGCGCTTCTGGACCTTCGCCGACGCCCTCGCCCCCGGCATGCTCGCCGCTCAGGCGCTCGGGCGCCTGGGCAACTGGTTCAACCACGAGCTCTTCGGCCTGCCCACGACCCTGCCCTGGGGCCTCGAGATCGAGACCACCAACCCGGCCTTCCCCGTCGGCCTCCCGGCGGGCACGCTCTTCCACCCGACCTTCCTCTACGAGATCCTCTGGAACGTCGTCGGCATCGCGGTCATCCTCCTGCTCGAGCGCCGTCTCAAGCTGCAGTGGGGCACCGTCTTCGCCGCCTACCTGATCTGGTACGGGATCGGCCGCGTCTGGTTCGAGTCCATCCGGATCGACCCGAGCGAGTTCTTCTGGGGCATCCGCACCAACGTCTGGGCCGCGCTCATCGCCGTGGTCATCGGCCTGGTCCTCGTGGTGATCCAGAAGCGCGAGCACCCGGGCGCCGAGCCCTCGGCCTACCGGCCGGGTCGCGAGTGGACGCCCGCCCCGGCTGCGGTAGAATTCGAGGACGTCGAGTCCGACTCCGACGACACCACCACCCCTGCTTCCGGCACCGACGCCGAGAAGCCGACGGTCTCCCGCACCTGACGGAGGTCGCGGAGCCTCCGCGACCGCCTCCCGGGTGCCCGACACCTCCACGACCGCCCCATCGCGGCGCAGCCACGAGCGCTGCCGCGGGCGGGTCGTCGTGCAGGCACCGCCGGCGGCGCGCGACGCTCGCGCCACGGCAGAACCCTGCGGCCCTCCCGATCGGGGAGCCGCTCCTCCTCCACCACCGCGGGCCAGCGACGTCCCGATCAGCCATCACCCCCGTGAGGACGGTTCCCATGGCCTCCGCCCAGCCCTCGACCCCGGCCCGCGCCGTGCCCTTCCTGGGCATGCCGCCGGCGCAGGGGATGTACGACCCGGCCGCCGAGAAGGACGCGTGCGGTCTCGCGATGGTCGCCACCATGCGCGGCACCGCCGGCCACGACATCATCGACGCCGCGCTGAACGCGCTGCGCAACCTCGAGCACCGCGGCGCCGTCGGCTCCGACGCGGGAACGGGCGACGGCGCGGGGATCATCACGCAGATCCCGGACGAGTTCCTCCGCGCGGTCGCTCCCTTCGAGCTCCCGCCGCTGGGCCAGTACGCGGTGGGCAACGCCTTCCTCCCGGTGGACGTGTTCGAGCGCGAGCGGGTCAAGTCGACGATCGCCGACATCGCCCGCGAGGAGAACCTCGCCGTGGTCGGCTGGCGCTCCGTGCCCGTGCAGCCCGACGAGATCGGCACGCTCGCCCGGGCCGCCATGCCGGCGATCGAGCAGCTGTTCATCCGGAGCGAGCTGACCGACGAGAGCGGCACGCCCCTCTCCTCCGTGCGCCTCGACCGCCTGACCTTCCGCCTGCGCAAGCGCGTCGAGCGCGAGCTCGAGGTCTACTTCATGTCGCTCTCGAGCCGCACGCTCGTCTACAAGGGGATGGTGACGACGCTCCAGCTGGAGCCGTTCTACCCGGACCTGTCCGACGAGCGCTTCGCGTCGAAGCTCGCGCTGGTGCACTCCCGGTACTCCACCAACACCTTCCCCTCGTGGCCGCTCGCTCAGCCGTTCCGGATGATCGCGCACAACGGCGAGATCAACACGGTGCAGGGCAACCGCAACTGGATGCGCGCGCGCCAGTCGCAGCTGAAGAGCCGCGAGCTGGGCGACCTGGCCCCGCTGTTCCCGATCGTCTCGCCCGGCCGCAGCGACTCCGCCTCGTTCGACGAGACCGTCGAGCTGCTCAATCTGGCCGGCCGGTCGCTCCCGCACGCGATCATGATGATGGTGCCGGAGGCCTGGGAGAACCAGGACGGCGCGCTCGACCCGAAGCGCCGCGCGTTCTACGAGTACCACTCGATGCTCATGGAGCCGTGGGACGGCCCGGCCGCGATCGTCTTCACCGACGGCGAGCTCGTCGGCGCCACCCTCGACCGCAACGGGCTCCGACCCGGCCGCTACGTCGTCACCGACGACGGGCTCGTGGTGCTCGCCAGCGAGATCGGCGTGCTCGACATCGACCCCGCGAAGGTGGTCCGCAAGGGACGCCTGCAGCCCGGCCGCATGTTCCTGGTCGACACCGAGCAGGGCCGCATCGTCGAGGACGAGGAGATCAAGGGGCAGCTCGCCGCCTCCGGTCCGTTCGAGGAGTGGCTCGAGAAGGGCCGCATCAACCTCAAGGACCTCCCCGAGCGCGAGCACATCGTGCACACGCCCGCCTCGGTCAACCGCCGCCAGCGCACCTTCGGCTACACCGAGGAGGAGGTCCGCCTCCTCCTGCTGCCGATGGCGCGCGCCGGTGCGGAGCCGCTCGGAGCGATGGGCTCGGACACCCCCGTGGCCGTCCTGTCCAAGCGCCCCCGCCTGCTCTTCGACTACTTCACGCAGGCCTTCGCGCAGGTGACGAACCCGCCGCTGGACTCGATCCGCGAGGAGGTCGTGACCTCGCTCCGCCTGGGCCTCGGCCCCGAGCGCAACCTGCTGACCGCCGGTGCCGAGCACGCGCGCCAGGTCGTCCTCGACTTCCCGGTCATCGACAACGACGAGCTCGCGAAGATCCAGCACATCGCGCCGCGCCCGCTGAGCCACATCACCACGACGATCCGCGGCCTCTACCGCGTCGACGCGGGACCCCGCGCGATGCAGGACCGCATCGACGAGATGTGCGACGAGGCCGACGAGGCCATCGCCGCGGGAGCGCAGTTCCTGGTGCTCTCGGACCGCGACTCCACCAAGGACCTCGCGCCGATCCCCTCGCTGCTGATGCTCGCCGCCGTGCACCACCACCTCATCCGCACCGAGAACCGGATGCGAGTGGGGCTCGTGGTCGAGGCGGGCGACGTCCGCGAGGTGCACCATGTGGCGACGCTCATCGGCTACGGCGCCTCCGCGGTCAACCCGTACCTGGCGATGGAGACCTGCGAGGACCTCGTCCGCAGCGGCATGCTGTCGGACGTCTCGCCGGAGAAGGCCGTGAAGAACGTGATCAAGGCGCTCGGCAAGGGCGTGCTGAAGATCATGTCCAAGATGGGCATCTCCACCGTGTCGAGCTACGCCGGGGCGCAGACCTTCGAGGCCGTCGGCCTCAGCCAGGCGTTCGTCGACCAGTACTTCACCGGCACCGTCTCGAAGCTCGGCGGCATCGGCATCGACGTCGTCGCCGAGGAGAACGCC
Organism: Rathayibacter sp. AY1C5; assembly: GCF_002931705.1. NCBI lineage: Bacteria > Bacillati > Actinomycetota > Actinomycetes > Micrococcales > Microbacteriaceae > Rathayibacter > Rathayibacter sp. AY1C5. Next base: position 24,276 of record NZ_PSWD01000014.1, read on the forward strand.
GCGCGTCACCGCGCCGCGTACCCCGAGGACGGCGCGATCGTCGCGCATGAGCGCCTGGCGGTCGGCGGCGAGTACCAGTGGCGCCGCGACGGCGCCCCGCACCTGTTCAACCCGGACACGGTGTTCCGCCTGCAGCACTCGACGCGCAACCGCCGCTACGACGTCTTCCGCGAGTACACGAAGATGGTCGACGACCAGGCGAGCTCGCTGATGACCCTCCGCGGCATGTTCAAGCTCGACACCGCGGGGCGCACGCCGATCCCGATCGACGAGGTCGAGCCGGTCGAGGCGATCGTCAAGCGCTTCTCGACGGGCGCGATGAGCTACGGCTCCATCTCGCCGGAGGCGCACGAGACGCTCGCCATCGCGATGAACCGCCTGGGCGCCAAGTCGAACACCGGCGAGGGCGGCGAGGACACCGAGCGGCTGCTCGACCCGGAGCGCCGCTCCGCGATCAAGCAGGTCGCCTCGGGCCGCTTCGGCGTCACGAGCATGTACCTCACCCACGCCGACGACATCCAGATCAAGCTCGCCCAGGGTGCCAAGCCCGGCGAGGGCGGTCAGCTCCCGCCCACGAAGGTGTACCCGTGGATCGCGCGCACCCGGCACGCGACCGCCGGCGTCGGCCTGATCTCGCCGCCGCCGCACCACGACATCTACTCGATCGAGGACCTGAAGCAGCTGATCTTCGACCTCAAGCGGGCGAACCCGTCGGCGCGCATCCACGCGAAGCTGGTCAGCCAGTCGGGCATCGGAGCGGTCGCCGCCGGCACCGCGAAGGCCCTCGCCGACGTGATCCTCGTCTCGGGTCACGACGGCGGCACCGGCGCGAGCCCGGTGAACTCGCTCAAGCACGCGGGCACGCCCTGGGAGCTCGGCCTGGCCGAGACCCAGCAGACGCTGATGCTCAACGGCATGCGCGATCGCGTGGTCGTGCAGGTCGACGGCCAGATGAAGACCGGTCGCGACGTCGTCATCGGCGCGTTGCTCGGGGCCGAGGAGTTCGGCTTCGCGACGGCCCCGCTGATCGTCGAGGGCTGCATCATGATGCGCGTCTGCCACCTCGACACCTGCCCGGTGGGCGTCGCGACGCAGAACCCGGAGCTGCGCCAGCGGTTCTCCGGAAAGCCGGAGTTCGTCGTCAACTTCTTTGAGTTCATCGCCCAGGAGGTGCGCGAGTACCTCGCGCAGCTCGGCTTCCGGAGCGTCGACGAGATCGTCGGACACCGCGAGCTGCTCGACGTCGACCAGGCGATCGAGCACTGGAAGGCGAGCGGGCTCGACCTGACGCCGATCCTCGTCGGACCGGTCTTCACGGCGGAGGAGCCGCGCCGCCACGGCCGCGCGCAGGAGCACGAGCTCGAGCACCACTTCGACAACGAGCTGATCCGCCTCGCGGCGAACGTGCTCGACCACCGCGGCACCGTGCGGATCGAGCGCGAGATCAAGAACACCGAGCGCGCCGTCGGCACCATGCTCGGCCACGAGGTCACCGTCCGCTTCGGCGAGAACGGCCTGCCGGCCGACTCCATCGTCGTATCGCTCCGCGGCTCGGCCGGGCAGTCGCTCGGAGCGTTCCTCCCCGCCGGCATCACGCTGCGGCTCGAGGGCGACTCCAACGACTACGTCGGCAAGGGCCTCTCGGGCGGCCAGATCGTGGTGCGGCCGGACCGCCGCAGCACCTTCGACGCCTCGACGAACGTGATCGCGGGCAATGTGATCGGCTACGGGGCGACCCAGGGCACGATGTTCATCCGCGGGATGGTCGGCGAGCGCTTCCTGGTCCGCAACTCCGGCGCCACCGCGGTGGTCGAGGGAGTGGGCGACCACGCGCTCGAGTACATGACCGGCGGCCTGGCGGTGATCCTCGGCGAGACCGGGCGGAACCTCGGCGCCGGCATGTCGGGCGGCACGGCCTACATCCACGGCCTGCGCCGCGAGCTCGTGAACCGCGACGCGATCGCCTCCGGCGAGCTGACCCTCTCCGAGCTCGGCAGCGCCGACGTGGAGATCCTTCGCGACCTGCTCGAGCGGCACGTCGCGGAGACCGAGTCGACCCTGGCCCAGGGGATGCTCGACGATTTCGACGGAACGGTCTCGCGTTTCGTCAAGGTACTGCCCCGCGACTTCGCCGCGGTGCTCGCGACGCGCGCATCCGCTGTGGAGGAGGGGCTCGACCCCGACGGCGACGTCGTCTGGGGACGGATTCTGGAGGTGACCGGTGGCTGATCCCAAGGGGTTCCTGAAGGTGCAGGACCGGGAGCTGCCCAAGCGGCGTCCCGTGTCCGTCCGCCTGATGGACTGGAAAGAGGTCTACGAGCAGGGCGACTCCGCCGTGCTGCGCCGGCAGGCGGGCCGCTGCATGGACTGCGGCATCCCGTTCTGCCACAAGGGCTGCCCGCTGGGGAACCTCATCCCCGAGTGGAACGACCTGATGTGGCGTGGCGAGGGCCGCCAGGCGATCGAGCGCCTGCACGCGACGAACAACTTCCCGGAGTTCACGGGCCGGCTCTGCCCGGCGCCGTGCGAGTCGTCCTGCGTGCTCGGCATCAATCAGCCCGCCGTCACGATCAAGCAGATCGAGGTCTCGATCATCGATCAGGCCTTCGGCAACGACTGGGTGCAGCCGCACCCGCCGGAGCGCCTGACCGGCAAGACCGTCGCGGTCGTCGGCTCCGGCCCGGCGGGGCTCGCCGCCGCTCAGCAGCTCACCCGCGCCGGGCACACCGTCGCGGTCTACGAGCGCGACGACCGCATCGGCGGTCTCCTGCGCTACGGGATCCCGGACTTCAAGATGGAGAAGAAGCACCTCGAGCTCCGCCTGAACCAGATGAAGGCCGAGGGCACCCGGTTCCGCGCGGGCGTCGACATCGGCTCCGACATCACCTGGGACGACCTGCGGGCGCGCTACGACGCGGTCGTGGTCGCCACCGGTGCTCTCGTACCGCGCGACCTGCCGATCCCGGGTCGCGACCTCGACGGCGTGCACTTCGCCATGGAGTACCTCGTGCAGTCGAACCGCGCGATCGCGGGCGACCGCGTCTTCGAGCAGATCTCGGCCGAGGGCAAGCACGTCGTCGTCCTGGGCGGAGGAGACACCGGAGCGGACTGCATCGGCACCGCCCACCGCCAGAAGGCCGCGTCGGTCACGAACCTGGCGATCGGGCAGCAGCCGCCGTCGCAGCGCCCGGACAGCCAGCCCTGGCCGATGGACCCGACCGTGTTCGAGGTCTCGAGCGCCCACGAGGAGGGCGGGGAGCGGATGTTCCTCGCGTCGACCGTGGAGTTCCTCGCGAACGAGGGCGGCGAGGTCCGCGCGGTGCGCGTGGCCGAGACCGAGTACCTCGACGGACGCCGCGTCCCCAAGGCGGGCACCGAGCGCGAAATCCCGGCCGACCTGGTCCTGCTCGCCCTCGGCTTCACCGGCCCGGAGGCGGACCACCTCGGCCGCCAGCTCGACGTCCCCTTCACCGAGCGCGGCAACGTCGCGCGCGGCGACGCCTTCGAGACCACCGTCCCCGGCGTCTTCGTGGCCGGCGACGCCGGGCGCGGCCAGTCCCTGATCGTCTGGGCGATCGCGGAGGGCCGCTCCGTCGCGGCCGAGGTCGACCGCTACCTCGAGGGCACGACCCAGCTGCCGGCGCCGGTCGGCCCCAACGACCGGGGCTTCACGCTCTAGTCCCCGGGACGCGATAGTCTCGGCCCGCCAGCAATCAGCTCACCCTCCCCGCTAACGACGCGCCTCCGGGCGCAGAACAACGGAGCACCCCCTCAATGAGACGAGCGAAAATCGTCGCCACCCTCGGCCCGGCAACGTCGTCGTACGAGACCATTCGTGCGATCATCGACGCCGGCGTGGACGTGGCCCGCATGAACCTCAGTCACGGAAGCTACGACGTCCACGAAGGCATCTACCGCATCGTGCGGAAGGCCGCGGACGACGCCGGGCGCGCGGTCGCGATCCTCGTCGACCTGCAGGGTCCGAAGATCCGCCTCGGCAAGTTCGAGGGCGGCCCGTACGCCCTCGCCGAGGGCGACGTCTTCACCATCACCACCGAGGACGTCCTCGGCACGCGCGAGCTCTCGGGCACCACGTTCAAGGGCCTCCCGGACGACGTGAACCCGGGCGACATGCTCCTCATCGACGACGGCAAGGTCGCTGTCCGCGTCACCGCCGTCGAGGGCCCCCGGGTCGTCACCGAGGTCGTCGTCCCCGGCAACGTCTCGAACAACAAGGGCATCAATCTGCCCGGTGTCGCGGTCAACGTCCCCGCCCTCTCCCAGAAGGACGAGGACGACCTCCGCTGGGCGATCCGCCTCGGCGCCGACATCATCGCCCTCTCCTTCGTGCGCAACGCCAGCGACATCGAGCGCGTGCACGAGATCATGGCGGAGGAGGGCCGCAAGGCTCCCGTCATCGCCAAGATCGAGAAGCCGCAGGCGGTCGACAACCTGCAGGAGATTATCGACGTCTTCGACGGCATCATGGTCGCCCGCGGCGACCTCGGCGTCGAGCTGCCCCTCGAGGCGGTGCCGATCGTGCAGAAGCACGCCGTCGAGCTCGCCCGCCGCTGGGCGAAGCCGGTCATCGTCGCGACCCAGATGCTCGAGTCGATGATCGAGAGCCCCCGCCCCACGCGGGCCGAGGCCTCGGACGTCGCGAACGCCATCCTCGACGGCGCGGACGCGGTCATGCTCTCGGGCGAGACCAGCGTCGGAGCCTGGCCCGTCGTCACCGTGCAGACCATGGCCCGCATCGTCGAGTCCACCGAGGAGCACGGCCTGGAGCGCATCCCCCCGCTGGGGAGCAAGCCCCGCACCCAGGGCGGATCCGTCACGCTGGCCGCCGCCGAGGTCGCGGAGTTCGTCGAGGCGAAGTTCCTCTGCGTGTTCACGGAGTCGGGCGACTCGGTCCGCCGCATGACGCGCCTGCGCCACGGCATCCCGATCATCGGCTTCACCCCCGAGCCGGCCGTCCGCCGCCGCATGGCGCTGAACTGGGGCGTCCAGTCCTTCGTCACGCCGCGCGTCAACCACACCGACGCGATGTTCGCGCAGGTGGACGCGGTGCTGCTCCGCGAGGGCCTCGCCCAGGCGGGCGAGACCGTGGTCGTCGTCTCCGGATCGCCCCCCGGGCGCGCCGGCACGACGAACGACATGCGGGTGCACATCGTCGGCTCGTCCAGCTCGGCCGACAGGGCCGAGAACTGGGACCACTGAGTCCAGCACCCTCCGGAGGGCCCGGTCGCGCGAGCGGCCGGGCCCTCCGGCGTTCCCCGGCGGCCCGCGTGGCGGGACGCGCCTCCGCGGGCGGATACCGTGGACCCATGCGACTCGGCGTGCTCGACATCGGCTCCAACACGGTCCACCTGCTCCTCGTCGACGCGCACCCCGGCGCCCGCCCGGTGCCCTACCGCTCGCACAAGCGGAGCCTCGCTCTCGTGGCGCACCTCGATGAGGCGGGGGAGATCACCGAGCGTGGCCAGCGCGAGCTGATCGCGTTCGTGACCGAGGCCGCCGAGGTCGCCCGCGAGCACCGCGCGGAGGACCTGCTGGCGTTCGCGACCTCGGCGATCCGCGAGGCCGGCAACGGCGCGGCGGTCCTCGACCGGGTCCGCGCCGAGACGGGCGTGCACCTCCAGGAGCTCGGCGGCGAGGCCGAGGCGTCGGCCACCTTCCTCGCCGTGCGCCGCTGGTTCGGCTGGGGCGCGGGCTCGATCCTGGACCTCGACATCGGCGGCGGCTCGTTCGAGCTCTCGATGGGCGTGGACGAGGTGCCCGAGCTCGCCGTGTCGGTCCCGCTCGGAGCGGGGCGGGTGACGCGGGACCTGCTGGTCGGCGATCCCGCCTCGGCCACGAGCGTGAAGGCCGCCCGGCGTCACGCCCGCGAGGTGCTCGCGGAGCCCGTCCGCGGCTTCCTCGCCCTGGGGCGCCCCGACCTGGTCGCAGGCACGTCGAAGACCTTCCGGTCTCTGGCGCGGATCACCGGCGCCGCTCCGAGCGCCGCCGGTCCGCTGGTGCGCCGCGAGCTGCACCTGGTCGACCTCCGGCTGTGGTCCGCCCGCCTCGCCGCGATCGGCGCGGCCGATCGCTCAGCGCTGCCCGGCGTCTCCGCTCTGCGGGCTCCGCAGCTGCTCGCGGGCGCTCTCGTCGCGGAGGCGGCCATGGACGCCCTCGGAATCGAGACGCTGGTGATCTGCCCCTGGGCCACCCGCGAGGGGCTGATCATCCGCCGCTTCGAGCTGCTCGACGCGCAGATCCAGCGCGCGGACGTTCAGCTCAGCGCGATGCTGTAGGACAGCGACCGTCGGCCGCCCGGCTCGAGGACGACCTGGCGCGGCTTGTCGACGATGTCGCCGTCCCAGCCCTCGGGGGTCGGGACGCTCCGCCACGGCTCGAGGCAGACGAACGGGGCCCCGACGGGCTTCCACACGCCGACCACGTCGAAGTCCCCGGTGTCGACGACGATCGCGCGGGCGGCGCCGTCGGCCTCGAGCCGGAGGGTCCGCCGGCGCGGCTCGTCGAAGATCATCACGCCCTCCTCGAAGTGCGCGTCGTCCACTGTCAGGACCCCGTCCTCGAGCGGCGCCGGGTGGCGCGCCTCGAGCAGCAGGTTCTCCGGAGCGCGGCGGTACCCCTCCGGCTCGGGCTGCGCGAAGCGGATGCGGTGCTCGCCGCGGCCCTCGGGCAGCGGCAGCGCGAAGGCCGGGTGGTTGCCGAGCGAGAAGCCCAGCGGAGAGGGACCCCTGTTCTCGACGGTCTGGGTGATCCGGAGCGAGGCGCCGGTCACGGCGTAGGCGATGAGGAGCGTCCAGTCGAAGGGGAACACCGCGCGCGTGGCGTCGTCGCTCCGGAGCCGGAACACCGCCTCGTCCGCCGAGACGCCCGCGAGCTCGAAGACCCGGTCCCGCGCGAAGCCGTGCTGCCCCATCCGGTGGTCCGCGCCGTCGTGGTGCAGCGTGTCGCCGGGGAGGCGCCCGATGATCGGGAACAGGACGGGAGCGTGCCGGCGCCACTCCGGGCCGGCCTGCCACAGGTACTCGCGGCCCTCGTCGTCGCGGAGGGACGTCATCTCGGCCCCGGCGGTCGTCAGGGCGAGGCGCAGGCTCTCGCTGCCGAGGGTGAGGACGGTGGGCGCGGGGGAGTCGCTGCTGGTCATCCTCCGATTCTGCCCGTCACGCGGTGCGGGCGGGGGTGTCGGCGGCGCGTGGCAGCATGGGGCGGTGCCTCCCGAGTCGACCCCCTCCTCCTGGCGCGCCCGCGTCGGCGAGCTCAGCGGATCCGCCGAGGCCGAGTCGCCGACCGTCCTCACTCCGATCGGGCTGCAGTTCGAGCTGCGCCGGCTGGTGCGCCGGGCCGACGATCCGTGGCGGGCGCCGGCGAGCGAGCGCGTCACGGCGAAGACCTACGACCCCGACGAGCGCCGCGACCACCGTCTGGCCACCCGCCCCGCCGTCCGTGGGCGCGGGGGCGCCTGGAACCGCACCACCCTCACCTGGAAGTCGCTGAACTTCCAGACCCACCGGCTCTCGCTCGACCCCGCTCACCAGCGCTGGTTCGCCGAGTTCGCGGCTCTGCACCGCGCCACGCGCACCGTCCACCTCGGGCAGGACCCCGACTGGATCCACCTCGACGACTACGAGAGCCCACTGCTCTGGCGGCTGCTCGAGCAGGCGCAGGCCGCCGGGATCCCGCTGCTCGCCCCGGAGAAGGGCGCGGTCCGTCTCGCCGGTCCCGCGCATGTGGCGGTGACGGTCTCGGCGGAGGAGGGAGCGCTCCGGCTGCGGCCCGTCCTGCGGATCGACGGCGCGGAGCACGCGCCCGAGTCGGCGCGTCCGGTCGCCCGGCACGGCGTCTACGCGGTCGAGGGCGGCGATCCGTCCTCGCTCCTGCTCGCGCCCGCGTCCCTGCCCTTCGACGACGAGGAGCTGCGGCTCCTCGACCACCCCGAGGAGACGGAGGTCCCGGCGGAGGACGTGCCCGAGTTCGTCGGCGAGCACCTCCCCGCCCTCCGCGGCCGCGTCGCGGTGCGCGAGGAGGGCGTCGACCTCGTCCTGGACGATCCGGAGCCCCCGCGCCTGGTCTGCACGGTCTCGTTCGAGCCGCGGCGCGCCGTCAGGGTGGGCTGGCACTGGCGCCGCTCGCCCGATCGCGCGGGCGAGCTCGACGGCACGGCCGACGCGGCTCTCGAGCGCGCGGTGCTCCGCCGGGTGCGCTCGGTGCTCGGCGAGGCCGGGTCCGCTCTCGTGCCGGAGCCGGGGACGAGCGCGGTCCTGCGCGGGGCCGAGGCGGCGGTGTTCGTGGTGGAGCAGCTCCCGCAGCTGGAGGGGATCGGCGGGGTCCGGATCGAGCGCGAGGGCGCGGCCCCGGACTACCGCCTGCTGACCGGACCGCTCACGCTCACCATCACCGCGGTCGACACCGAGAGCGCCGACTGGTTCGACCTCGGCGTCGTCGTGACCATCGGCGACGCGACCGTGCCGTTCCTGCCCCTCTTCCGCGCTCTGGCCGCGGGCGGCGACCGCATCCGCCTGGTCGACCACTCCTACCTCTCGCTCGCGCACCCCGGCCTCGACCGGCTCCGGGAGCTGCTGACCCGGGCGGACGAGCTCGAGGAGTGGGAGACGGGACCGCGGCTCGGCCGGCACCAGGCCGGGCTGTGGAACGAGCTGGAGGAGCTCGCCGACGAGAGCGTCCCCTCCGACGCGTGGCGCGCCGTGCTCGACTCCGCGCTGGCCGCCGGGTCGCCGGAGGACGTGGAGCCGCCGGAGGGCCTGACCGCCCGGCTGCGTCCGTACCAGCGGGCGGGCTACGCCTGGCTCGTGCACCGCCTCCGTCACGGGCTCGGCGGGATCCTGGCCGACGACATGGGCCTCGGCAAGACCCTGCAGGCGCTGGCCATGATGCTCGACGCGGTCGAGGAGGCGGGCCGCGCCGGGATCCGCCGCGCGCCGTTCCTCGTGGTCGCCCCCACCTCGGTCGTGCCGGGCTGGCGCTCGGAGGCCGAGCGCTTCGCGCCCGCCCTGCGCGTCCACGTCGTCGCGAGCTCGCGGGAGGGCGCGCTCGACGCGATCCCGGCCGACGCGGACGTGGTCCTCACCAGCTACGCGGTCCTGCGCCTCGGCGGCGAGCGCTGGGCGTCGAGGACGTGGTCGGCGCTGATCCTCGACGAGGCCCAGTTCGTCAAGAACCCCGCCTCGCAGACGCACCGGGCCGCCCGCGGGGTCGGCGCGCCCGTCACGCTCGCGCTCACCGGCACACCGCTGGAGAACTCGCTCGACGAGCTCTGGGCGGTCCTCGCCCTGGTGGCGCCCGGGCTCCTGCCGCCGCTGCGCCGCTTCCGCGAGGAGTACACCCGGCCGATCCTGCACGCGGAGGCGCCCGTCGGCATCGCCTCGCCCGATCTGTCCGAGGGACGGACCGTCAGCCACACCGAGGGCGCGCGCCGCCGCCTCGAGAGACTGCGCCGGCGACTGCGTCCGTTCCTGCTCCGCCGCACCAAGGAGGCGGTGGCGCCGGAGCTCCCCGAGAAGCAGGAGCAGACGATCGAGGTCGCGCTGACGCCCGCCCACCGGGTGCTCTACGACGGCTACCTCCAGCGCGAGCGGCGGAAGCTCCTGGGCCTGGTCGACGACCTCGACCGGCAGCGCTTCACGGTGTTCCGATCGCTCACCCTCCTGCGCCTGCTCGCGCTCGACGCGTCCCTGGTCGACCCGGCCTACCGGCACGTCCCGTCCGCGAAGCTCGACGTGCTCGTCGAGCAGCTCGACGACGTGATCGCGGAAGGCCGTCGGGCCCTCGTCTTCAGCACCTTCACCTCGTACCTGGAGCGGGCGGGGGAGCGGCTGCGTCGGCGCGGCGTCCCGTTCGTGCAGCTCGACGGCTCCACGCGGGACCGCGCGGGAGTGATCGAGGAGTTCCGCTCGGGAGCCGCGCCCGTCTTCCTGATCAGCCTGAAGGCGGGCGGCACCGGGCTCACCCTCACCGAGGCCGACCACGTCTTCATCCTCGACCCGTGGTGGAACCCGGCGGCCGAGGCGCAGGCCGTCGACCGCGCGCACCGCATCGGCCAGGAGCGGCGGGTGAACGTGTACCGGCTGGTGGCGACGGACACGATCGAGGAGAAGATCGTGCGCCTCCAGGAGCGCAAGGGCCGCCTCAGCACGGCGGTGCTCGACGAGGGCGAGCTCTTCGCCCGGGCGCTGTCGGCCGACGACGTCCGCGAACTGCTGGCCGAGTGACCACGGCCCCACGAAGGGTGACAGAACGGCCAGCCGCGGCCCAGGATCCGAGCGCACACTGAGCGGATGAGACGCCGCCGCCCCCGCCCCCGCGCCGACTGGATCGTCGCCCTCGAGAAGGGCGACGACGCCGGGCTCTTCGGACCGGGCAGCGCGGTCTGGGCGGTCAACGGCGGCCTGCCCACGATGATCGCCGGAGTGCGGGCTCTGCTCATGCAGACCCTCCACGCCGGAGCGATGGCCGGTGTGCACGACCACTCCCGCTACCGCGAGGACCCGATGGGCCGCCTCGACAACACGGTCCGCTGGGTCCTGACCACCAGCTTCGGCGACACCGCCGCGGCGAGCGGAGCGGCGCGCTGGGTGACCGGCGTGCACGAGCGGATCGTCGGCTCCTACGAGGACGCCGGCGGGCGTGAGCGCTCCTACTCGGCGCAGGACCCCCGCCTGCTGCTCTGGGTGCACGACGCCTTCACCGACGCGTTCCTCGGCGCCCACGAGATCTGGGGCGGACGGATCCCCGGCGGCCCCGACGCCTACGTGCGCGAGTGGGCCGCCTCCGGCCGGCTGCTCGGAGTGGAGGATCCGCCCGAGAGCGTCGCGGAGCTCCGCGCGCAGCTCGCCGGATTCGCCGGCGAGCTCAAGCCCGACGCACGCGTGCACGAGGCGGTCGGCTTCCTTCGCGACATCCGGCTGCCGGGCGAGGCGGGCGTGGTCTACCCGCTGCTGTTCGCCGGCGCGGTCGCCTCGCTCAGCCCCGAGGTGCGGAGGCTCCTGGGCCTCCGGCGCCCGTGGTGGCCCGCGATCACGGCGAACCGCCTGCTGTTCGTGTTCCTGGGCCGGTATCTCGGCCGGGTCTCGCCGAGCGAGCAGGCCGCGATCGACCGCATCGCCGGCCTCGACCAGGTGCGCACCGGCGCCTGACGCTCTTCCCGTACACCTGTCCGGGAAGTGGTAGACTGACACCGATGACTCCCGCCCGCCTCGCCTCCGTGCCCGCGGCGGAGTCCCCCTCGGCGCTCGGCTCCGCCGATCCGCGAGCCCGGCGCACCCGCCGCCGCGTGTTCGACGCGGTCGAGCGGCTCGTCATGCAGAGCGACGGCGAGAGGGCCGAGGGCATCGCGGTGAGCGACATCGTGCGCGAGGCCGGGATCAGCCGCAGCTCGTTCTACGCCCACTTCGACGACGCGGCGGGAGTCGCCTCCGCGCTGCTCCGCCAGGACCTCGTGGTCGCCGACGTCGCCGAGGGCGATCCCGCCGACCGCTCCGGAGCCGACGCCCTGCAGCGCGGCTACTCGCGGCTCGTCGAGCGGCTGGTCGACCGCCACGCCTTCCATGCCCGGCTCCGCGCGCGGGCCTCCGCCCGGGTCGCCTCCGACGACGCCGTGCTCGACACGGCGCTCGCCCTGCACCGCGAGGTGCTCGCCCGGGTCGACGTCCCCGCAGCGGTCGACCCCGAGCTCACCGCGGTCTTCGCGGCCGGCGGCGTCCTCTCCGTGGTCGGCGCCTGGCTCGCCGGCTCCCTCGACGGCACCGACGAGGAGCTGGTCGAGCACCTCGTCGCGCTGCTCCCGGCCTGGCTCGCCGCGGCGCCGCTGCGCCCCCTGGACTTGTCACTCCCACCACGCCCCACGACGAAAGGCACGACATGATGACATTCGAGGTCGGCGAGACCCTGGTCTACCCGCACCACGGAGCGGTGACGATCACCGGGCTCGAGAAGCGCTCGGTCAAGGGCGTCGAGAAGACGTTCATGACGATGAACGTGCACACCAGCGAGCTCACCATCACCCTCCCCGTCGAGAACGCTGAGCTCGTCGGCGTCCGCGAGATCATCGACGACGCCGGAGTCCAGGCGGTCTACGACGTCCTGCGCAGCGACGTCGCGGAGGAGGCCAGCAACTGGTCCCGCCGCTTCAAGGCCAACCAGGAGAAGATGGCCAGCGGCAGCGTGTACCGCGTCAGCGAGGTCGTCCGCGACCTGTGGCGCCGCGAGCAGGCGGGCGGCGTCTCGGCCGGCGAGAAGCGGATGCTCCTCAAGGCGCGTCAGATCCTCGTGTCGGAGCTCTCGCTCGCCCTGAAGGGCACCGACGAGGAGGCCTCGGCCAAGCTCGACGAGGTCCTCGCCTCGGCGATCTGACCCCGCGTCGCGGCGGGTCGGCTCACTCGGGCCGGCACGCCGCGATGATCCTCGCGGCGACCTCGTCCTGCGTGGCGGAGCCGTCGATCCGCACCAGGAGCTCGCGCTCGTCGTAGACCTCCGCCAGAGGAGCCGTCTCGCGCTCGTAGACCTCGATCCGGTTCCGCACCACCTCGGGGTCGTCGTCGGCGCGGTCCTGCTCCTGCGCCCGCACGTGCAGCCGTTCGAGGACCACGTCCGCGTCGGCCGTCAGCAGCACGACGCACGAGAGCGGCGTGCCCCGCTCCTCGAGGAGCTCCGCAAGCGCGTCCACCTGGGCGAGCGTGCGCGGGTAGCCGTCGAGGATGAACCCGTCCCGGGCGTCCTCCTCGGCGATGCGCTCGGCGACCAGGGCGTTCGTCAGCTCGTCCGGCACGTACTCGCCGGCCTCCACGAGCGCCCGCAGACGCCGTCCGAGGTCGGTGCCGTCGGCGACGTGCGCGCGGAACAGATCGCCGGTGGAGATCGCCGGCACCCCCAGCTCGCGCGACAGCACGGCCGCCTGGGTGCCCTTGCCCACGCCGGGCGGGCCCATCATGATGACGCGCATCGCTCGTCCTCCTCGGTGTCGTCAGGCGATGCTAGCGGTGCGGAGCGGGGTGGCCGGTGCACACCGCGCCCGTAGGCTGGCGGGACGAGCCGAGGAGGAGCGATGCCCGCAGCACCCGGGGCCGAGCAGGCCGCCGCCGATCTGGCCGCGCTCCTGCGCGAGGTCTCCGCCGAGCTCGACGCCCGCGGCATCGCCGACCAGGCCGTCGCCGAGCTGCGGACGCCGCGCGCGATCCTCGGCTTCCGCCGCAAGCCGGTGATGGCGCCGGTGACCCGCGCGTGGCGCCTCGGCGTGGTGCTCCTCGGACGCGAGGGCGAGCTCCTCGCGACGGGATCGGTCACTCGTGCCGTTGCTCCGCTGCACGCCAACAACCAGTCCGAGTCGCAGGAGGCGCGCCGCGAGATCCGGCGCGCCGCCTTCGACGGTCCGTTCCAGGAGGGCGAGATCGTCAACTACGGCTGGCGGCGCCTCGCACTGGACGCCGCAGCGCTCGAGTCGGGCCAGGAGCCGCTGGCCCTGCGCGGCTCCGAGGTGCTCGTGCGCTGGGCGCCCGGTCTGGGCGAGCAGGGACTGATGCCGCTGCGCCGGTACCTGGCCGACCGCCTCGACCTCCTCGAGGCCGACTAGCGCCGGGTCACTCCTCCTCGGCCACCGGGTGGAACCACGGCGGGTAGACGGCGACGCGGGGAGAGGCGTCGATGCCCTCGAAGAGAGCCTTGACGCGGTTGCGGGCGGCGACCGACGCCACGCCGACCGTCGCGACGCCCTCGAGCGGGAAGCGCTCGGGCACGAGCGCCTCCGCGCTGCGCAGGGCCGGCTCGTCGACCAGGAGGCGCGCGAAGGTGCGCACGAGCGCGTCGCCCTCGGTGAAGCGCGTGAGGACGTGGGAGGCGTCGCCGTCGCTCAGCACCGGGGCGGAGGCGAGCGAGCCCACCAGGACGACGTACTGCGAGGCGGTGGTCTCGTGGGCGCTCGGCGACCAGTGCGGAGCGACCCGCTCGCCGCGCAGGTCGGCCCAGAGGGCGGCGTCGGGGGAGAGGAAGAAGGGCACGAAGCCGGCGACGCTGACGCCGTCCTTCACCTGCACGGCACGGCGGTGCTCGCGGGTGGTCTCGGCGCTGACGTCGATCGCGGGGCGCTCCTGGAGCTGCTGGTCCGCCAGGATCGCGCCGGCGGCGACGATCGCCTCGAGGTTGTCGAGGTGGGTGACGTGGTAGATCCGCTGCGCGGCGATGTCGACCTTCGGCAGGGGCTTCTCGCGCGCCGTGCCGCGGGCGGCGGCGCGGGCGGTGGCCGCACGGGAGGTCCCGGGCACGCGCGCGGGGGCGCGGGTGGCACGGCCGACCTGCTCGGGGAGCTTCTTCGGGGTGCAGACGTCGCAGAGCGCGATGTCGAGGCCGTGGATGCATTCGGTGGGCACTCTGGATTCCTTCTGCGCGCGGGCTCGGGGTTCCGCCGCAGGGACGACGTTACGCGACCGGGGCCCCCGCGCGTCCCGGCGGCGGCGATCCGCGGGGCCGCGGCGTCCGCCCGGGCATCCTCTGGGAGGCGCCGGAGCACCGCTCCCCGCCGCGTAGCGTGAGCGGGATGAAGCGCGTGCCGCCCGCCGAGGGCCAGGAATCCGTCTGGGACTACCCGCGACCCCCGAGGGTCGAGACCACCGCCGAGCACGTGGTCGTGCGGCTGGGCGGCGTCGTCGTCGCCGAGTCCCGCGACGCTCTCCGCGTCCTCGAGACGAGCCACCCTCCCGTCTACTACCTCCCCGTGTCCTCGTTCGCGCCCGGGGCGCTCGAGCCCGCGCCCGGCCGCAGCATCTGCGAGTTCAAGGGCGCGGCCTCCTACCTGACCGTGCGCGGGGGAGGAGGAGCGGTCGCGGAGGCGGCGGGCTGGACGTACCCCGAGCCGATGGACGGCTTCGAGGCCCTCGTCGACACGGTCGCCCTCTACCCCGCCCGGATGGACTCCTGCACCGTCGACGGCGAGGCGGTCCAGCCGCAGCCGGGCGACTTCTACGGCGGCTGGATCACCTCGCGCGTGGTCGGTCCGTTCAAGGGCTCGCCGGGCACGATGTTCTGGTGAATCAGACGGGGGAGGGCGGACCGAGCGGGTCCTGGACGAGGACCGCTCGTGCGGCGTCGATCCCCGAGGCCTCCAGCGTCCATTCCGGCCGCACCAGGGTCTCCGGTGTGACGCGGAACCGCAGCTCCTCGACCGGCGCACCGTCCGGACCGACGATCCGGTGCGTCCCGTTCGGCCGGTAGCCGAGGGCCTCCGAGACCCGGATCGAGCGGGTGTTCCAGGCGAGAGCGGCGCTCTCGGCGACCTCGGCTCCGAGGTGGTCGAAGGCGAGGAGGAGCACGGCGGCGCGCATCTCCCGCCCGAGGCCGCGGCCCTGCGCCGAGCGGGTGAGCCACGAGCCCGAGGTCAGGGTGCGGGTGGCGGCGAAGGACTCGGCGACCACGTCCTGGCAGCCGACGACCCGGCCGTCCTCGACCACGGCGAACGCGACGCGCCACGACTCCCGCGTCGTCTGCGCGCGCTGCGACCAGTGGAAGCGGGCGAGCTCGCCGGGCAGGCGCTCCGCCGGCGCCTCGGCCCAGGGGGAGGGGAACGGCGAGCGGCCGCTCTCGTGCACGCCCGCGAGGGCTGCCTCGGCGAGAGGGCCGAGGTCGGCGTCGCGGACCGGATGCAGCTCGAGCCGCGGCGTGCGCAGCTCCAGCGAGAACAGGGGCCAGGGGTCGGTGCTCATCCGACGACGCTAGCGAGCGGAGGCGCGCACCGCGCGACCAGGCGGGTACCGGTGGTGGGACTCGAACCCACAAGCCCTCTCGGACAGAGCATTTTGAGTGCCCCGCGTCTGCCATTCCGCCACACCGGCTCATCACCAGCCCGTCGAGAATACCGTAGGCTCATCGGCGTGACTGACCAGGAACCCTCGTCGACCGCACCCCGTCGGGTCGTCGTCGCCGAAGACGAATCCCTCATCCGCCTCGACATCGTGGAGATCCTCCGCGACAACGGCTTCGAGGTCGTCGGCGAGGCCGGCGACGGCGAGACCGCTGTGGCCCTCGCCACCGAGCTGCGCCCCGATCTCGTCATCATGGACGTCAAGATGCCCCAGCTCGACGGCATCTCGGCGGCCGAGCGCCTCTCGAAGGCGCACATCGCGCCCGTCGTCCTGCTCACCGCCTTCAGCCAGAAGGAGCTCGTCGAGCGCGCCAGCGAGGCCGGAGCGCTCGCCTACGTCGTGAAGCCCTTCACGCCCAACGACCTGCTGCCCGCGATCGAGATCGCCCTCTCGCGGTACGCCCAGATCCTCACCCTCGAGGCCGAGGTCGCCGACATGGTCGAGCGCTTCGAGACCCGCAAGCTCGTCGACCGCGCCAAGGGCCTGCTCAACGAGAAGATGGGGCTCACCGAGCCCGAGGCGTTCCGCTGGATCCAGAAGGCCTCCATGGACCGCCGGCTCACCATGCACGACGTCGCGCAGGCGATCATCGAGCAGCTGAGCACGAAGAAGGCCTAGCGCGAGGCCGGGCCCGAGGGCCCAAGGCCTCAGGGCCAGAGGCGGGTGCGCTCCCACGGGGAGCCGCCCGCCTCCGTCGTTCCCGGGCGGTACTCGAGACGGGTGTGATCCTGCTCCGGCGCGGTCGAGCCCTGCCAGAACTCGATGCGCTCGGGCACGACGCGGTAGACGGCCCACTCCCGGTCGAGCGTCGCGGGCGAGCAGCCCACGGCGACGCTGGTCTGGAGCGTGACGAGGCCGAAGTCCTGCGCGCTGCGCATCGGCTCGCTCTGGCGTCCGACGAGCAGGGCGGTGCGAGCGGCCTCGGAGCGGCGGCGGAAGTCGTCGGCCGACTCCTGCGCGGAGGCGCGCTCGACCCGGCCCTCGACCCGGACCTGACGGCCCTGGACCGGCCAGAAGAAGGTCAGCGCGGCGTGCGGGTTCTCCTCCATGGCGCGTCCCTTGGGGCTGGTGGCATGGGTGGAGAACGCCCAGCCCGCCTCGTCGATCTCGCGCAGCACGAGCACGCGCGCCGAGACGGTGCCGTCGTCGGAGGCGGTGGAGAGCGTGGCGCCGTGGGGGAGGAGCTGGCCCGCGTCCTTCGCCTCCTCGAGCCACTGCGCGAACAGCTCGAGAGGATCGGCCGGAGCCGCCTCCGCATCGAACGAGGGCAGGTCGGAGGGCATGGACGGGAGGCTCTTGAGGAGATGGCGAAGGCTCATCCGCTCAGTGTCGCCCTTCGGGCACCACCGGGCACAGTCGCGCGCCGTCGCTTGACAGTGCCGCTCGCCGCGGTGCCGGGTCCCCGAGCGGCGCGGCCGACCGGTCGATCCCCTGTCGCTCGCAGGCACGGGCGGTCCCGACGGCGGTCGCGGTCCTGGGCGTGGTCGTCGCCCTCCGCTCCCGCGAGGGGGACCCGTCCGCTCCCGTCAGCGGGCGTCGCGGATGATGTTGGTGATCCGCACGGTGGAGAGGCGGCGCCCCTCCTGGTCGCGCACGACGATCTCGTGGGTGGTGAGGGTGGAGCCCAGGTGGATCGCGTCGCAGGTGGCGATCACGAAGCCCGAGTGGACCGACCGGCTGTGGCTCGCGTTCAGCTCGATGCCCATCGCCAGGCGGCCCGCGCCGGCGTGCACGTTCGCCGCGATCGAGCCCATCGACTCGGCGAGCACGACGTGCGCGCCGCCGTGCAGGATGCCGACCGGCTGCCGGTTGCCCTCGACGGGCATCGAGGCCACCGAGTGCTGCGGGGTGAGCTCGTGCCAGAGGATCCCCATCCGCTCGGCGAGCTCGCCCATGCCGCGGCCGATCCCGGCGACCAGGTCGAGCGCGGGCGGGCGGATCCAGGCGGTCGTGGTGGGGGTCGGCTCGGTCACGTCGCTCCTCGCGCTGGAGCCTCGGAGCGACCCTGACCGGCGGGCGCGAGCGGGCCGATCCGGTGTCGGAGGCGCTGTGTAGTCTGGCCCTGTGTCAGATCCGGAACAGCCTACCCTCCTGCTCGTCGACGGCCATTCCCTGGCGTTCCGGGCGTTCTACGCGCTCCCGGTCGACAGCTTCCAGACCCGCGAGGGCCAGCACACGAACGCCATCCACGGCTTCCTCTCGATGCTGATCCTGCTGCTGAAGAACGAGAAGCCGACCCACCTCGGCGTCGCGTTCGACATCTCCCGCTACTCGTTCCGCACGCGCGAGTACCCGGAGTACAAGGGCACCCGCGGCGAGACGCCGCCCGAGTTCAAGGGCCAGGTCCCCCTCCTCGAGGAGGCGCTGCACGCCATGAACATCCGGACCGTCTCGAAGGAGGACTTCGAGGCCGACGACATCCTCGCGACGCTCGCGCGCCAGGGGGCCGAGGCCGGCTTCCGCGTGCTGGTCGTCTCGGGCGATCGCGACACCATCCAGCTGGTGACCCCGGACGTCACCCTGCTCTACCCCTCCACCCAGGGCGTCTCGCAGCTCACCCGCTACGACCGCGACAAGGTGTTCGAGAAGTACGGCGTCGAGCCGCACCAGTACCCCGAGATCGCCGCCCTCGTCGGCGAGACCAGCGACAACCTGCCCGGCGTCGACAAGGTCGGCCCCAAGACGGCCGCGAAGTGGGTCAACCAGTACGGCACGGTCGCCGACATCATCGCCCACGCCGACGAGATCAAGGGCGTGGTCGGCGAGAAGCTGCGCGAGCAGAAGGAGAACGCGCTCCGCAACCGCCGCCTCAACCGGCTGGTGACGGACGTCGAGCTCCCCCTCGGGCCGCACGATCTGACGCGCCGTCCGATCGATCCCGACGCGGTCCGCGAGATCTTCAGCCGCCTCGAGTTCAAGACCCTGCAGGAGCGGGTCCTCACGATCGCCGCGGAGGAGGGCGTCGACGGCGCTGCCGCGGCCCTGGCGGGCGACGTGGTCACGACCTCCGCACCCGCCGTCCGCACCCTGGTCGACGAGGAGCTCGCGCACTGGCTCGACCGCGTGTCGGCGAAGGGCACCGCGCCGGTCGCCGTGCAGGTCCTGCTCGGAGCCGGCGGGCTCGAGGGTGTGGGCCTCGCGGTCGAGAAGGAGACGGCGTTCGTCCCGTGGGCCGCCGAGCGGCCCGACTACACCGCGCTCGAGCAGTGGCTGGCCGGGCCCGCCCCCAAGTACTTCGCCGACGCGAAGCCCCAGATCAAGGCGCTGCGGAGGGCCGGACTCCCCGTCGCGGGGCTCGCGTTCGACACCCGCGTCGCCTCCTGGCTGGTGCAGCCCACCGGGCATCCGGCCACGCTCGCGGCGCAGGTCGCGCAGCACCTCGACGAGACCATGGCGCAGGGCGACCCGAACCAGCTGGTCCCCACCGTCGAGCCGATGGGGCCCGCCACCGAGGCCTGGTACGCGTACCGGCTCGTCGCTCCGCTGCGCGAGCGGCTGGGCGAGGGGATGCTCTCGGTGCTCGTCGACATCGAGCTGCCGATCGTCCAGGTCCTCGCGACGATGGAGCTCACCGGCGTCGCGATCGACGCCGACGTGCTGGCGCGCCTCCGCGCCGAGCTGACCGTCTCGGCCGCCGACCTCGCGAGCCGCGCGTTCGCCGAGATCGGCCACGAGATGAACCTCGGCTCGCCCAAGCAGCTGCAGCAGGTCCTCTTCGAGGAGCTCGACATGCCGCGCACCCGGGCCACGAAGACGGGCTACACCACCGACGCCTCCGCCCTCGCCGACCTGCAGGAGTCCCACCCGCACCCGTTCCTCGGGCTGCTCCTCGAGCACCGCGACGCGACCAAGCTCAAGCAGATCATCGAGACGCTCGAGAAGTCGGTCACCGCCGACGGCCGGATCCACACCAGCTACGACCAGACCGGCACGGCCACCGGCCGGATCTCCTCCAACGACCCGAACCTGCAGAACATCCCCGTCCGCAGCGAGGTGGGCCGCCGCATCCGCACCGCCTTCGTCCACGGAGCGGACGCGAGCACCCTCCTCACCGCCGACTACTCGCAGATCGAGATGCGGATCATGGCGCACCTCTCCGGCGACGCCGGGCTGATCGAGGCCTTCCACTCCGGCGAGGACCTGCACCGCTTCGTCGGGTCGCGGATCTTCGGCGTCGATCCGGGCGACGTCACCTCGGCCATGCGCAACAAGGTCAAGGCGATGTCGTACGGCCTCGCCTACGGCCTGAGCGCCTTCGGCCTGTCGAAGCAGCTGCGCATCTCGAGCGCCGAGGCCAAGCAGCTGATGACCGACTACTTCGTCCGCTTCGGCGCGGTGCGCGACTACCTCCGCAGCGTCGTCGAGCAGGCCCGCGAGACCGGCTACACCGAGACGATCTTCGGTCGCCGGCGTCCGTTCCCCGACCTGCAGAGCGCGAACCGCGTCCTCCGCGACAACGCCGAGAGGGCGGCACTCAACTCGCCGATCCAGGGCTCGGCCGCCGACATCATGAAGCGCGCGATGATCGGCGTGCAGGCCGACCTCGACGAGCAGGGGCTCGGCTCTCGGATGCTCCTCCAGGTGCACGACGAGCTGATCTTCGACGTCGCCCCCGGCGAGGAGGAGCCGCTCGAGGCGATCGTCCGCGGCCGGATGGCGGGTGCCGCCGACCTGAGCGTCCCGCTCGAGGTGCAGGTGGGCCACGGGTCCGACTGGGACGTCGCCGCGCACTGAGCCGGCCGCAGGGCCTGGCTAGGCTCGGAGGCATGAGCACCGACACCCCCCGCGAGCCCACCGCCGTCGACGCCGTCGCCGAGCGCTGGGTCGACACGCTCGTCGACCTCGACCCCACCCTCGGCACCGCGATCGGACGCAGCGGCGCGAACGGCCGTCTGGGCGACTACTCGCCGGCCGGTCTCGAGCAGGCCCGGGCGGCGACCGCCTCGGCCCTCGCCGAGCTCGAGGCCGCCGACCCCGTGGACGACGTCGACCGCGTCACGGTCGCCGACCTCGGCGCCGAGCTCCGGCTCTCCCTGGAGGGGCACGACGCCGGTCTGCCGCTGCGGGACCTCAACGTGATCGCGTCCCCGGCGCAGGAGCTGCGCGACGTCTTCGACCTGATGCCGACGGACGAGGTCGCCGACTGGGAGGCGGTCGCCGAGCGGCTGCTGGCCGTGCCGGCCGCCCTCGAGGGCTACGCGGAGACCCTGCGCGAGGGGATCCGCACCGGCGTGGTCCCCGCCCGCCGCCAGGTCGAGCTCGTCGCCGAGCAGGCGCGGAAGATCGCCGCTCCCCGCGGGTTCTTCGCCGAGCTGGCCGCGGAGGCCGCTCCCGCCGCCGGATCCCTGCCCGCGTCGCTCGCTCAGCGGCTGGAGGACGGCGCCCGCCGTGCCTCGGCCGCCTACGGGTCGCTCGCGCAGTTCCTCCGGGGCGAGCTCGCCCCCGCCGCGACCGAGCAGGACGCCGTCGGCCGGGAGCTGTATGCGCTGCACTCCCGCCGCTTCCTCGGCGCTGTCGTCGACCTCGACGAGACCTACGAGTGGGGGATCGAGGAGCTGGCCCGCATGACGTCCGAGCAGGAGGCGATCGCGCGCGAGATCCTGCCCGGCGCCTCCGTCGCCGAGGCGATCGCCCACCTCGAGGCGGACCCGGCCCGCACTCTGCACGGCGTCGACGCTCTGCAGGCGTGGATGCAGGAGACCAGCGACCGCTCCGTCCGCGAGCTCGCCGGCACCGCCTTCGACATCCCGGAGGAGGTGCGCCGCCTCGAGTGCAGGATCGCGCCGACCCAGGAGGGCGGCATCTACTACACCGGTCCGAGCGACGACTTCTCGCGCCCGGGGCGGATGTGGTGGTCGGTCCCGGCCGGAGTCACCGAGTTCGCCACCTGGCGGGAGCTGACCACGGTCTACCACGAGGGCGTCCCGGGCCATCACCTGCAGATCGGCCAGGCCGTCCACAACCGCGCCCGCCTCAACACCTGGCGCCGTCAGCTCGCCGGGACCTCCGGCCACGCCGAGGGCTGGGCGCTCTACGCGGAGCGGCTGATGGAGCGCTTCGGCTACCTCGACGACCCGGCCGACCGCCTGGGCATGCTCGACGGCCAGCGGATGCGCGCGGCGCGCGTCGTGCTGGACATCGGCGTGCACCTCCAGAAGCCGATGCCGGGCTCCGGCACCGTCTGGACCGCCGAGTCGGCCCTCGACTTCATGCGGGCCAACGTGAACATGGACGACGCGTTCGTGCGCTTCGAGGTGAACCGGTACCTCGGCTGGCCGGGGCAGGCTCCGTCCTACAAGATCGGGCAGCGGATCTGGGAGCAGCTGCGCGACGAGGCGGAGGCGCGCGAGGGCGCCGCGTTCTCGCTCGCGGCCTTCCACCGGAGGGCGCTCGACCTCGGCGGCGTCGGTCTCGACACCCTCCGCTCCTCCCTCGCCGGCTGACTCCGGAACCCGCGCCTGGACGGGCGCGGCGAGATTGCCGTGCGCCTCCCGGGGCGTCTAAGCTGGGGTGTCACATCTGTGGCGCCGCCGTGCCCGCGGCGCGCGAGGAAGGCCGGTCCTCCGGCCGGCCGAGCGCGGTTCCCGGGCCGGAGGCACATCCCTCACCACCGCAGTGGTCACCACTCCGCCGAGCCGCGAGGCCCGCAGGCGGCCGCCGCCCGAGACCCATCCATCCTGGAGCATCCCTTAATGACAACCGCAACGACCGACAAGGCAACCAAGCAGGTCGCGATCAACGACATCGGGTCTGCTGAAGACTTTCTTGCCGCGGTCGAAAAGACTCTGAAGTTCTTCAACGACGGAGACCTCATCGAAGGCACCGTCGTGAAGATCGACCGCGACGAGGTCCTCCTCGACGTCGGCTACAAGACCGAGGGCGTCATCCCCTCGCGCGAGCTCTCCATCAAGCACGACGTCGACCCCTCCGAGGTCGTCAACGTGGGCGACAGCGTCGAGGCCCTCGTCCTCCAGAAGGAGGACAAGGAGGGTCGCCTGATCCTGTCCAAGAAGCGTGCGCAGTACGAGCGCGCGTGGGGCGACGTCGAGAAGATCAAGGAGTCGGACGGCGTCGTCACCGGCTCGGTCATCGAGGTCGTCAAGGGCGGTCTCATCGTCGACATCGGCCTCCGCGGCTTCCTCCCGGCCTCGCTCATCGAGCTGCGCCGCGTCCGCGATCTCACGCCGTACCTCGGCCAGGAGATCGAGGCGAAGATCCTCGAGCTCGACAAGAACCGCAACAACGTGGTCCTGTCGCGTCGCGCGCTCCTCGAGCAGACCCAGTCCGAGAGCCGCACCACGTTCCTGAACAACCTGCACAAGGGTCAGGTCCGCAAGGGCGTCGTGTCGTCGATCGTCAACTTCGGTGCGTTCGTCGACCTCGGCGGCGTCGACGGTCTCGTCCACGTCTCCGAGCTCTCCTGGAAGCACATCGAGCACGCCTCCGAGGTCGTCGAGGTGGGCCAGGAGGTCACCGTCGAGATCCTCGAGGTCGACCTCGACCGCGAGCGCGTGTCGCTCTCGCTCAAGGCGACCCAGGAGGACCCGTGGCAGGTCTTCGCCCGCACCCACGCGATCGGACAGGTCGCGCCGGGCAAGGTCACGAAGCTGGTCCCGTTCGGTGCCTTCGTCCGCGTCGCGGACGGCATCGAGGGCCTCGTCCACATCTCCGAGCTGTCGGGCAAGCACGTCGAGCTCGCCGAGCAGGTCGTGTCGGTCGGCGAAGAGGTGTTCGTCAAGGTCATCGACATCGACCTCGACCGTCGCCGCATCTCCCTCTCGCTCAAGCAGGCGAACGAGAACGTCGACCCCGAGGGCACCGAGTTCGACCCGGCGCTCTACGGCATGGCCACGGAGTACGACGACCAGGGGAACTACAAGTACCCCGAGGGCTTCGACCCCGAGACCAACGAGTGGCGCGAGGGCTTCGAGTCGCAGCGCGAGGCCTGGGAGCTGGAGTACGCCGCTGCTCAGGCGCGTTGGGAGGCCCACAAGGCCCAGGTGGCCAAGTCGCAGGAGGAGGCGGCCACCGTCTCCGAGGGCGTCTCGGTCGGCGCCGGCTTCACCAGCGAGTCGACCACCGGCGGCACCCTCGCCGACGACGAGTCGCTCGCCGCGCTCCGCGAGAAGCTGTCCTCGAACAACTGATCGCGAGCACATCGCATCGAACGGCCGGTCCCCTCGGGGGCCGGCCGTTCGGCGTTCCGGGCGACGGCGCTGGGTAGGGTGGCCGGGTGCATCTCGTCGCCCTCACCGGAGGCATCGCCTCGGGCAAGTCCACCGTCGCCCGCCGTCTCGCCGAGCACGGAGCGGTGGTGGTCGACGCCGACGTCCTCGCGCGCGAGGTCGTCGAGCCGGGGGAGCCGGCGCTGGCGGCGATCGCCGAGCGCTTCGGCCCGTCCGTGATCCGCGCGGACGGCGCGCTCGACCGCCCGGCGCTCGGCGCGATCGTCTTCTCGGACGCGGCGGCCCGCGCCGACCTCAATGCGATCACCCATCCGGCGGTGACCCTCCGTTCGCAGCGGCTGTTCGCGGAGGCCGCCGAGGCGGACCCGGCCGCGGTGGTCGTCTACGACGTCCCCCTCCTCGCCGAGGGCCGTGGAGCGGGGGAGTTCGACGAGGTGGTCGTCGTGCACGCGCCGCAGCACCTCCGCATCGAGCGTCTCGTCGCCCTCCGGGGACTGACCGAGGAGGAGGCTCGTGCGCGGGTCTCGTCGCAGGCGAGCGACGAGGAGCGCCTCGCCCTCGCCGACGTCGTGATCGACTCCTCCGGCACGCTGGAGGAGACGCTCGCTCGGACCGACGCGCTGTGGGAGCGTCTCGCCCGCTGACGGTCCGTCCCGGACACCCGCCCTCGTGGCCGAGCGGCCCGGCCGGAGAGCGCACCCCCGTTCGCCGCCAGCGCACGCGCCGTCCGGTGTCGGTGGTCGCGGCTACGCTTCGAACCATGGAGCCAACCCGTGCCGTGCACCCGTTCGAGGTCATCAGCGAGTACAAGCCGAGCGGTGACCAGCCCGGCGCGATCGCCGATCTGAGCGCCCGCATCAACGCCGGCGAGACCGATGTCGTCCTGCTGGGCGCCACCGGGACCGGCAAGTCCGCGACCACGGCCTGGCTCGTCGAGGCCGTGCAGCGCCCCACGCTCGTGCTCGCGCACAACAAGACCCTCGCCGCGCAGCTCGCCAACGAGTTCCGCGAGCTGTTCCCCAACAACGCCGTCGAGTACTTCGTCTCGTACTACGACTACTACCAGCCCGAGGCCTACGTCCCGCAGACCGACACCTTCATCGAGAAGGACAGCTCGGTCAACGCCGAGGTCGAGCGGCTGCGCCACTCCACCACGAACTCGCTCCTGAGCCGCCGCGACGTGATCGTGGTGTCGACCGTCTCGTGCATCTACGGCCTCGGCCAGCCCGAGCAGTACCTCGAGGCGATGGTGGCGCTCCAGGTCGGCCAGCGGGTCGACCGGGACCGCCTCATCCGCAAGTTCGTGTCGATGCAGTACGCGCGCAACGACGTCGACTTCGCCCGCGGCACCTTCCGGGTGCGGGGCGACACGATCGAGATCATCCCGATGTACGAGGAGCTCGCGATCCGGATCGAGATGTTCGGCGACGAGATCGAGGCGCTCTACACGCTCCACCCGCTCACCGGCGACATCGTCCGGAAGCTCGACTCCGTGTCGGTCTTCCCCGGCTCGCACTACGTCGCCAGCCAGGACGTCATGCACCGTGCGATCGACACCATCCAGCAGGAGCTCGAGGTGCGCCTGGCCGACCTCGAGAAGCAGAACAAGCTCCTCGAGGCGCAGCGCCTGCGGATGCGCACGACCTTCGATCTCGAGATGATGCAGCAGATCGGATTCTGCTCCGGCATCGAGAACTACTCCCGCCACATCGACGGCCGCGAGTCGGGCGAGGCCCCGCACTGCCTGCTCGACTACTTCCCGGACGACTTCCTCGTCGTGATCGACGAGTCGCACGTGACGGTGCCGCAGATCGGTGCGATGTACGAGGGCGACGCGTCCCGCAAGCGCACGCTGGTCGAGCACGGCTTCCGCCTGCCCTCGGCGATGGACAACCGGCCCCTGAAGTGGGAGGAGTTCAAGTCGCGCGTCGGTCAGACCGTCTACCTCTCGGCGACCCCGGGCCGCTACGAGATGGGCATCGCCGACGGCATCGTCGAGCAGATCATCCGCCCGACCGGCCTGATCGACCCCGAGATCGTCGTCAAGCCGACGAAGGGCCAGATCGACGACCTGCTCGAGGAGATCAAGCGCCGCACCGAGCGCGACGAGCGCGTGCTCGTCACGACGCTGACGAAGCGCATGGCCGAGGAGCTCACCGACTTCCTCACGGAGGCCGGCGTCCGGGTCCGCTACCTGCACTCCGACGTCGACACCCTGAGGCGCGTCGAGCTCCTCTCGGAGCTGCGAGCGGGCGTGTACGACGTCCTGGTCGGCATCAACCTGCTGCGCGAGGGGCTCGACCTGCCCGAGGTCTCGCTTGTGGCGATCCTCGACGCCGACAAGGAGGGCTTCCTCCGCTCGTCCACGTCGCTCATCCAGACGATCGGCCGTGCGGCGCGCAACGTCTCGGGCGAGGTCCACATGTACGCCGACAAGGTGACGGACTCGATGCGGCTCGCGATCGACGAGACCGACCGCCGACGCGAGAAGCAGGTCGCCTACAACCTCGACCACGGCATCGACCCGACGCCGCTGCGGAAGAAGATCGCCGACATCACCGACGCCCTCGCCCGCGAGGGGGCCGACACCGCCAAGCTGCTCGCCGGGCGCGACGCCAAGAAGACGAGCCCGACGCCGAACCTGCGCCGTCAGGGTCTCGCCGCGAACGGCGGCAACGACCTCGAGGCGATCATCTCCGACCTCAACGGGCAGATGCTCCAGGCGGCGGGCGAGCTCAAGTTCGAGCTCGCGGCCCGGCTGCGGGACGAGGTCCAGGAGCTCAAGCGCGAGCTCCGCCAGATGGAGAAGGCCGGGCACCTGTCCTGATCGGGGGCGCTGATCCGCAAGGGGAGGGGCCCGCGGATCAGCGCCCAGCGAACGGCACGGGCGATGTCGGTGGCTCCGCATACACTTTCGGAGTGTCGATCCTGAACGCCGTTACGGACCCCTCCTCCACCCCCTCTCCCTCCTTCCACCGCTTCGTCTCCTCGCTCGACGAGTCGTCCTCGAAGCTGGTGGTGAGCGGCGCGCGGGTGCACAACCTGCAGAACGTCGACCTCGAGATCCCGCGCGACTCGATGGTGGTGTTCACCGGTCTCTCGGGCTCGGGCAAGTCCTCCCTGGCCTTCGACACGATCTTCGCGGAGGGCCAGCGGCGCTACGTCGAGTCCCTCTCCGCGTACGCCCGCCAGTTCCTCGGGCAGGTGGACCGGCCGGACGTCGACTTCATCGAGGGCCTCAGCCCCGCGGTCTCGATCGACCAGAAGTCGACGAACCGCAACCCGCGCTCGACCGTCGGCACGATCACCGAGATCTTCGACTACATGCGTCTGCTGTGGGCGCGCATCGGCGTCCCGCACTGCCCCATCTGCAGCGAGCGGATCTCCGCGCAGACCGTGCAGCAGATCGCCGACCAGCTGATGGAGCTCGAGACCGGTACCCGCTACCAGATCCTCAGCCCCGTCGTCTCCCAGAAGAAGGGCGAGTTCGTCGACCTCTTCAAGGAGCTGACCGCGGGCGGCTACTCCCGCGCCATGGTGGACGGGAAGCTCGTCCAGCTGAGCGAGCCGCCGGTGCTCAAGAAGCAGTACAAGCACGACATCTCCGTCGTGGTCGACCGGCTCGTGGCCGGCCCCGACATCCTCGGGCGCCTCACCGACTCGCTCGAGACGGCCCTGCGGCTCACCGACGGCATCGTGCAGATCAACTACGTCGACGGCGAGGGCGATGGCGCCTGGACCACCTACTCCGAGAAGCTGTCCTGCCCCAACAACCACCCGATCTCGCTGACCGAGATCGAGCCGCGGACCTTCTCCTTCAACGCGCCCTTCGGCGCCTGCCCGGAGTGCTCGGGCCTCGGCACGCGCATGTCGGTCGACGACGAGCTGCTGCTCGGCGACCCCGACCTGAGCATCGCCGAGGGCGTCATCATCCCCTGGACCACCCAGGGCAAGGGCTTGTTCCAGTACTACGAGAAGCTGCTCGACGGCCTCTCCCGCGACCTCGGCTTCACGCTCACCACCCCGTGGAAGCGCCTCAGCACCGAGGTGCAGCAGGCCGTCCTCCACGGCGACAACTTCGAGGTCAAGGTCAAGTGGAAGAACCGCTACGGCCGCGAGATGAGCTACACCTCGGGCTTCGAGGGCGTCGTGCCCTACATCGAGCGCCAGTTCGTCCAGGCCGAGACCGACGTCCAGCGCACCCGCTGGTCCGAGTTCCTCCGCGAGGTGCCCTGCCCCGTGTGCAAGGGCTCCCGCCTCAAGCCCGAGGTGCTCGCCGTGCTCGTGCACGGGGCGAGCATCGCGGACGTGGCCGACCTCAGCCTCGGCGACGCCCAGGACTTCATGAGCCGGCTCGAGCTGACCGACCGCGAGGCGCACATCGCCGCGCAGGTGCTGCGCGAGATCCGCGCGCGCATCGACTTCCTCATCGAGGTCGGGCTCAACTACCTCAACCTCTCGCGCGCCGCCGCCTCCCTGTCGGGCGGCGAGGCGCAGCGCATCCGCCTGGCGACCCAGATCGGCTCCGGGCTGACCGGCGTGCTCTACGTGCTCGACGAGCCGAGCATCGGCCTGCACCAGCGCGACAACCGCCGCCTGATCGACACCCTCATCAAGCTGCGCGACCTGGGCAACACGCTGATCGTGGTCGAGCACGACGAGGACACCATCCGCACCGCCGACTGGATCGTCGACATCGGCCCGGGCGCCGGGGTCAACGGCGGCAAGGTCGTGCACTCCGGCTCCTACGAGTCGCTGCTCGAGAACACCCACTCGCTGACCGGCGACTACGTCTCGGGCCGCAAGGCGATCGAGGTCCCGAAGAAGCGGCGGAAGATCGACCGCAAGCGGATGATCAAGGTCGTCGGGGCGAACGCCAACAATCTCCGCAAGGTCGACGCGGAGTTCCCGCTCGGCACGTTCGTCGCGGTCACCGGGGTCTCCGGCTCCGGCAAGAGCACCCTCGTGAACGACATCCTCTACCGCGTGCTCGCCAACCAGCTCAACGGCGCCCGCAAGGTGCCGGGCAAGCACACGCGCGTCACCGGCCTCGAGAACCTCGACAAGGTCGTGCACGTCGACCAGAACCCGATCGGCCGCACGCCGCGCTCGAACCCCGCCACCTACACGGGCGTGTTCGACCGCATCCGCAACCTCTTCGCCGAGACCACCGAGGCGAAGGCGCGGGGGTACCTGCCCGGCCGCTTCAGCTTCAACGTCAAGGGCGGCCGTTGCGAGGCCTGCTCGGGCGACGGCACCATCAAGATCGAGATGAACTTCCTGCCCGACGTCTACGTGGCGTGCGAGGTCTGCGGGGGAGCGCGCTACAACCGCGACACCCTGACCGTGCACTACAAGGGCAAGAACATCGCCGAGGTGCTCGACATGCCGATCGCCGAGGCGGCCGACTTCTTCGAGCCGATCACGGCGATCCACCGCTTCCTCCGCACGCTGGTGGAGGTGGGCCTCGGCTACGTCCGCCTCGGCCAGAGCGCGACCACGCTCTCCGGCGGCGAGGCGCAGCGCGTCAAGCTGGCCACCGAGCTCCAGCGCCGCTCCAACGGCCGCAGCGTCTACGTGCTCGACGAGCCGACGACGGGCCTGCACTTCGAGGACGTCCGCAAGCTCCTCCTCGTCCTCAACGGCCTGGTCGACAAGGGCAACACGGTGATCACCATCGAGCACAACCTCGACGTCATCAAGTCCGCCGACTGGCTGATCGACATGGGTCCCGAGGGCGGCGCCGGCGGCGGACAGGTGGTCGCGGTGGGCACCCCCGAGCACGTGGCGAAGGTCGAGGGCAGCCACACCGGCATGTTCCTCGCCGAGATCCTCGGCTGACGCGAGCGAGAGGCATGGCGCAGACAGTCGACTTCCGGCCGAAGCCGGGTGAGATCCCGACCCTCCCCGGCGTGTACCGCTTCACGGACGCCCGGGGGCGGGTGCTCTACGTGGGCAAGGCCAAGAACCTCCGCGCGCGGCTGAGCAACTACTTCGCCCCGCTGCCGAGCCTGCACGAGCGCACCCGGCGGATGGTCACCTCGGCCTCCGGGGTCGAGTGGACCGTCGTCGGCACCGACGTCGAGGCCCTGCAGCTCGAGTTCACCTGGATCAACGAGTTCGATCCCCCCTTCAACGTCAAGTTCCGCGACGACAAGTCCTACCCCTACATGGCGGTGACGCTCGGCGACGAGGCCCCGCGGGTGATGGTCACGCGGAACGCCAAGATCAGGAAGGCCCGCTACTTCGGGCCCTACCCGAAGATCTGGGCGATCCACGAGACGATCGACCTGATGATCAAGGCGTTCCCGATCAGGACCTGCAACGACTCCAACTACAAGCGCGCCATGCAGAGCGGCAAGCCCTGCTTCGCGTCGCAGATCGGCCGCTGCGGCGGGCCCTGCTCCCACCGTGTCACCTTCGCCGAGCACCGCGAGATGGTCGACCGCTTCGTCGCCTTCATGGGCAGCCACGACCGCCGGATGATCGGCGAGCTCGAGAAGGAGATGCGCGAGGCCGCCGCGGCGATGGAGTACGAGCGCGCCGGCAAGCTGCGCGATCAGGCCGCCGCCCTCGACGCGGTCCTCGCCAAGAGCGCGGTCGTGCTCAAGGACAACGTGGACGTCGACCTCTACGCGATCGTCCACGACGAGCTCGCCGCCTCCGTGCAGCAGTTCCGGGTCCGCGGCGGGCGCATCCGCGGCGAGCGGGGCTGGGTCGTCGACAAGGAGCTCGACATGAGCACGGCGGAGCTCGTCGACACGGCCCTCCAGGCCGCCTACGAGACCGGCGACGTCCCGCCCCGGGAGGTCGTCGTGCCGGAGCTGCCCGAGGACACCGAGGCGCTCGAGGAGTGGCTGAGCGGACTGCGCGGCACGAACGTGCGCCTCCGAGCGGCCCAGCGCGGAGACAAGGCCGCCCTCCTCGAGACGGCGACGCAGAACGCGAAGCACTCGCTGATGCTCTACAAGACCCGCCGCTCCGCCGACTTCACCGCTCGGACGCAGGCCCTGGAGGACATCCGCGACGCCCTCGGCATGAGCGAGGCGCCGCTCCGGATGGAGTGCTACGACGTCTCCCACCTCAGCGGCACCAACATCGTCGCCTCGATGGTGGTCTTCGAGGACGGGCTCGCGCGGAAGGACCAGTACCGGCGGTTCTCCATCGCGGAGTCGACGGACGACACCGAGTCGCTGCACCAGGTGCTCACCCGCCGCCTCGCGTACCTCCGCGAGCCGGTCGAGCCCGCGGCGGTCGACCCCGAGACCGGCGAGGCCAAGCGGCGCAAGTTCTCGTACCCCCCGCAGCTGCTGATCGTCGACGGCGGCCAGCCGCAGGTCGCAGCCGCGCAGCGCGCGCTCGACGAGTCCGGGGTGACCGGCATCACCCTCTGCGGGATCGCCAAGCGCCTCGAGGAGATCTGGCTGCCGGACTCCGACTTCCCCGTCATCCTGCCGCGCAACAGCGATGCGCTCTTCCTCTTCCAGCGCATCCGCGACGAGGCGCACCGCTTCGCGATCACCCACCAGAGGACGCGTCGCAAGCGCGACATCTCGTCGCAGCTGGCCGAGGTGCCCGGGCTCGGAGGCACGCGAGTTCGCGACCTGCTGAAGCACTTCGGATCCGTCGCCCGGCTCCGCGAGGCGGGCGAGGCCGAGATCGCCGAGGTCAAGGGCATCGGCCCGACGCTGGCGGGCGCGATCCACGCGCACCTGCATCCGGACGGGTTCGCCGTCGGGGGCACGCCTTAGGCTGGAGGCCCGCGCTCCGGGGGAGAGCGGCCGGTGCCCGGCACCGAGGACACGAGCAGACACGAGCACGGAGAGCGCATGAGCACGGAGAGCGAGCAGCAGGACGTGCTGATCGTCACGGGGATGTCCGGAGCGGGCCGGTCCACGGCCGCGAACGCGCTGGAGGACCTCGGCTGGTACGTCGTCGACAACCTGCCGCCGCAGATGCTGCGCCCGCTGGTCGACCTGGCGCAGCGTGCAGGGGACACGCTGCCGAAGATCGCAGCGGTCGTCGACGTCCGCGGACGCGACTTCTTCGAGGACCTCGGCGACATCGTCCGCGAGCTGCGCGCCGGGGTCGACCTCCGAGTGGTGTTCCTCGAGGCCACCGACGCCGCGCTCGTCCGCCGCTTCGAGCAGGTGCGCCGTCCGCACCCGCTGCAGGGCCGGGGGACCCTCCTCGACGGCATCTCCGCCGAGCGGACGCGCCTCGCTCAGCTGCGGGAGTCGGCCGACATCGTCATCGACACCTCGGACCTCAACATCCACCAGCTGGCCACCAGCATCACCGAGCGCTTCGCCGAGGCCGGCCGCGCGGGCCTCCAGGTCACGGTGATGAGCTTCGGCTTCAAGTACGGGCTGCCGACGGACGCCGACATGGTGGCCGACGCGCGGTTCCTGCCGAACCCGTACTGGATCCCGGAGCTGCGTCCGCACACGGGTCTCGACGAAGAGGTGAGAGACTACGTGCTGGCCCAGCAGGGCGCCGAGGAGTTCATCGACTCCTACTCCCGGGCCCTGCGCCCCGTGCTCGACGGCTACCAGCGCGAGAACAAGCGCCACGCGACCATCGCGATCGGCTGCACGGGAGGCAAGCACCGCTCCGTCGCGGTCGCGGGCCGTGTCGCGGCCCGTCTGGCCGAGCTGCCGGGCGTCGCCGTCAACGTGGCGCACCGCGACCTCGGCCGAGAATGATCCCCGCGCGCTCAGCCGCGCACCCGACGTAAGGAAGACTCCGTGGCCCTCACCGCAGACGTCAAGGGCGAACTGGTCGCGATCGTCTCGCGCAAGAACACCGTCCGTGCCGCCGAACTGGCGACCATCCTCCGCTTCTCCGGAGGACTGCACATCATCTCCAACCGCCTCGCGGTCGAGGTCGAGCTCGACTCCGCCCCGCTCGCGACCCGCGTGCGCCGCGACCTCGCCGAGCTGTACGGCGTCC
This sequence comes from Rathayibacter sp. AY1C5, assembly GCF_002931705.1. NCBI lineage: Bacteria > Bacillati > Actinomycetota > Actinomycetes > Micrococcales > Microbacteriaceae > Rathayibacter > Rathayibacter sp. AY1C5. Next base: position 57,292 of record NZ_PSWD01000014.1, read on the forward strand.
GCAGCGAGGGCAGCATCGTCTCGGCCGGCGGATCCCGGAGGACCACGAGCTGGCTGGTGCGCGTCGTCGAGGGCGGGGACACCCTCGCCCGGCAGACCGGCCTCCTCGACCAGCGGGGCCGGCCCGTCCGCGGCCTGCCCAACCGCCTCACGACCGGCTCCCGCGAGGAGCTCGCCGCCCTGTGGCGCGGCGCCTTCCTCGCCCAGGGCTCGCTGACCGACCCGGGCCGCTCCGCGGCGCTCGAGATCGTCTGCCCCGGCAACGAGGCGGCCATGGCGATCGTCGGAGCCGCCGGACGCCTGGGCGTCCAGGCCAAGTCCCGCGAGGTGCGCGGCGTCCACCGGGTCGTCATCCGCGACGGCGAGAGCATCAGCGCGATGCTCACCCTGATGGGCGCGACCGCGACCGTCGCGAGCTGGAAGGAGCTGCGCCAGCGCCGCGAGGTGCGGGCGACCGCGAACCGACTCGTCAACTTCGACGACGCGAACCTCCGCCGCTCCGCCCAGGCCGCCGTCGCGGCGTGCGCCCGCGTCGAGCGCGCGATGGAGATCCTGGGCGACGACATCCCCGAGCACCTCCGCTACGCCGGGCGCCTGCGCCTCGCCCACCGCGACGCGAGCCTCGACGAGCTCGGCCACCACGCCGATCCGCCGATGACGAAGGACGCCGTCGCCGGCCGCATCCGCCGCCTCCTCGCGATGGCCGACAAGCGCGCGTCCGACCTCGACATCCCGGGCACCGACGCGAACCTCCCGGCCGAGCTGCAGGACCTGTAGGCCCGGCCGCACGGCGCGCCCCGCCCGGCGAACGCTGAGTGTCTCCTGGTCGAACAACGCAAGCCCTCCGAACGCGGTGGGGCCCCCTCGCTAGACTGATCGGGTCGCTCAGGACACTCCCGGCCCTCCTCCTCCGCCTCGCGGAGGACGCCGAGACGCCGGCGGGTCGCACGGGAGCGACGACCACGAACAGGAGATCGCACATGGCTGACTACACGCTCGCCGAACTGCCCTACGACTACTCGGCCCTCGAGCCGAACATCAGTGGGCGGATCATGGAGCTCCACCACGACAAGCACCACGCGACGTACGTGGCCGGGGCGAACACCGCCCTCGCCTCGCTGCAGGAGGCTCGCGACAGCGAGAACCTCGCGAACGTGAACAAGCTCCAGAAGGACCTCGCCTTCAACCTCGCCGGTCACGTGAACCACACCGTGTTCTGGAACAACCTCTCGCCGGACGGCGGCGACAAGCCCGTCGGCGAGCTCGCCGCGGCCATCGACGACAACTTCGGGTCGTTCGACAAGTTCCGCGCCCACTTCACCGCCTCGGCCCTCGGCATCCAGGGCTCCGGCTGGTCGATCCTCGCCTGGGACTCGCTCGGCGAGAAGCTCATCATCGAGCAGCTCTACGACCACCAGGGCAACCTCGCCGCGGCGACCGTTCCGGTCCTCCTCCTCGACATGTGGGAGCACGCCTTCTACCTCGACTACGTCAACGTGAAGGCCGACTACGTCAAGGCGTTCTGGAACATCGTGAACTGGGCCGACGTCTCCGCGCGCTTCGAGAAGGCCCGCGAGAAGACTTCGGGCCTGCTGCTACTGTCGTAGCGATCTCGGCGTCCCGGGCCCCGCGTCCGGGACGCCCTGTCGTCGGCTTCCACCCCTCCACTGCACCGTCGAGGTGCCTTTCCTCACCAGGAGATATCTGTGTCCGTCAAGATCGGCATCAACGGCTTCGGCCGTATCGGCCGTAACTTCTTCCGTGCAGCCCTCGCCAAGGGCAGCGACCTCGAGATCGTCGCGGTCAACGACCTCACCGACAACAAGGCCCTCGCGCACCTCCTGAAGTACGACTCCATCACGGGACGCCTCGACGCGACCGTCGAGCTCGACGGCGACCGCATCGTCGTCAACGGCAAGCCGATCATCGTCCTCGAGGAGCGCGACCCCGCGAACCTCCCCTGGGGCGAGCTGGGAGTCGACGTCGTCATCGAGTCGACCGGCCGCTTCACCAAGTCGGAGGACGCGCGCAAGCACATCACCGCGGGTGCCAAGAAGGTCATCGTCTCCGCTCCCGCCACGGGCAGCGACGTCGCGACCCTGGTCCTCGGCGTGAACGAGAACACCTACGACCCCGCGACGCACGACATCATCTCGAACGCGTCCTGCACCACGAACTGCCTCGCGCCGCTCGCCAAGGTGCTGCTCGACAACTTCGGCATCGAGCGCGGCCTGATGACCACGGTCCACGCGTACACCGCCGACCAGAACCTCCAGGACGGCCCGCACAGCGACCTGCGTCGCGCCCGCGCTGCCGCCGTCAACATCATCCCGACCTCGACCGGTGCCGCCAAGGCGCTCGGCCTGGTCATCCCGGAGCTCGTCGGCAAGCTCGACGGCTACGCCCTCCGCGTCCCGGTCCCGACCGGCTCGATCACCGACCTCACCGTCGAGCTGACGAAGCCCGCCACCGTCGAGGAGATCAACGCGGCGTACAAGGCGGCCTCCGAGGGAGACCTCAAGGGCATCCTCAAGTACACCGAGGACCCGATCGTCTCGAGCGACATCGTGACCGACCCGCACTCGTCGATCTTCGACGCGGGCCTCACGAAGGTCATCGGCAGCCAGGTCAAGGTCGCCTCCTGGTACGACAACGAGTGGGGCTACTCCAACCGCCTCGTCGACGTCACCGAGTTCGTCGCCGGCAAGCTCTAAGGGCTGCGCGCAGTGACGCTCCGCACTCTGGACTCACTGGGCTCCCTCGCAGGCAAGCGCGTCGTCGTCCGCTGCGATCTGAACGTCCCCCTGAAGGACGGAACGATCACGGACGACGGCCGCGTGCGCGCGTCGGTGCCCACGCTCCAGCGTCTGGTTTCCGAGGGCGCCCGAGTCGTGGTCGTGAGCCACCTCGGGCGCCCCGAGGGGAAGCCCGAGGCGAAGTACAGCCTCGCTCCCGTCGCCGCCCGCCTCGGCGAGCTGCTCGACGCTCCGGTGGCCTTCGCCGAGGACACCGTCGGGGAGGCGGCCTCGGCCGCCGTCGACGCCCTCGAGGACGGCCAGGTCGTCGTCCTCGAGAACCTCCGGTTCAACGCCGGCGAGACGAGCAAGGACGAAGCCGAGCGCCGCACCTTCGCCGAGAAGCTGGCCGCCTACGGCGACGCCTTCGTCTCCGACGGGTTCGGCGTCGTGCACCGCAAGCAGGCGAGCGTCTACGAGCTCGCCGAGCTTCTCCCCAGCGCCGCCGGCACGCTGATCGCGGCCGAGCTCGAGGTGCTGGAGCGGCTCACCGAGAAGCCCGAGCGCCCCTACGCGGTCGTCCTCGGCGGCTCGAAGGTCTCGGACAAGCTCGGCGTGATCGAGCACCTGCTGCCGAAGGTCGACTCGATCCTCATCGGCGGCGGAATGCTGTTCACCTTCCTCAAGGCCCAGGGCCACGAGGTCGGCGCCAGCCTGCTGGAGGCGGACCAGGTCGACACCGTGCTCGGCTACCTCGCGAAGGCGAAGGAGCTGGGCGTGGAGATCGTCCTGCCGACGGACGTCGTCGTGGCGTCGGAGTTCGGCCCCGACGCCGAGTACCAGGTCGCCTCGGCCGACGCGATCGAGGGCACGCCCTTCGGTGAGAAGGGCCTCGGCCTGGACATCGGACCGGACACCGCCGCGCACTTCGCCGAGATCATCGCGGCGTCCGAGACGGTGTTCTGGAACGGCCCCATGGGCGTCTTCGAGCTCGAGCCGTTCGCGGCGGGCACCAAGACCGTCGCGCAGGCGCTCACCGAGGTCGACGGCCTCAGCGTCGTCGGCGGAGGCGACTCCGCCGCGGCCGTCCGCGCCCTCGGGTTCCGCGACGACCAGTTCGGCCACATCTCGACGGGAGGCGGAGCGAGCCTCGAATTCCTCGAGGGCAAGCGCCTCCCCGGACTGGAGGTCCTCGGATGGTAGACACCGCCGCCCGCACCCCGCTCATCGCCGGCAACTGGAAGATGAACCTGGACCACCTCCAGGCCATCGCCTTCGTGCAGAAGCTGGCGTGGAGCCTCAAGGACGCCGACCACGACTTCGACGGTGTCGAGGTCGCGGTGTTCCCGCCCTTCACGGACCTCCGGCCCGTGCAGATCCTCGTCGACTCGGACAAGCTGCCGCTCAAGTACGGCGCGCAGGACGTCTCGAAGTTCGACAGCGGCGCCTACACCGGTGAGATCTCGGGCCAGTTCCTGAAGCAGCTCGACTGCGACTACGTGATCGTCGGCCACTCGGAGCGTCGCACGCTCCACGGCGAGACGGACGCGGACATCGCCGCCAAGTCGGCCGCGGCCGTCAATCACGGCGTCGCTCCGATCATCTGCGTCGGCGAGACCGCGGAGGACCTCGAGAAGCACGGCCCGTCGGCCGTGCCGGTCGCCCAGCTGAAGGAGGCCCTCACCGGCCTCCCCGCGGACGCCGACCTCGTCGTCGCCTACGAGCCGGTCTGGGCCATCGGCTCCGGACAGGCCGCGACGCCCGAGCAGGCCCAGCAGGTCTGCAAGGCGCTCCGCGGAGTCGTCGCCGACGTCCTCGGCGCCGACACCGCCGCGAAGACCCGCATCCTCTACGGCGGCTCCGTGAAGTCCGGAAACATCGCCGGCTTCATGCGCGAGCCCGACGTCGACGGAGCACTCGTCGGAGGCGCCAGCCTCCAGGTCGACGAGTTCGCGGCGATCGCACGATTCCGGAACCACGTCGGGGTCTGAGTTGCTGCGACGAGAGGGCGGGCCCATCGGGCCCGCCCTCTCGTCGTCCACGCCGCTCCCTGCGCGGCGTGGCGCGGTCGGCTTCGCGACGGGGCGCGGTTCCGAGAGCGGGATGCGTCCGGCTACGTCGATCCGCTGGAACGCGGATCACCGGTTCGCCTCGGAAGATCCCACACCGGCTTCGCGCGTTGGCCGGTGCGGTGCTGTCGGCTCGTCGCGGGGTGCTCTCCGAGAGAGTGGCGCGTTCGGCTCGATCGGTCCGCTGGTACGTGGATCACAGGCTCGCGGTCCGGCGACTGAAGAGGTTGTCGAGGGCACCGCGACGAGGCCACCCGCTCCGCCCCTCGACGGACACTCGTATACATCGCCCCGAACACGGGACGACGCATTCCTCGCGGATTCGCAGGCGCCGTTATACTCGTCGGGGCGCGCAACGCGCCAGAACTTCGAAAGGTACCGCGTGGACATCCTCCAGGTCGTGCTCCAGGTCATCCTGGGCATCACGAGCCTCCTGCTCACCATGCTGATCCTGCTCCACAAGGGGCGCGGCGGCGGTCTGTCCGACATGTTCGGGGGCGGAGTCACCTCCAACCTCGGCGCGTCGGGCGTCGCCGAGCGCAACCTCAACCGCATCACCGTGATCCTGGGCGTCGTCTGGCTGGCCTGCATCGTGGTGCTCGGACTCATCACCAAGTTCACCACCGGAGCATAGGGGTACTCGCAATGGCATCAGGCGGCAGTGCAATCCGCGGTTCGCGCGTCGGCGCAGGACCCATGGGCGAGCAGGACCGGGGCTTCCACGCGGAGCGCGTCGCGGTCTCCTACTGGGACGCTCTCGGCAATGAGACGGTGCGCCACTTCTCGGCGGCCCTCCCCGAGGACGAGATACCCGAGGTGATCGACTCCCCGCAGTCCGGTCTCCCCGCGGGCCGCGACCGGGCGAACCCGCCCCAGGTCGCGAAGACCGAGCCCTACAAGACGCACCTCGCCTACGTGAAGGAGCGCCGCACCGAGGCCGAGGCGGCTCAGCTCCTCGAGGAGGCGCTGCAGCAGCTGCGCGCCCGACGAGGCACCGCGACCCCGTCCTGATCCTCACCGCACGACGAACGACGGAAGGCCCGCCCCCTCTGGGGACGGGCCTTCCGTCGTTTCCGGACCGGCCTCAGTAGCTCGGAGCGATGAGCGACTCGGGGACCTCGGCCGCAGCCTCCTGGTCGACGAAGAACACCGTGCGCTTGCGACCGAACGCGCCCGACGCGGGCACCTCGTTCGTGCTGGCACCCGCGAGCGCGAGGCCCAGGGCCGAGGCCTTGTCGGCGCCGGCGAGCACCATCCAGATGCGGTCCGACTGGTTGATCAGCGGCAGCGTGAGGGTGAGGCGCTCCGGCGGCGGCTTCGGCGAGTTGCGTACGGCGAGGACGCCGGGAGTCGTGGAGCGGATCGCGGAGCGCTCGGGGAACAGCGACGCGATGTGCCCGTCCGGCCCGACACCGAGGAAGGTGATGTCGAAGCGCGGGTAGTCGCGCCCCTCGGAGGCGTGCTCGCGCAGCTCCGCGTCGTAGGCAGCGGCGGCGCCGTCGAGGTCCAGACCCTCGTCCGAGGCCGGGTAAGAGTGCACGTTCGCCGCCGGCACGTCGAGGACGCTGAAGAGGTCCCCCGCCTGGACGTCGTTGCGGTCCTCGTGGCCGCGGGGCACCCAGCGCTCATCGCCCCACCAGAAGTGCACGCGCGACCAGTCCACGTTGCCGGCGGCGGAGGAGGAGCCGATCTCCTTGAGCGTGGCGGCTCCCATCGTCCCTCCGGTGAGCACGACGTTCGCCGAACCCAGGTCGTCGAGGACGTCGATCGTCTTGGTGAGGAACCGGGCGGCGACCGAGCCGGCGAGGGTCTGCTTGTCGCGGTGGACCAGCACGCGGCGTTCGGTGGTCATCTCAGGGGACTCCTTCGGGTTCGGGTGCCGATCGGCGGGGTTCGGCTCCGTGTCGGGAAGCTCTGAGGCGTGGGCGCCCTGGACGGGCGCCCACGCCTCAGGAGGCGCTGCGGGCCTCGGCCTTCTCAGTGAGCATGTCGACCCCGCGCGAGATCACTTCACCGTACAGGTCATCCGGGTCGAGCCGGCGCAGCTCCTCCGCCAGGCAGTCCCGGAGGCTGCGGCGGGGGAGCGAGATGTCGTGGACCGGCTGATCGGGCTGCGTGAGCGTCGCGACGTTGGGCACCGAGCGCTCGAGCTCGATCACTCCGGAGTCGCGGATGAGCCGCACGCCGTGGATCCCGCTGGACCCGGTGGCGCTGATCGTGAGCTCGTGGTCGACGGGGATGTCGAGCTCGAGCTGCAGCCAGGCGGCGAGCAGGATCGTCGAGGGGGAGTCGGGCGCGCCCGAGACCTCGACGGCCGTGATCGGCTCGTAGGGCGGCTGGTCGAGCACGGCTGCGAGCTGCGCGCGCCAGAGGGTGAGGCGGGTCCAGGCGAAGTCGGTGTCGCCGGGGGCATAGGTGGAGGCGAGGTGGTGCAGCGCCTCCGCCGGGTTCGACTGGGCCGACGCGTCGGTGATCCGCCGGGTGGCGATCCGGCCGATCGGGGACGCGGAGGCGTTGTCCGGAGCGCTGTTCGGCCACCAGGCCACGACGGGGGCGTCGGGGAGGAGCAGGCCCGTGACCAGGCTCTCCTCGTCCTCGGCCGCGTCCCCGTAGGGACGGAGCACGACGACCTCGCTCGCGCCGGCGTCGCCTCCGACCCGGATCTGCGCGTCGACCCGCGCCGTCGCGTCGACCGGGACCGTGGTGGTGCCGTCGTCTTTCGAGACCACGATGACGCGCATCGGGTGCTCGCGGGACGCGTCGTTCGCGGCTTCGATGGCCTCCTCCTCGTGACCCCGGGAGGTCGCGATGATGAGGGTGAGGACGCGGCCGAGGGCGACGGCGCCGCCCTCCTCGCGGATCTTGACGAGGGTCTTCGAGACCTCGCTCGTCGTGGTGTCGGGCAGATCGACGATCATGGACGCCTCCAGGTGCGGCCGTCGCGGGCGAGGAGCTCGTCGGCGGAATCGGGGCCCCAGGTTCCGGGGCGGTACTGCTCGGGCTGGCCCTGCGTGGCCCAGAACTCCTCGATCGGGTCGAGGATCTTCCAGGACAGCTCGACCTCCTCGTGCCGGGGGAAGAGCGGCGGCTCGCCCAGGAGGACGTCGAGGATGAGACGCTCGTAGGCCTCGGGACTCGCCTCGGTGAACGCGTGGCCGTAGCCGAAGTCCATCGTCACGTCGCGCACCTGCATGCCGGCGCCGGGCACCTTCGAGCCGAAGCGCATGGTGACGCCCTCGTCGGGCTGGACCCGGATGACGAGCGCGTTCTGGCCCAGCGACGTGGTCTGGCTCTCGGCGAAGAGCTGCTTCGGTGCCCGCTTGAACACGACCGCGATCTCGGTGACGCGGCGGCCGAGGCGCTTGCCGGCCCGCAGGTAGAACGGCACGCCGGCCCAGCGTCGGGTGCCGATGTCCAGGCGCATGGCGGCGTAGGTCTCGGTGGTCGAGGTGGGGCTCATGCCGTCCTCCTCGAGGAAGCCGAGCACCTTCTCGCCGCCCTGCCAGCCGCCGGCGTACTGCCCGCGGGCGGTCGCGGTGGAGAGGTCGGCGGGGAGGCGGACGGCCGCGAGGACCTTCTCCTTCTCCGCACGGAGGTCGGCCGCGTCGAACGAGATCGGCTCCTCCATGGCGGTCAGGGCGAGCAGCTGCAGCAGGTGGTTCTGGATGACGTCGCGCGCCGCTCCGATGCCGTCGTAGTAGCCCGCGCGCCCGCCCACGCCGATGTCCTCGGCCATGGTGATCTGCACGTGGTCGACGTAGTTCGAGTTCCAGAGCGGCTCGTACATCATGTTGGCGAAGCGGAGGGCCAGGATGTTCTGGACCGTCTCCTTGCCGAGGTAGTGGTCGATCCGGAAGACGGAGTCGGGCGGGAAGACCGACTCGACGACGTCGTTCAGCTCGCGAGCCGTCTTCAGGTCGCTGCCGAACGGCTTCTCGATGACGACGCGGCGCCACTGGCCGTCCTTCTGCTCGGCGAGGCCGGAGCTGCGCAGCTGCTCGGTGACCTGCGGGAAGGACTTCGGGGGGATCGAGAGGTAGAAGGCGAAGTTGCCGTTCGTGCCGCGCTCGCGGTCGAGGTCGTCGACGGTCGTCTTCAGGCGGGCGAACGCCTCGGGGTCGTCGAACTCGCCCTGCACGAACCGGATGCCCTGCGCGAGCTGCGCCCAGACCTCCTCGTGGAACTCGGTGCGGGCGTGCTTCTTCACGGAGTCGTGGACGACCTGCTCGAAGTCCTGGTCGTCCCAGTCGCGCCGGGCGAATCCGACGAGGGCGAAGCCGGGAGGCAGGAGGCCGCGGTTGGCGAGATCGTAGACCGCGGGCATGAGCTTCTTGCGGGAGAGGTCGCCGGTCACGCCGAAGATGACGAGGCCGCTGGGCCCGGCGATCCGGTTCAACCGGCGGTCGAAGCTCAACCTCAGCGGATTGAACTCGGGGGTGATGTCCACAGACATGTGCAGTGTCCTTCTGTGTGCCGGTGGGACCGGCGCACTGCTATCGGTGAGGGAGGGGGAGGAGCGGGCGGGCCCGGCTGCTGCCCCGGGAAGTGGTCGCGGGACGACCGCGGGCACGCCGCCGCGCGCTCGAGAGCGCAGCGGCGGCGTGCCCGTCGGATCAGGTGTTGAGGGCCTCGAAGAGCGCCTCGAGGTCGGCCTCGGGGTCGGTCAGCGTGAGGGTCAGCACCGGCCGGCCGTGCTCGGCGAGCACGCTCGCGTCGCCGGCGGCCTGCGCCAGGATGAGCTGGCCGAAGGTGAACGGGCTGTCCGGGATCTCGAGGTCCACGTCGGAGCGCTCGGTGATCTGGAGGAACACGCCGGTCGGCGCCCCTCCCTTGTGGTACTGCCCGGTCGAGTGCAGGAAGCGCGGGCCCCACCCGAAGGTGACGGGGCGCTGGGCCTGCGCGGCGAGGAGGTCGCGCACGCCCTCGAGCTGCGGGAGCGCGAGGCGGTCGACGTACGCCTGGATCGAGACGTAGCCGCCGTCGCCCAGCTGCGCGAGGAGGCGGTCGACAGCGGCGGCGACGGTCGAGACGCCCTCGGTGACGCTGCTGCTGCCGGTGACCTCGATGCCCGCGTCGGTGAACGCGGGCGCCTCGGGCTCGGGGCGCTTCTCGAGCAGGGCCCGGGTCGCGACCTTCGCCGACTCGACGTCGGGCTGGTCGAACGGGTTGATGCCCAGGAGGCGACCCGCGACGGCGACGGCGTACTCCCACGTCAGCATCTGAGCGCCGAGCGAGCCGGAGAGGAGGATCTCGCCCTCGTGGCGGTCGCGCGGGAACAGGTGCAGCGCCGTGGCGTCCTCGACCAGGCGGACGACCTGCACGTCGGGCAGGTCCTCCGAGAGCTCGGGGGCCAGCGTGCCGAGGACGACGGGGAGGATGCCCGTGCCGTCCTTGCCGGTGGACTCGGCGATGAGCTGCTCCGCCCAGTCGGCGAAGCCGACGATGTCGGTCCCGTCGGCGACGATCGCGAGCTTGTCGCGGCGCGGGCTGGTCGCGGCGATCGCCGCTCCGAGGATCAGGCCCGGGTTCTCGGGGGAGTCCACGGCGAGCCCGAGGGAGGCCTCGGCCGCCTCGTCGAGGAGGGCCTCGATGTCGGCGCCGGCGAGCCCGGACGGCACGAGGCCGAACGCGGAGAGCGCCGAGAAGCGCCCGCCGATGTTCGGGTCGGCGTTGAACACGCGGTAGCCGGCCTCGCGGGAGGAGGTGTCCAGGGGCGAGCCCGGGTCGGTCACGATGACGATGCGGTCGAGCGGATCGATGCCCGCCTCCGTGAACGCCTTCTCGTAGGCCTTCTTCTGGCTCGCGGTCTCGACGGTCGAGCCGGACTTCGAGGAGATGACGACCGCGGTCGACGCGAGCCGGTCGTTCAGGGCCGCGAGCACCTGGCCGGGCGCCGTCGAGTCGAGCACGGTGAGCTCGACGCCGGCGGTGCGGGTGATGACCTCGGGCGCGAGCGAGGAGCCGCCCATGCCGCCGAGGACGATGTGGTCGACGCCCTTGGCCTGGAACTCCTCGCGCAGGGCGAGGATCTGGGGGATCAGGGGGCGGGAGACGGTGGTCGACTCGGTCCACCCGAGGCGCTTGGCCGCCTCCTCCTCCGCCGCGGCGCCCCACAGGGTGGGGACCTGGGCGGTGATGCCGGACGCGACCTCGTCGGCGACGAGCTCCGGGACGACGCGGTCGACGGCCTTCTCGGCGTCTCCGCTGACGTGGATCTGGATGGCCATGATCAGGCCTGCGCCTTCGCGCCCTCGAGCGCCGCGGTGACGGTGTCGAGCAGCTCGTTCCAGGAGACGATGAACTTCTCCACGCCCTCCTTCTCGAGCAGCTCGGTGACGTCGGCGTACGAGACGCCCTGCGCCGCGACGGCGTCGAGGACGGCGTTCGCGTCGGCGTACGAGCCGGTGACGGTGTCGCCGGTGATGACGCCGTGGTCGAAGGTCGCCTCGAGGGTCTTCTCGGGCATCGTGTTGACCACGCCGGCCGCGACGAGCTCGGTCACGTAGAGGGTGTCGGGGAGGTCGGTCGACTTGACGCCGGTCGAGGCCCAGAGGGGGCGCTGGCGGTTGGCGCCGGACTCCTGGAGCAGCAGGGCGCGCTCGGTGGCGAACGCCTCGACGAAGACCTCGTAGGCCAGCTGCGCGTTGGCGACGCCGGACTTGCTCTTGAGGGCGCGGGCCTCGTCGGTGCCGACGGCCTCGAGGCGCTTGTCGATCTCGGTGTCGACGCGCGAGACGAAGAACGAGGCGACGGAGTGGATGGTCGACAGGTCGATGCCGGCGTCCTTGGCCTTCTCGAGGCCGGCCAGGTACGCGTTGATGACGGCGCGGTAGCGGGCGAGCGAGAAGATCAGGGTGACGTTCACCGAGATGCCGGAGCCGATGACCTCCGTGATGGCCTCGAGGCCCTCGACGGTCGCGGGGATCTTGATCATCGCGTTGGGGCGGTCGACCTTGGCCCAGAGGGCCTTGGCCTGCTCGATGGTGCCCTGGGCGTCGTGCGCCAGGCCGGGCTCGACCTCGATCGACACGCGGCCGTCGTAGCCGTTGGTCGCGTCGTAGATCGGGCGGAAGATGTCGGACGCCGCGGCGACGTCGTCGGTGGTGATCTCGAAGACGGCGTCGGTCACCGAGGTGCCGGCGGAGGCGAGCTCGCGCACCTGGGCGTCGTAGGACTCGCCGTTGGTCAGGGCCGCGGCGAAGATCGTGGGGTTCGTGGTGACTCCGACGACGTTCTTCTCCTCGATGAGCTTCTGCAGCCCTCCGGTGGAGATGCGCGAGCGGGAGAGGTCGTCGAGCCAGATGCTGACGCCGGCGGCGGAGAGCTCTGCGGTGGGGGTGTTCTCGGTCATGTCTCTTCTTCTTCTGCGTAGGTGGTGCGTGGTGTGAGGGGGAGCCGCTGCTCCGACGGCGAAGGCCGCGTCCGTGGTGGACGCGGCCTTCGGGTCAGGAGGCTGCGAGCGACTCCTTGGCGGCGGACAGTGCCGCCTCGGTGGTGATCCCGAACTCGCGGAACAGGGTCTTGTAGTCGGCCGAGGCGCCGAAGTGCTCGATCGAGACGGAGCGGCCGGCGTCGCCGACGTACTTCTGCCAGCCCAGGCTCAGGCCGGCCTCGATCGAGACGCGCGCCTTCACCGAGGAGGGCAGGACCTTCTCGCGGTACTCGGCGTCCTGCTCCTCGAACCACTCGAGGGACGGAGCCGAGACGACGCGGGCGTTGACGCCTTCGCTCCTCAGGGCCTCGCGCGCCTCGACGGCGATCTGGACCTCGGAGCCGGTCGCGATGAAGATCACGTCCGGGGTGCCGCCCGGCGCCTCGGCCAGGATGTAGGCACCACGGGCGACGTTCGCGGCGGAGGCGAAGGTCTCGCCCTCCGCGTCGCCCTCGCCGCGCTCGAACACCGGGATGTTCTGACGGGTGAGCGCGAGGCCGGCGGGGCCCTCGCGGCGCTCGAGGATGGTCTTCCAGGCGTAGGCGACCTCGTTCGCGTCGCCGGGGCGGACGATGTCCAGGCCCGGGATCGCGCGGAGGGTCGACAGCTGCTCGACCGGCTGGTGCGTCGGGCCGTCCTCGCCGAGCGCCACGGAGTCGTGGGTCCAGACGTAGATGGCCGGCGCCTTCATGAGCGCGGCGAGACGGACCGCCGGGCGCATGTAGTCGGAGAAGATCAGGAAGGTGCCGCCGAAGGGGCGGGTGTTGCCGTGCAGGACGATCCCGTTGAGGATCGCGCCCATGGCGTGCTCGCGGATGCCGAAGTGCAGCACGCGGCCGCCCTTCTTCCCGGTCCACTCGTGGGTCGAGAACTCCGTCGGGACGAAGGAGCCGGCTCCCTCGATCGTCGTGTTGTTCGACTCGGCGAGGTCGGCGGAGCCGCCCCACAGCTCGGGGATCACGCCGGCGAGGGCGTTGATGACCTTGCCGGACGCGGCGCGGGTCGAGACCTCCTTGCCGGGCTCGAAGACGGGGAGCGCCTCCTGGACGCCCTCGGGCAGCTCGCCCGAGAGGACCCGGTCGAGCAGCTCCTTCTTCTCGGGGTTCGCGGACGCCCAGGCGGCGAGCTGCTCGTCCCACTCGACGTGCTGGGCCTGGCCGCGCTCGACGGCCTTGCGGGTGTGCTCGATGACCTCGTCGGCGACGTCGAAGGTCTTCTCGGGGTCGAAGCCGAGCACCTCCTTGAGTCCGCGGAGCTCGTCGGCGCCCAGGGCGGAGCCGTGGATCTTGCCGGTGTTCTGCTTCTTCGGCGACGGCCAGCCGATGATGGTGCGCAGGATGATGAGCGACGGCTTGTCGGTCTCGCCCTTCGCGGCCTCGATCGCGGCGTGCAGCTCGGCGACGTCCTCGTGGTACTCGCCGGTCTTCTTCCAGTCGACGACCTGGACCTGCCAGTCGTAGGCCTCGTAGCGCGCCTTGACGTCCTCGGTGAAGGCGATGTTGGTGTCGTCCTCGATCGAGATCTGGTTGGAGTCGTAGATGACGACCAGGTTGCCGAGCTTCTGGTGGCCGGCCAGCGAGGAGGCCTCGCTGGTGACGCCCTCCTGCAGGTCGCCGTCGCCGGCGATCACGTAGACGAAGTGGTCGAACGGGGAGGTGCCCGCGGCGGCCTCCGGGTCGAACAGGTCGCGCTCGAAGCGCGAGGCGTAGGCGAAGCCCACGGCGGAGGCGAGGCCCTGGCCGAGCGGCCCGGTGGTGATCTCGACGCCGTCGGTGTGGCCGTACTCCGGGTGGCCCGGGGTCTTCGAGCCCCAGGTGCGCAGCGCCTTGAGGTCGTCGAGCTCGAGTCCGTAGCCGCCCAGGTAGAACTGGACGTACTGGGTCAGCGAGGAGTGGCCGACCGACAGGATGAACCGGTCGCGGCCGATCCAGGTCGCGTCGGACGGATCGCGGCGCATGACCTTCTGGAACAGGAGGTAGGCGGCGGGCGCGAGGCTCATGGCGGTTCCGGGATGGCCGTTGCCGACCTTCTCGACCGCATCCGCGGCGAGAACCCTCGCCGTGTCGACTGCCTTCTCGTCAATGGATTCCCATTGCAGTTCTGACACTTGGTACTGACCCTTCTCGAGACGTGGGGCAGACGGGGACCGTCCGCCCTCTCGCATGGTGGAGCACGCCGCATGACGACTTCGACACGATGCTCCGGCGACGGCCCTCTCGGCCCCGTGCCGACGATCGTCGGGCGGGCTCGGGTGCGTGCCGGGCGCTCTGGCGAGCAGTCCCGAGTATACGGAGGGGGGTGCGCCGCCGACCGGGGGTTGCGTGGTCGCATATGTCTGCGTCCGATTGGACAAGCGTGCACGCCGGGCCCGGCTCCCGGACGGGCGCATTACACTCGTTCGGGATCATCGAATCGTTAGAGGAGCAATGGACGCAGTCGTGGAGACCACCGCCGTCGAGCGGGACGGGGCGTCGCCGACGACCCTCTCGCGCAAGGTGAAGGCCTTCGTCGCTCTGACGAAGCCGCGCGTGATCGAGCTGCTCCTCGTGGTGACCGCTCCGACGATGATCCTGGCGCAGGGCGGGATCCCCAATCTGCTGCTGGTCCTCAACGTCCTGATCGGCGGCGCGCTGAGCGCCGGGTCCGCGGGCGCGTTCAACTGCTACTTCGACCGCGACATCGACCGGATCATGAACCGGACGAAGAACCGGCCGCTCGTGACCGGGGAGATCTCGGACCGGTCCGCGCTCGTCTTCGCGACCACGATCGGCGTCCTGTCGATCGTCTGGCTCGGCCTCACGGCCAACTGGCTCTCCGCGGGCCTCTCGCTCGCCGCGATCCTGATCTACGTCGTGTTCTACACGCTCTTCCTCAAGCGCCGGACGCCGCAGAACATCGTGTGGGGCGGCATCGCGGGCTGCATGCCGGTGCTGATCGGCTGGGCGGCGGTCACCGGCTCGCTCGACTGGGCCCCCGTCATCCTCTTCTCCGTCATCTTCCTCTGGACGCCGCCGCACTACTGGCCGCTGTCGATGAAGTACCGGGACGACTACCAGGCCGCCGGCGTGCCGATGCTGGCCGTCGTGCGCGGACGCACGATCGTCGGGCTCCAGGTCATCCTCTACGCCTGGGCCACCGTCGCCTGCTCGCTCCTGCTGATCCCCGTCGCCGGAATGGGGGTGCTCTACACGGTGGTCGCGCTCGGCAGCGGAGTCTGGTTCATCGCCGAGACGCACCGCCTCTACAGCCTCGCGATCCGTCACGAGCACGTCTCGCCGATGCGGGTGTTCCACGGGTCCATCGGATACCTCACCCTGCTCTTCCTCGCCGTCGGCATCGACCCGCTGCTCCCCTTCTGATGGTGACGCCGTTCTCCTTGCTCGCCGAGCGGGTGACCCTGGGTCCGCGCGCACTGCGCTGGGGGACCACCGCGGCGCTCGTCGCGAGCATCCTGATCATCTTCTTCGGGGGCGTCGTCCGGCTGACCGGCTCTGGCCTCGGCTGCCCCACCTGGCCGGCGTGCGAGCCGGGCTCGCTCACCTCGACCCCCGAGCTCGGGATCCACGGCTTCATCGAGTTCACGAACCGCGCGTTCACCGGCGTCCTCGTGGTCGCGGTGGGCTGGGCGATCACGGCCGCGCGCCTGCAGAAGCCGCGCGACCGCACCATGACCCGGCTCGCTTGGTCGCAGTTCTGGCTCGTCGTCGCGAACGCCCTCGCGGGCGGCGCGACCGTCCACTCGGGCCTCAACCCGTACATCGTGGCCGGGCACTTCGTTCTCGCCATCGCCCTCCTCACCACCACCGCACTGACGTGGCACCGCGCCCACCGCTCGCAGTCCGTGGCCTTCGAGCCTGACCGCCCGACGCGGGCGCTCAGCATCGGGCTCGTCGGCCTGACGCTCCTCGTGATCCTCGTGGGGACCCTCGTGACGGGGACCGGCCCGCACGCCGGCGACTCCGCGGAGGTGCCCCGCATGCAGTTCCACTGGGAGAGCGTGACCGTCGTCCACGGCGTGCTCGGCACGGCGGTGCTCGTCGTGGGCGCCGCGCTGCTCCTGCGCCTGTCGCGGGCGGCGGGCTCGGAGCTCGCCCGGCGGCGCGTGGTCGCCTTCCTCGTGGTCGTCGTGCTGCAGGCGCTGGTCGGGGTCGCGCAGTCGCTCACCGCGCTGCCCGAGACGCTCGTCGCGGTGCACCTGCTCGGCTCGGCGCTCATCTGGGTCGGCGCGGTCCGCGTGCTGCTCGACGTCAACCCGAGGCTGTTCACCGTGCGCGCCCAGCGCCGGGACGCCGCCCAGGAGCTCCAGCCCGCCGCCTGACCGCGGGCTCCGGCTCGGCGGAGAGCAGGTGCCGCCGGAGGCGCAGGAGCACGCGGGGGAGCGCCCGCAGCGGGAGGTCGGCCGCGATCGCGCGGGCGAGAGGGCCGAACGCCCGTGCGGGTCCGGTCGGCAGGCCGGCGCCCACCAGTGCGGTCACGAGTCGTGCGGGGATCGGGGTCGATGCGTCGTTCGTCATGGCGGAACCGAATCACGGACCACCGACACCGGTATGGCCATGCGCGTCTGGAGGCACGTCACCGGTGCCCGGCCGACACCCAGGTGCGGAGGTTCCGCTGAACGGCGGACGCCGGTAGAATGAGAAGCTGGTCACGGTTCGACGCACCCTGCGCACGTGATCCGCACACGGCCCGATGGAGCGCCGACGCACACCTCCGGAATCCAGGGACGCACATCATCCGCTCCGCGCATCAGATCGATCGCGCGACCGGCCGGAGAGCACCCGCGGGCCACCCCCGGGGGAATGACTCCGGGACCCGACCGGTTAGCAGTGGGTAGGAAACGAGGTACACATGTCAGACATCCTGATCGACCGCCCCGAGCTCGAGAGCCTGGGCGTCTACGAGTTCGGCTGGTCCGACTCGGACTCCGCCGGAGCCTCCGCGCGACGCGGCATCTCGCCCGAGGTAGTCTCCGACATCTCCGCGCTCAAGAACGAGCCCGCCTGGATGCGCGACCGCCGCATGAAGGCCCTGAAGCTCTTCGAGCGCAAGCCCATGCCGACGTGGGGCGCCGACCTGTCGGACATCGACTTCGACAACATCAAGTACTTCGTCCGCTCCACCGAGAAGCAGGCGCAGACCTGGGACGACCTCCCGGACGACATCAAGAACACGTACGAGAAGCTCGGCATCCCGGAGGCGGAGCGCCAGCGCCTCGTCGGCGGCGTCGCGGCCCAGTACGAGTCCGAGGTCGTCTACCACCAGATCCGCGAGGACCTGGAGGAGCAGGGCGTCATCTTCATGGACACCGACACGGCGCTGCGCGAGCACCCCGAGATCTTCGAGGAGTACTTCGGCACCGTCATCCCCGCGGGCGACAACAAGTTCGCGGCGCTGAACACCGCGGTCTGGTCCGGCGGCTCCTTCGTGTACGTCCCCAAGGGCGTCCACGTGGACATCCCGCTGCAGGCCTACTTCCGGATCAACACCGAGAACATGGGCCAGTTCGAGCGGACCCTGATCATCGCGGACGAGGACAGCTACGTCCACTACATCGAGGGCTGCACGGCTCCGATCTACAAGTCGGACTCGCTGCACTCGGCCGTGGTCGAGATCATCGTGAAGAAGAACGCCCGCGTGCGCTACACGACGATCCAGAACTGGTCGAACAACGTCTACAACCTCGTCACCAAGCGCGCGATCGCGCACGAGGGCGCGACGATGGAGTGGATCGACGGCAACATCGGCTCCAAGGTCACGATGAAGTACCCGTCGATCTTCCTGGTCGGCGAGCACGCCAAGGGCGAGACCCTCTCCGTCGCGTTCGCGGGCCCCGGCCAGCACCAGGACGCCGGCGCGAAGATGGTCCACATGGCGCCGTACACGCAGTCGTCGATCGTCTCGAAGTCGATCGCCCGCGGCGGCGGTCGCGCCGGATACCGAGGCGAGGTCCGGGTGGACGCGAACGCGCACCACTCGGCGAACACCGTGCGCTGCGACGCCCTCCTGGTCGACACCATCTCGCGCTCCGACACCTACCCGGCGATCGACATCCGTGTCGACGACGTGCAGCTCGGCCACGAGGCGACGGTGTCGAAGGTCAGCGAGGAGCAGCTCTTCTACCTGATGTCGCGCGGCCTGCCGGAGGACGAGGCGATGGCCATGATCGTCCGCGGCTTCATCGAGCCGATCGCGCGCGAGCTGCCCATGGAGTACGCCCTCGAGCTGAACAAGCTCATCGAGATGGGGATGGAGGGCAGCGTCGGTTGACGCCCGCCTCCCCCCTCGAAGGGGCGCCCGGACGGGGCGCCCCGCACCCATCGAAAGGAACCACCGCCAGATGACGGTCCCCACGAGCGCCGCGACCCCCGAGATCGACGGCGCGGCCGCCGCTGAGCGCCTGGGCATCAGCGCCCACTCCGACGGGGCGTTCACGCCCGTGCAGACGCGCTCCGAGCGCTTCGCGTCGGCCGACGTCGAGGCCTTCGAGGCCGTCACCGGCCGCGAGATCGCCTGGAAGCTGACGCCCGTCGCCCGCCTCGGCGATCTGATCGACGGCGCGCTCGACGGCTCGCCCGCCCCCCTCGAGCACGCGGCGGTGGACGGTGTGGACGTCTCGTGGGTCGGCCGCGACGACCAGCGGATCGGCACCGCCGGCCTCCCCGAGGACCGCGCCGCCGCGAACGCCTGGTCGAGCTTCGAGAAGGCCCTCGCCGTCCGCGTGACGGGCGAGGACGAGAAGGTCGCCACCCTCGTCCGCTCGGGCCTCGGCTCCGCACCCCGCGCCGCGCACACGATCATCGAGGCGGCGCCCTACGCCCGCGCCGTCGTCGTGCTGCAGAACGAGGGGGAGGCCTCCCTCGCGGAGAACGTGGAGATCCTCGTCGGCGAGGGCGCGCAGCTCACCGTCGTCACCGTGCAGGAGTGGGCGGATGACGCCCGGCACCTGGCCAACCACTTCGTGCGGGTCGGACGCGACGCGAAGGTGAAGCACATCGTGGTCACCCTCGGCGGCTCCATCGTCCGGGTGAACCCCTCGGCGCACCTCGTCGAGCGCGGAGCGGACGGCGAACTCTTCGGCCTGTACTTCGCCGACGGCGGCCAGCACCTCGAGCAGCAGGTGTACGTCGACCACGACGCCCCCGACACCCGCAGCCGCGTGACCTACAAGGGCGCGCTGCAGGGCGAGGGCGCGCGCACCGTCTGGATCGGCGACGTCCTGATCCGCAACAGCGCCACCGGCACCGACAGCTACGAGCAGAACCGCAACCTGGTCCTCTCGGACGGCACGCGCGCCGACTCCATTCCGAACCTCGAGATCGAGACCGGTGACATCGCCGGAGCGGGGCACGCCTCGGCGACCGGCCGCTTCGACGACGAGCAGCTCTTCTACCTGCAGTCCCGCGGGATCCGCGAGGACGAGGCGCGACGCCTGGTCGTGCGCGGGTTCCTCAGCGAGATCGTGCAGCAGATCAAGGTCGCCGAGCTCGAGGACCGCCTGCAGCTCGCGATCGAGGCGGAGCTCGCCGGCAGCGCCGGCCAGACCGGCTCCTCCCGCGGAGCGGCGGTCACCGCATGAGCAACGCCGCGATGATCTGCTCGGTCTCCGAGCTGATCCCCAACCAGGCCATGCGTGTCGAGGTCGACGGAGTCGCGATCGCGGTCGTGCAGGACTCCGCCGGCGAGATCCACGCCATCGGCGACACGTGCACGCACGGCGAGATCTCGCTCTCCGAGGGCTTCGTCGAGGGCGACAGCCTCGAGTGCTGGGCGCACGGCTCCCAGTTCTCCCTCCGCACCGGCACCCCCCTGAACCTCCCGGCCTACGAGCCGGTCCCCGTCTTCGTCGTCGAGATCATCGACGGCGACGTCTACATCGACCCGACCGTCACGAAGGAAGTCTGAATGTCCGTTCTCCAGATCAGCGATCTCCACGTCAGTGTCGAGACCGAGCAGGGGACCAAGCAGATCCTCCGCGGTGTCGATCTCACCATCAACCAGGGTGAGATCCACGCGATCATGGGCCCCAACGGGTCCGGCAAGTCCACCCTCGCGTACACGATCGCGGGACACCCCAAGTACCACGTCGACGGCGGCTCGATCACCCTCGACGGCGTCGAGGTCCTCGACATGTCCGTCGACGAGCGCGCCCGCGCGGGCCTCTTCCTCGCCATGCAGTACCCGGTCGAGATCCCCGGTGTGACCAACACCAACTTCCTCCGCACTGCCAAGACCGCGATCGCCGGCGAGGCGCCCGCCATCCGCACGTGGACGAAGGACGTCAAGTCGGCGATGGCGAACCTCCGCATGGACTCGTCCTTCGCGGCGCGCAACGTCAACGAGGGCTTCTCGGGCGGCGAGAAGAAGCGCAACGAGATCCTCCAGCTCGAGCTGCTCGCCCCGCAGTTCGCCGTCCTCGACGAGACCGACTCCGGCCTCGACGTCGACGCGCTCAAGATCGTGTCGGAGGGAGTCAACCGCGCCCACCAGAGCACCGGTCTCGGCGTGCTGCTGATCACGCACTACACGCGGATCCTCCGCTACATCCAGCCCGACTTCGTCCACGTCTTCGTCGCCGGCCGCGTCGCCGAGCAGGGCGGCAAGGAGCTCGCCACCCGGCTCGAGGACGAGGGCTACGACCGCTTCCTGACCTCGGCGACGGTCTGATCATGGCGGTCACCACTCTCGAGCCGAAGCTCTTCGACCAGGTCGAGGAGGCCCTCAAGGACGTCATGGACCCCGAGCTCGGGGTCAACGTGGTCGACCTGGGACTCATCTACGACCTGGGCTGGGACGACGAGAACGACGCCCTCGTCATCCACATGACCCTCACCTCGGCGGGCTGCCCGCTGACCGACGTGCTCGAGGAGCAGACCGCCGAGTCGCTCGACGGCATCGTCGAGGCGTTCCGGATCAACTGGGTCTGGATGCCGCCGTGGGGTCCCGACCGGATCACCGAGGACGGGCGCGACATGATGCGCGCACTCGGCTTCTCGATCTAGCCGCTGCACACCGACGCCGAAGGGCCGGGAGGAGTCGTCCTCCCGGCCCTTCGGCGTTCCTGTCGTCTTCAGCCGGTCGCAGTCCGTCGTGGAGTCGGAACGGCCGGGCGGGACGGCTCCGGCGTCGAGGGCCGTCGTCGTCCCCGCCGGTCGAGTCGGTGGAGGTGCCCACCGAGGTCGAGCAGGAGGACCGGGCGGCTCGACCTCTGCCGGACGCCCGAAGGGCCGGGAGGAATCGTCCTCCCGGCCCTTCGGCGTCCGTGCGACCGCTCAGCGCGAGCGTCGCGAGAGCATCGCCCAGGTGGTGGGGAGCAGCGCGGCAGCGACCAGCGCCTTGAGCGCGTCGCCGACCAGGAAGGGCACGAGTCCCGCGGAGAGGACGGAGCCGAGGTCGGCTGGCAGCCCCAGCGAGGCGAGGGCGGCGGCCAGCCAGGGCAAGCCGACGAGGTAGATGGTGGCGGTGCCGGCGAGGAAGGTCACCAGCGTGCCGAGGACGCGACGGTCCCACTGCCGCTGGGCGAGCCACCCGGTGACGATCGACGCGAGGACGAAGCCGACGATGTAGCCGCCGGTGGGACCCGCGAGGACCGCCCAGCCGTGCGAGCCCTCGGTGAAGACCGGGGCGCCGAGAGCGCCGACGAGCGCGTACACGAGCATGGACAGCGCGCCGCGGAGTGCGCCGAGCGTCGTGCCGACCAGGAGGACCGCGAAGGTCTGGCCCGTGAAGGGGACCGGCCACATCGGGATGAACAGCTGCGCCATCGCCGCGGTGAGACCCGCACCCGCGAGCACCAGCAGGGCGTCGGTCGCGACGGAGCGGGTGACGAGCCGGTCGGCGAGGACCGGGCGCGGGAGGGCGGAAGAGGAAGGGGACATGGGTGATCTCCGAGAGTCCTGGTCGCCCGAGAGCGAGGAGCGAGCGCGTCCGCGGTGAGCGGACGTGGATCCGCCCCGCGGCTCAGGAAATATACTAGGGGGCTGCCGCATCGCGGCCCCTTGCCCCACTCCTCCCGAACCGAACGCCATTTCTTGGCGGGAACGGACAGCACTGTGCTCAGCGTGCACGACCTCGAACTCCGAGTCGGCGCCCGACTCCTGATGGAGAACGTCTCCTTCCGGGTGGGCGACGGCGACAAGGTCGGCCTCGTCGGCCGCAACGGGGCGGGGAAGACGACGCTGACCAAGGTCCTCGCGGGCGACCTCATCGCCTCGAAGGGCACGGTCGACCGCGGCGGCGAGATCGGCTACCTCCCTCAGGACCCGCGCTCCGGCGACCCGGAGGAGCTCGCGCGCACCCGCATCCTCGACGCCCGCGGGCTGGGGCAGCTGGTGCTCGGCATGCAGGAGGCGACGGTCGCGATGTCGAGCAGCGACACCTCCGTGAGCGAGGCCGGCATGAAGAAGTACGGCAACCTCACGGATCGCTTCCTCTCCCTGGGCGGATACGCGGCTGAGGCGGAGGCCGCGTCGATCGCGAGCAACCTCAACCTCCCCGACCGGATCCTCGACCAGCCGCTCAAGACGCTCTCCGGTGGCCAGCGGCGCCGCATCGAGCTCGCGCGCATCCTCTTCTCCGACGCGAGCACGCTCATCCTCGACGAGCCGACGAACCACCTCGACGCCGACTCCGTCGTCTGGCTCCGCGAGTTCCTCAAGAACTACCGCGGCGGCTTCATCGTGATCAGCCACGACATCGAGCTGGTCGGCGAGACCGTGAACCGCGTCTTCTACCTCGACGCCAACCGCCAGGTCATCGACGTCTACAACATGAACTGGAAGAACTACCAGCGCCAGCGCGCCGCCGACGAGGAGCGCCGCAAGAAGGAGCGGGTCAACGTCGAGAAGAAGGCCGGTGCCCTCCAGCTGCAGGCCGCCAAGTTCGGCGCGAAGGCCTCGAAGGCCGCAGCGGCGCACCAGATGGTCGCGCGTGCCGAGCGCATGCTCAGCGGGCTCGAGGAGGTCCGCGCGGTCGACCGCGTCGCGAAGCTCCGGTTCCCGACCCCGTCCGCCTGCGGTCGCACCCCTCTGCAGGCTCAGAACCTGTCGAAGAGCTACGGCTCGCTCGAGATCTTCACCGCCGTCGACCTCGCGATCGACCGCGGCTCCAAGGTCGTCATCCTGGGGCTCAACGGAGCGGGCAAGACGACGCTCCTGCGCATCCTGGGCGGCGTCGACCAGCCCGACACCGGAGTGATCGAGGCCGGGCACGGCCTCCGGATCGGCTACTACGCGCAGGAGCACGAGACGATCGACGTCAAGCGCTCGGTGCTCGAGAACATGGTCTCTTCCAGCCCGAACCTCACCGAGACCGAGGCCCGCCGGGTCCTGGGCTCGTTCCTGTTCACCGGCGACGACTCGCACAAGCCGGCCGGGGTCCTCTCCGGCGGGGAGAAGACCCGTCTCGCCCTGGCGATGATCGTGGTCTCGGGCGCGAACGTTCTCCTGCTCGACGAGCCCACCAACAACCTCGATCCCGCGAGCCGCGAGGAGATCCTCGACGCGCTCGCGCACTACGAGGGCGCGGTCGTCCTGGTCAGCCACGACGAGGGAGCCGTCGAGGCACTGAACCCCGAGCGCGTCCTGATCATGCCGGAGGGCACCGAGGACCACTGGGCGGCCGACTACCTCGACCTGATCACGCTCGCCTAGCGGGCGTCGAGCAGCTCGTCCTCGACCTCGGAGTCGCTGCGGCCGCGGCGTCGGCGGCGCTCCTCGCGCCGCTCCTCGGCCGCCACGACCTCGGGGTCGTCGGCGTTGCGGATGCGGTACTCGTGGCGGATCGCCCAGCCGAGCCCGCCGAAGCCCATGACGGCGAACAGCACCCACTGGATCGCGTAGCTGATGTGCAGGCCCTCGTCGGAGACTGGCTTGATCGCGGCCAGCGGGGGAGCGTCGACCGGCGCCGGCGCCTCGGCGACCAGCAGGCCGTACGCCGAGGTCCGCAGGGGCTCGTCCAGCTGCGTCGACAGGTCATCGAGCTGGATCGTGGCGATCTGGCCGGCCGGTGCGGAGCGTCCGTCGATCCGTCCCTCCGCGGGCTTCAGGCGGGCGACGACGGTCACCTCTCCCTCGGGCGGCGCGGGGATCGCGTCGGGGGAGTCCTGGGTCGAGCCGACGGGGACCCAGCCGCGGTCGACGACGAACACGCTGCCGTCGTCGAGCCGCAGCGGCGTCAGGATCTCGAAGCCGGGGTTGCCGTTGTAGGGCCGGTTGCGGACGAGGGTCTGCCCCTGCGTCTCGTAGACGCCGGTGATCTCGACCGGGCGGTACTCGAGGGCGTCGTCCCACGTGGAGTCGGCGGGGAGCAGCCCGTCGAGCGCCACCGGGTCGGCGGTCCAGTTCGCGGTGACCAGCCGGTTGGTCGAGGCGGCCTGGTCGAGCCGCGCGACCTGCCAGCGCGAGAGCAGCACGCAGGCGACGGCGAAGACGATCGCGAGAGCGAGGTAGCCGAACCAGCGTCGCGAGAAGACGAAGCGCCAGGAGGGACGGGGCGCGTCGCCGCTCATCGTTCCGCTCCGCGATCGACCGTGTAGAGCGGCTTCACCTCGAGCGGGAAGTCGCGGGCGAGGAGGAACTCGCGCAGGAACTCCAGGTGCTCGCCGCAGGCCAGCCAGGTCTTCCGACGGTCCTCCGCGTGGATCCTCGGGTTCCGCCACGCGATCGCGAACGTCGCCGTCCGCGGGCAGCCCGCTCGGGAGCAGGCGTGCGCGTCGGGGACCCGGCCGAGCGAAATCACGGCCGGTCTCCTCGCGGGTCGCCGCCCTCGGGGCCGGTGGGCGCCTCGGAATCGGGGGCGGGGGC
>NZ_PSWD01000015.1:0-81598 GCF_002931705.1 Rathayibacter sp. AY1C5
GGCGCGGGAAGCCGATCAGGAACGCGCCGCCGGGGGGGGCGAACAGGAAGGGGCCGAGCATGGGCAGGTTCGGCGCGAGGAACGCGTAGGCGGCCGCCGTCTCGCGCCGAACCTGCTGATGCTCGGCCTGTTCGTGTTCGTCCCCCTGGGCGGCGCGTTCCTGATCGGCTTCCAGCGCACGAACGGCTTCGGCGACGGCGTCTTCGTCGGGCTCGACAACTACGCGCGGCTGCTCGGCGACGGCCTCTTCTGGCGCTCGACGCTGAACACGGCGCTGTTCACCCTGATCGTGACCCCGCTCTCGATGGCGCTGGGCCTCGGCGCGGCGGTGCTGATGAACTCGGTGCTGCCCGCGCGTCCGGTGTTCCGCAGCATCCTCATCCTGCCGATGGCGGTCTCCGGCGTGGCGACGGCGCTGATGGGCGTGCTGATCTTCGACGAGAACAGCGGCGTGCTCGACGGCATGCTCCAGACGATCGGCCTCCCCCGCATCGCCTGGCAGTCCGGCGGAGCGGCGGCCTTCGCCTCCGTGGTGCTCGTCACCCTGTGGTGGCGCACCGGCTTCAACATGCTGATCTACCTGGCGGGGCTGCAGGGGGTGAACCCGGCGCTCTACGAGGCGGCCCGGCTCGACGGAGCGAACGCGTGGCAGCAGTTCCGCCACGTGACGCTGCCGCTGGTCGGCCCGTCGTCGTTCTTCCTGCTCATCCTCAACGTCATCTACTCGTTCCAGGTGTTCGACATCGTCTTCGTGCTCACCGGCGGCGGACCGCAGAACGCGACCTCGGTGCTCGTGACCTACGCCTACGACACCGGGTTCGTCACCCGCGACCAGGGCTACGCCGCGGCCATCGGCATCGTGCTGCTGATCCTGACCATGATCTTCACCGCGGTGCAGTGGCGCACCAACCGCTCGAGGGACCTCGTCGAATGATCCGCACGTCGCGCACCTCGCGCCTGCTCCGCCTCGCCCTCGCCCTCGGTGTCTCGGTGGTCATCGTCTTCCCGCTGTACTGGATGGTCGTCGTCGCGTTCTCCTCGCGGTCCGAGCTGCTCGGCGGCACCCTCCGCCTCTGGCCGCGCGAGCTGACGCTGGTGAACTTCGAGCGCGTGTTCTCGTCGTTCCCCGTGGCGACCTGGTTCGGCAACTCCCTCGCGATCAGCCTGGTCACCGCGCTGATCACCGTGACGATCAACCTGCTCGGCGGCTACGCCTTCGCGCAGCTGCGGTTCCGCGGATCCGGAGTGCTCTTCCTCCTGGCCCTGTCGACGCTCACCCTGCCCGTGCAGGTGATCATGGTGGCGCTGTTCCGGCTCGTCACCGACCTCGGCCTCTACGGGAGCTACTGGGCGGTGATCCTGCCGACGGCGGCGTCGGCGTTCGGGCTGTTCCTGGCGCGGCAGTTCATCCTCGCGATCCCGCGGGACCTGATCGAGGCGGCCCGGATCGACGGCGCCGGGCACTTCCGCGTGTTCACGGCCATCGTCCTCCCCCTCTCGAAGCCGCTCATCGCCGTGCTCTTCTTCATGTCGCTGCTCGGCTCCTGGAACGACTTCGCCTGGCCGCTCATCGCCCTGAAGGAGAACGCGCTGTTCACGCTCCCGATCGGGCTGCTCTTCCTCCAGGGGCAGTTCGGCAGCGACTACGGAGCGACCATGGCGTTCGCCCTGGTGAACGTCGTGCCGATGGTGGTGCTGTTCCTGGTGTTCCAGCGCTACTTCGTGCAGGGCTTCGCGCGCAGCGGCCTCCGCTGACCCCGCGGCGGGGGATGCCGATCGGTGCACTGAGCGGCCATTCGTCCCCCCGTCCGGGGCCGGGAGTGTCAATCCCCCCGTTCCGCCGACCCGGCCGGCGCCGCCCCGCGGTACCGTCGTCGCAGGCGCCCACCTCGTGCGCTCCGGAGCGCACCGTTCGAGCGGAAGGCGGGATCGCCATGAGTACCGTCGCCGCGAACGCCGCCCAGCAGAAGGTGGCCGGCCGCTACTACCTGATCGAGCGCATCGGCTCCGGCGGGATGGGCTCGGTCTACCGGGCCCGCGACGAGACCGTGCAGCGCGAGGTCGCCGTGAAGGTGTTCCGCGCGGAGGCCTCGAACCCCGAGGACGTGGCCCGCCAGGAGCGCGAGGTGCGGATGCTGAGCTCCTTCGCCCACCCCGGCATCGTCAACCTCTTCGACGCGGGGCTGCACAACTTCGGCGGCGAGGTCCGCCGCTACGTCGTGATGGAGCTCGTCGCCGACCCCACGATGGAGGCGCGGCTCGAGTCCGGCCCCCTCCCGGCGGCGGAGGTCGCGGCGATCGGCACACAGCTCGCGGAGGCCCTGGCCTACCTGCACGAGCGCGGCGTCGTGCACCGCGACGTGAAGCCCGCGAACATCCTGGTCAGCGAGGTCGCCTCCAGCGGCTACACCCGCACCGCCAAGCTCACCGACTTCGGCGTGGCCCACTTCATGGACGGCTCCCGCCTCACCAGCGACGGCGTCGTGATCGGCACCGCGAGCTTCGTCAGCCCGGAGCAGGTCGCGGGCGAGCCGATCAGCGGAGCGAGCGACGTCTTCTCCCTCGGCCTGGTCCTCCTCGAGGCGATCACCGGTCACCGGGAGTACTCGGGCACCGTCCTCGAGGCGGCGATCGCCCGCCTCCACCGCAGCCCCTCCGTGCCCGACGCCCTGCCGGCGGAGTGGCGGGCGCTGCTGACCTCGATGACACAGAGGGACCCGGAGAAGCGGCCGACCGCCGACGAGGTCGCGCACCGGCTCCGCGGCGGGATGACGACGGGCTCGGCTTCGGGCGCGCCGACCGCCTCGGACTCGCGCGCGGCACGGATCCGGCGCTCCGTGATCATCGGCTCGAGCGTGGTCGGCGTCGGCGCGATCGCGGCGCTGTCGTGGATGCTCGGAGCGCTCGCCGGTCGCTGACCGACCGGGCGCGGGGCCCTAGGCCTCGCCGGGGAACGCGGGACGGAGCACGATCCGCGTCCAGGCGCCCACGTAGATCCGATCGCCCTCCTCGACCTCGCGGCGCTGACCGGCGGCGATCGGCGACTGCGGGAGCGGAGCCCCGGCCGGGGCGAGGTACGTGCCGTTCGCCGACTGCAGATCCTCGACCCACCAGCGGTAGCCGTCGGTGCTCAGCTGGCAGTGGCGCCGCGAAACACCGGAGTCGGAGCCGCAGTCCACCTGCGGCGAGATGCCGCGGGAGACGGACGGGCGGCCGACGAGCAGGGTGCGCTCGCGGAGGACGACGGTCGCGGGCGGGCCGGGCGAGGGCATCGGGTCGTCAGCGCGCTGCTCGGCGTACCACTCCGGGTCGACCCAGAGCTCGGCGATCCACGGGCGGTCCGGGTCCGCGGAAGCGGAGGCGGGGCGGGCGGAGCCGGTGGCAGGCGCGGACGCGGCCTCCTCCTCCGACGCTGAGGCCCCGGGTGCCGCGTCGGGGGCTGCGGCCTCGGGTGCAGGGGCCTCCGGGATCACCTCGGTCGGCGGAGCTGCGGGCGGCGCGGTCGCGACGGGGGTGTCGAAGCCGGCCTCTTGCTCCGGGACCAGCTCGGTCGGAGCCGCGGGATCGGCCTGCGGCGCGGGCGCCTCGCCCAGGTGCTGGGCCGGGTCCCCCGACGGCGTCGCGGAGCCGCCGACCTCGCCCGGAGCGCGGACGGCGCCGGAGGAGGTGAACGGATCGGCCTCGGGGAGGGAGCCGGTCGTGAAGTCGTAGCCGCAGTTCTCGCAGAACAGGGCGCCGGGCTCGTTGGGGAACGAGCAGTGCGGGCAGACCGAGGGACCGGTCGGGATCGCGGTGGTCGGCGCGGCGGGAGCGGGCGACGGGGCCGCAGCGGCACCGATGGGCGCCCCGCAGACGTCGCAGTAGTCGCCGGACTGCGAGGTGTGCCCCTCGGGGCAGCGGAAGCTCACTTGCGCACCCGCGTGGTCTTGGTCGACGCGGTGTCCAGCGCCATCTCGTCGAGGCGGTCCACGCCGCGCTTGAGCCGCACGGTGCCCTCGTTCGGGTTGTCGATCTCGACGACCTTCCGCAGCTTCGCGGTCGCCTCGTCGTTCCCGGTGACGGAGGCGAGCTGCACCGCCCGCCCGAGCTTGACCGTGGCGGTCGCCTCGTCGCCCCGCGCCTTGGCCGCGAGCCCGTCCTGGATCGCGGAGGCGAGCTCGGTCTGGCCGGTGTAGTGGGCGACGGCGGGGTCGATGCGGGCGGTCAGGGCGGAGTCGTCCGTCCAGCGCGCCTTCACCAGGGCGGAGGCGACCACCTCGTCGCGCACGCTGAGCTGCACCCGCGCGGCGAGCTGCTCCGAGCCGACCGGCTTCGACGCGACCCGGACCGCCACGTGGTACTCCCGCGACTCGTCGCCCCAGGCGCCGGTCGGGTAGGCGCCGGTGAGCGGGTTCACGGCGTTCCGCCGGGAGCTGAGGTCCTCGAGGTTCGGAGCGACCTGGCGGACGAAGAGCAGCTGCGCGCCCTGCGGAGTCCAGACGCGGAGCTCGCCGTTGGCGACTCCCCGGCCCATCGACGCCCGCATCAGCGACTCGAAGTCGGCAGCCATGTCGGCCGGGTTCGCGATCAGGCCCACGGTGCCCAGCAGGGCGCTCGCGATGGTGCGCGCCTCCTCGACGATCCAGCGGGAGCCGACGCCGCGCACGTCGCACTGGAAGTCGCCCGACGCCGCGCGGATCGCCGCGTCCAGCTGCATCCGCGACTCGTGCTCGTTCTTGCCGTCGGTGAGGAGGATCGCGTGCCTCTGCGTCGCCTCCGGCACGGTCGCGAACAGCTGGCGGGCGAGGGTCAGCCAGGTGCCCATCGCGGTGCCGCCGTCGGCCTGGAGGTAGCCGATCGCCTCCTTCGCCGCGGCCCGCGCCCCCGGCTCCATCCGCACCATCGAGACGGTGGCGTTGGGGTACGGGAAGGCGCGGTCGGCGCGCTCGGATCCGGCCACGACGGCGAAGAAGGTGCCGTCCAGGATCTGGTCGACGGCCACGGCGGCGGCGCGCTTCGCGGCCGTCATGTTCTCGCCGGTCATCGATCCGGAGCAGTCGACGATGATGATCTCGGCCGCGGCCCCGTCGGACCCGGCGACCCCCGTGCCGGACGCGGTCACCGTGACGATGGCGTGCACGTCGGTGGCGCCGTCCGAGAGGAACTCGTTCTGGAAAACACTCGCGCTGAACTCCGCCATTCCGGCAGTTTACGGGGACGCCCGGCCCGAGCGGCCCTCCATCGCCGAGGATCGGCCGGGCATCGCGGCCCGACGCCTGCACGACAGCTGTCGGGGCGGGCGGAGGCGGGTCGAGCGCCGCCGGAGCGCCCCCGTCAAGCCCGCCGCGGCCGGACACCGCCGGTGCCAGGGTGGAGCCGTGCCTCCCTGGACCCTCGCCCTCGCCAGCGGCGCCATCGGCGGCGCCACCCTCCTGATCGGCGCCGCGCTCGCCTGGTTCGTGCGCGTGCCCCCGAAGCTCACCGCCGCGATCTCCGCGTTCGGAGCAGGGGTGCTGATCTCGGCGCTCGCCTACGAGCTCGTGCAGGAGGCGGCGGACGACGGAGGACTGCTCCCGACGATCCTCGGCACGCTCGCGGGAGCCGTCGTCTTCGTCGGCGCGGACGCGCTGCTCACCCGCGCCGGCGCGGGGAACCGCAAGAGCGCGAAGGGGTCGGGCGGAGGAGGAGGCGCGGCCATCGCGGCCGGCGCCCTGATCGACGGGGTCCCAGAATCGATCGTGCTCGGCCTCTCAGTCGCCCAGGGCGGAGCGGGAGCGGCGATCAGCGTGCCCATCGTCGCCGCGGTCGCGATCTCGAACCTCCCCGAGGGCCTGTCCTCGACGGTCGGCATGAAAGCCGACGGCCGCTCCGCCCGCTACGTCTTCACCGTCTGGGGCGGGATCGCCGCGATCTCGGCCGCCGCAGCGCTGGTCGGCTTCCTGGTCTTCGCCACCGCACCGGGCGCGGTCGTGGCCTTCGTGACGACCGTCGCCGCCGGCGCGATCCTCGCCATGATCTCGAACACGATGATCCCCGAGGCGTTCGACCGCGACGACGTGCTCACCGGGCTGTACGCGGTGCTCGGGTTCGTGACGGCGTTCGCCTTGCACAGTGCTGGTTAGGACGCCGCTCCCCGCGCGGCGTCCCGCAGTCGGCTCGAGCGCGGGGCTGGGTCCCGAGGAGCGGGTCGCGCACGGCGACGCGGATCCGCTGGAACGCGGATCCCCGGATACGCCTCGCGAGGACGCCGCTCCCCGCGCGGCGTCCCGCAGTCGGCTCGAGCGCGCTGCCGGGTCCCGAGGAGCGGGATGCGCACGGCGACGCGGATCCGCTGGAACGCGGATCCCCGGATACGCCTCGCGAGGGCGCCGCTGCCTTCGCGGCATCCCGCAGTCGGCTCCAGCGCGGGGCCTGGTCCCGAGGAGCGGGATGCGCACGGCGACGCGGATCCGCTGGAACGCGGATCCCCGGATACGCCTCGCGAAGACGCCGCTCCCTTCGCGGCATCCCGCAGTCGGCTCCAGCGCGGGGCCGGGTCCCAAGGAGCGGGTCGCGCACGGCGACGGGGATCCGCTGGAACGCGGATCCCCGGACACGCCTCGCGAGGACGCCGCCGCCTGCGGAACGGAGTGCGGTCAGCCGCTGAAGGCGGTGAGGGCGTCGTCGAGGATGCCGAGGCCGCGGGCGACCTCGGCGGGGGTGATGACGGCCGGCGGGACCACGTGGATCCGGTTGTCGGCGGTGAAGGGCAGGAGGCCGCGCGACAGCAGGTCGGTCTTGAGGCGGGCGACGGAGGCCGCCGGCAGCGGGGTGCGCGCGGCCCGGTCGGTGACCAGCTCCAGGGCCCAGAACACTCCGGAGCCCCGGACCTCGCCGATCAGGTCGTGCTTCGCCTCGAGCGCCGCCAGGCCGGGGGCCAGGTGCTCCGAGCCGATGGTGCGCGCGTTGTCGACGATCCCCTCCTCCTCCATCGCCTCGAGCGTCGCGACGACGCTGGCCGCGGCGAGCGGGTGGCCCGAGTAGGTGAGGCCGCCGGGGAAGACGCGCTCGTCGAAGTGGTGGGCGATCGGATCCGAGATGACGACGCCGCCGATCGGGACGTAGCCGGAGTTGACGCCCTTCGCGAAGGTGATCAGGTCGGGGCGCACGTCGAAGGCGTCGAAGGCGAACCACTCCCCCGTGCGCCCGAAGCCCGCCATGACCTCGTCGAGGATCAGCTGAATGCCGTACCGGTCGGCGATCTCGCGGACACCCGCGAGGTAGCCGGGCGGCGGGGTGAGCACGCCGGCGGTGCCGGGGATGGTCTCGAGGAGGAACGCGGCGATCGACTCCGGCCCCTCCGCCTGCACGACGCGCTCGAGGTGGTGGAGGGCGCGCTCGCACTCCTGCTCGAGGGTCTCGGCCCAGAACTCGCTGCGGTACAGGTAGGGCCCGAAGGCGTGCACGTGCCCGCGGGAGTACTCGTTCGGAATGCGGCGCCAGTCGCCGGTCGAGACGATCGCCGCTCCCGTGTTGCCGTGGTACGAGCGGTACAGCGAGACGACCTTGTCGCGGCCGGTGAACAGCCGCGCCATGCGGATCGCGTTCTCGTTCGCATCCGCGCCGCCGTTGGTGAAGAAGACCTTCTCCATGCCCTCGGGCGCCCGCTCGGTGATCAGTCGGGCCGCCTCGGCGCGGGTCTCGTTCGCGTAGGCGGGGCCGACGGTGGTGAGGACGCCCGCCTGCTCCTGGATCGCGGCGACGACCTTCGGGTGCTGGTAGCCGATGGTGACGTTCACGAGCTGGCTCGAGAAGTCGAGGTAGCGGGTGCCGTCGACGTCCCAGACCTCGGCGCCGAGACCGCCCGCGATCGGCAGCGGGTTCAGCGCGCCCTGCGCCGACCAGGAGTGGAACACGCGGGACCGGTCGGCGGCGGTGACCGAGGCGTTGTCGCGGACGGTGGGGGCGGTCGAGGACGTCATGCTCCCCATCGTGCCGCGCGCGCCTCGGAAGCGGGCGTGCGGATCCGTCGATCCGCGGACCCTACGATGGACGGAACGTCGAAGGGAGCCGCGCATGCCCGCGACCGTCCGCGATCTGCTGGCCGAACCGGCCTTCTGCCTCCGCGTGCTCGCCGGCGTCCACGACGAGGCCGACCTCGACGCCCCTCTGGTGTGGGCGCACTCCTCGGACCTCGTCGATCCGACGCCCTGGCTCGAGTCGGGCCAGCTGCTGCTGACCGACGGCGTCCACTTCACCGGGCACGACAGCGCCGAGTTCTCGGAGGAGTACGTCGCCCGGCTGCGCGGACGCGGCATCCGCGCGCTCGGCTTCGCCACCCGCATCGTGCACGACGAGGTGCCCGCCGCTCTCGTCACGGCGTGCGACCGCCAGGGCCTGCCGCTGCTGGAGGTGGCGGACCTGACTCCGTTCATGGGGATCATCCGGTTCGTCGCCGACGTGATCTCGCGGGAGCAGCGCGAGCGGCTGGAGTGGTCGCTCGAGGCGCAGCGGCGGGTCGCCCGCGCGGCGCTGCGGCCGGACGGGCTCGCGGCGATCCTCACCGAGCTGGAGCGGCAGCTGGACTGCTGGGTCGCCCTCTACGACGCGGCCGGGCAGAGGGTGCACCTGCCCACCCGGCTCGACGTGCCGGCGGAGGAGGCGGTCGCCGCGGCCGCGAGGCACGCGCTGACCCGCGGCAGCCGAGCGGGACTCCGGCTCGACGACGGCGGCGGGGTGACGCTGCAGACGATCGGGCGCCGCGACCACCTGCGCGGGGTGCTCGCCGTGGGGACGGGCACGCCGCTGGACCCGGCGGGCAGCGACCTCGTCGCGAGCGTCATCGCCCTGGCGAGCATCGCGCTGGAGCAGCGGCGCGCGCTGGACTCCTCCCGCCGGCAGCTGCGCTCCGGACTGCTCGAGCTGCTGGCCGCGGGAGCCTTCGACGTCGCCGAGAGCACCGCACGGCGCCTGGGGAGCCCGCTGCCCGCCGAGCCCGTGCGGGTGGTCGTGCTGAGCACGCCCGTGCACGGCGACTCGCTCCTCGACGAGCTGGAGGTCGTGGCGGAGGAGGACGGCGCGCGCCTGTTCTTCGCCGAGAGGGACGGCTCGCTCGTCGCCGTGGCCGCCGCCGACGGACTCGGGCCGCTGACCGCCGTGCTGGAGCGGCACGGCGCGAGCGCCGGCGCCTCCGCCCCGATCGGCTGGTCCGACCTGGACCGGGGCCTCGAGGAGGCGCGGCGCGCCGCCGAGCGGACAGGAGACAGGACGGTGGTCCGCTTCGAGGACGTCGCCGCCGAGGGGATGATCGGGTTCCTCGCCGCCGCCGGAGCAGCACCGCTCGCCCGCCGGATGCTCGCACCGCTGCTGACCCCCGAGGGAGGCGTGCTGCTCGAGAGCGCCCGCGTCTGGCTCCGCCGCAACGGCGCCTGGGAGCCCGCCGCCCGCGACCTCGGCGTGCACCGTCACACCCTCCGCAACCGCATCACCGCCGTCGAGCGCGCCCTCGGCCTCGACCTCGACGACGTCTCCGCCCGCACCGAGCTCTGGACGGCGCTGCGGCTCCACTCATAGCCTCTCTCCTCCTTCGTCGTCGGTCGGCCGCGGTCGGCCGGGGAGGGTGGTCGCGTTCCGCAGAGCGGGTTGCGTACCGCGCACGACGATCCGCTCCCACGCGGATCGCCGGTTGCGCGGTGCTCAAAAGCCTCTCTCCTCCTGGCGTCGTCGGTCGGCCGCGGTCGGCCTCAGAACGCGGGAACGATGGGAAGAGCGGGTCGCGTACCGCGCACGACGATCCGCTCCCACGCGGATCGCCGGTTGCGCTCAGCCGTGCTCAGGAGCCTCTCCGGTCGACCGAGCGCTTCCCGCCGGCGCGGAGCGCAACCGGCGATCCGCGTTCCAGCGGATCGACGTGCGCGGTACGCACGACGCCCTCGAGAACGGAACCACCCTCCCCAGCCGACCGCAGGCGATCGACGACGAAGGAGGAGAGAGCCTAGGAATGCTGCGGGAACCCGAGGTTGATGCCGCCGTGGGAGGGGTCGAGCCAGCGGCTGGTGATGGCCTTCTGCTGGGTGAAGAAGCGGACGCCTTCTGCTCCGTGGGCCTTGGTGTCGCCGAAGAGGGACGCCTTCCAGCCGCCGAAGGAGAACGTGGCGACGGGGACGGGGATGGGGACGTTGATGCCGATCATGCCGACCTCGACCTCGTTCTGGAAGCGGCGGGCCGCTCCTCCGTCGTTGGTGAAGATCGCGGTGCCGTTGCCGAACGCGCCGTTGTTGATCAGGGCGACGCCCTCCTCGTAGGAGGCGACGCGGACGATGGACAGCACCGGTCCGAAGATCTCCTCCGTGTAGGCGCGGGAGGTGGTGGGGACCTTGTCGATCAGGGTCGGGCCCAGCCAGAAGCCGTTCGCGTCGCCGTCCA
This sequence comes from Rathayibacter sp. AY1C5, assembly GCF_002931705.1. Classification (NCBI taxonomy): domain Bacteria; kingdom Bacillati; phylum Actinomycetota; class Actinomycetes; order Micrococcales; family Microbacteriaceae; genus Rathayibacter; species Rathayibacter sp. AY1C5. The sequence goes on from NZ_PSWD01000015.1 coordinate 10,384, forward strand.
CCTCGATCCCGCGCCCGTCGATCACGACCTCCGCGCCGTCCTCCTCCGCGATCGCGATGTAGGAGGCGACCTTGTCGCGGTGCGCCTCGGTGATCAGCGGACCCATGTCGCAGCCGCGGCGTCCGTCGCCGGTGCGCAGGGTCGCGGCCCGCTCCTGGATCTTCGCGATCAGCTCGTCGGCGACGGGCTCGACCGCGACGACGACCGAGATCGCCATGCACCGCTCGCCCGCCGAGCCGAAACCGGCGTTGATGGCGGAGTCGGCGACGAGGTCGAGGTCCGCGTCGGGGAGCACCAGCATGTGGTTCTTCGCCCCACCGAGGGCCTGGACGCGCTTGCCGAGGCGGGTGCCCGTCTCGTAGACGTACTGCGCGATCGGGGTCGAGCCGACGAACGAGATCGAGCGGACGTCGGGGTGCTCGAGCAGCCCGTCGACGGCCTGCTTGTCGCCGTTGAGCACCGTGTAGACGCCGTCGGGGAGGCCGGCCTCCTTCCAGAGGGCGCCGAGCCAGATCGCCGGGGACGGGTCCTTCTCGGAGGGCTTCACCACGACGGTGTTGCCGGCGGCGATGGCGATGGGGAAGAACCACATCGGCACCATCGCGGGGAAGTTGAAGGGGGAGATGATCCCGACCACACCCAGCGGCTGCTTGGTCGAGTAGACGTCGACGCCGGTGGAGACCTGCTCCGAGTACTCGCCCTTGAGGTGGTGCGCGAGACCGGTCGCGAACTCCACGACCTCCTGGCCTCGGGTGATCTCGCCGAGCGCGTCCGAGACGACCTTGCCGTGCTCCGACGTGATCAGCTCGGCGAGCTCCTGCTTCTTCGCCTCGAGGAGCTCGCGGAAGCGGAAGACGATCTGCTGCCGCTTCGCGAGCGACGTGTCGCGCCAGGCGGGGAAGGCGGCCTTCGCGGAGGCGACGGCGGCGTCCACCTCGGCGGAGTCGGCGAGCGCGACCTCCTTGGTCGCGACTCCCAGCGCCGGGTCGTAGACGGGAGCGGTGCGGCCGGACGAGGAGGCCGAGGGAGCCCCATCGATCCAGTGGCCGACGACGGACAGGGCGGTGGCGGGCTCGACGATGCTCATGGCGACGACTGTAGGGGCGTGACCACGGCCGCGGGGGTGCCGATCCGTCCAGCGGTGGAGGGGTGATCTGGACGGATCGGCGCGCTCAGTCGGCGGGACGGGAGGCGTCGGCGTCGGGCGACGGGGTGGCCGGGTCGGGGTCGGCCGCGCTCGGGCCCGCAGCGCTGGGATCCGCAGCGCCGAGGTCGGCGGCGCCGGTGTCGGCAGCGTCCGGCTCCGCACCGTCGGGATCGGCACCGGAGTCGGCAGCATCCTGCTCGGCTGCGCCGGTCTCCTCACCGTGCACCGCGGCAGCGGACGCTGCATCCGCTGCCTCCGCCGCACCCGCCGGGTCGAACCGCGCCAGTGCGGCCGTGATGTTGTCGTGCCCGCCGCGCTCGTTCGCCCAGGCGACCAGCGCCTCCGCGAGCGTGACCGGATCCGCGCCCACCCGCTCCTGCGCGTCGCGGAGCACGCGCGCGAGGTCCTCGGCGGCGGACGCGTAGTTCCACAGCCCGTCGGAGCAGACCAGCACCCAGCCCGGCTCGTTCAGCTCCTCGGAGGCGACCCGCGGCTCCTCGTCGTGCGCGTCGGCGCCGAGCCAGCGGGTGATGGCGTGAGCGTCGGGCGCCGTCTCGGCCTGCTCCCGCGGCACTCCCGAGGCGATCTGCTCCTGCGCCCACGAATCGTCGACCGTGAGCTGCCGCGGCTCGCCCGCGTCCGGCATCCAGTAGCTGCGGCTGTCGCCCACGTTGCCCGTGACGAGCAGCGCGCCGTCCAGCACCGCCGCGGTGAAGGTGCACGAGGGCGGATTCGACCGCTTCTCGGGCACGGCCGCGTCGATCGCTCCGGAGGCGCGCGCGGTGGCCATCTGCAGCAGCGCGCGCCAGCGGTCCGCTCCCGTGCTCTCCCCGCCGACCTCGGCCTGCAGCGCGCTGAGTGCCGCACGGGCCGCGGCGAGCGACGCCTTGTCGGAGTCGGGGGTCGAGGAGACCCCGTCGCAGACCACCAGCAGCGCCGTCCTCAGAGAGCCATCGGCGCCGGTGGTCGCCCCGAGCGCCATCGCGTCCTCGTTGGCCGGGTGCCGGAGCCCGCGGTCGCAGACGCCGCCGACCAGCGGGTGCGGCGCTTCGGCCCAGTGCTCGCGCTCGGTCGGAGCGGGGCGTCCGCACTGCTCGCAGTAGCCGTCCTCGGCGACCGCTCCCCCGCAGTAGACGCAGGCGGCGGATCCTCCGACGGCGACGGGCGGAGCGGAGGGGGTGGCCGCGACGATCAGCGGCGTCCCGCAGGCCTCGCAGAACGCGTCGCCGGTCGTGACCGGCTCGCCGCAGTTCGGGCAGGGAGTCGACAGCGCGCCGCTCATGTCAGCGTCCAGCGTCGGACCTCGTTGGCCCGGTCGACGAGGCGCAGGCGCTCGTCGCGCTCGCGAGTGGAGGCGGCGAGCGCGCGGTAGGAGGCCTCGAGGCCGTCGCGGATGGCGGCCTCGTTCGCCTCGACCCCGCCGAGGGTCGCTCCCTCGGCCGGGCCGTCGCGCCGCACCAGCTCGAGGGCGGAGGCGAGGACCTGGGTCGTGAGCTCGAGGCGGGTCCGCTGGTCGATCGACACGGAGTCGACGCTCGCGAGGGCGGCCGAGAGCGCGGGCAGCCCGCGGCCCGACTCCGCCAGCAGCTCCGCCCGGCGGCGGCGCGCGTCGGAGTAGGAGGAGCGCGTGGGCGCGACGATGTCGAGCGCGTCGAGCGCCCCGTCGAGGTCGGAGCGCAGCTGCCGCACCCGGGCGAGACCGAAGGCGGCGGGTGCCGTGTAGTTCGCGTCGGCGCGGGCGCAGATCACGTAGAGGGACTCGGCGACCTCGGGCTCGCCGCTCGCCTCGCACGCCGCGGCGAGCGCGAGCTTCGGGGCGAGCTCGCCGGGGACCTGCCCGTAGACGGTGTTGAAGGAGGCGCGGGCCCCGATGTCGTCGCCGCGCGCGAGCTGGGCGAGGCCGCTCATCCAGACCGCCCGCCACTCCCACGGGTCCTCCGTGAGGATCTCGCCCGTCGCGCGGGCCGCCTCCTCCCAGCGCTGCGCCTCGATCGCCGCCCGGGCGCGGGCGAGCCGCACCTCGACCGTCACGGTGGGCGCGAGCGCGAGAGCGCGCAGGCGCACGATCGGGTCGGCGACGTTCACGCCCGCGAGCCACGACCGGGCGGGATCGGACTCGTCGCGGCGGAGCGCCGGCAGCGCGTCCCACGGCGGGACGCGGTCGACCACGTCGGCCACGGGCGCCTCGAACAGGGCCGACTCCGTCGAGTGCAGCGCGGGGTGTCCGGGACCGCGGTCGGTCGCGACGACCTCGCGCAGCACCCCGAGCAGCTGGCCGCGCATCTCGTCCACCGTGGCGAAGCGGTCCTGCGGGTCGGGAGCGCATGCCTTCGCGATCAGGCGGTAGAAGGAGTCGTAGCGCTGGAACAGCGGCGTCTCCGACACCGGCGGCAGCGAGGCGACGAAGGTCGTCTGGTTGCCGCGGAAGTCGAGCACCAGCGAGGCCAGCGTGCGGCCGATCGTGTAGACGTCGGAGGCGACCGAGGGACCGAGGTCGGCGACCTCCGGAGCCTGGTAGCCGACGGTGCCGTAGATGGCGGAGTCCTCGTCGTCGATCCGGCGCACTCCGCCGAGGTCGATCAGCTTGACCTGGTCGCCCACCTGGATCATGTTGTCCGGCTTGAAGTCGCAGTAGAGCAGGCCGTGGTCGTGCAGGTAGGCGAAGGCGGGCATGACCTCGAGCACGAAGGCGAGCGCCTGGTCCACCGGCAGCGGATCCGCGGCGCCGCCGTTGGCGTCCAGCCGCTCCTTCAGGATCTGCTTGAGGCTCGGCCCGCCGACGTACTCCATCACGATGTAGCCGGCGCCGTCGTGCAGGACGAAGTTGTAGATCTCGACGATCAGCGGGTGCTCGACCTCGGCCAGGAACCGGCGCTCGGTGACGGCCGCCGCGTACGCATCGGGGTCGCCGGAGTTGAGCAGGCCCTTGAGCACCACCCAGCGCCCCGAGACGTTCCGGTCGCGCGCGAGGTAGATCCAGCCGAGGCCGCCGTAGGCCAGGCAGCCGACGACCTCGTACTGGCCGCCGACGACGTCACCCTTCACCAGCTGCGGAGTGAACGAGAACGGCGTGCGGCAGTTGGGGCAGAACCCCTCGGTGCGGCCGGGCCGACCGTCGCGCCCGCGGCCGACGGCCGTGCCGCAGTGCGAGCAGAAGCGCTTGCGCTCGGGGAGGACCGCCTCGGTCATCAGAGCGGCCATCGGGTCGGCGGCCGGGCGGGACGGGACGGTGGTGAGCCCGGCGCCGAGCCTCGGGCCGCGCAGTCGGGTCGAGGTGGTGCCGACGCGGCGGGTGACCTTCGAGCCGGTCTGCGCCGTGCGGGCGGAGCCGAGGGCGGCGGTGGCGAGGCGGGCGGAGGAGGTGCGCGTGCTGCGCGCGGTGGCCGACTCCTCCGCGGGCCCGGGTGCCGTGGCGCCGGGGGTGCCCTCGACGAAGCCGGTGCCGAAGGCGGCGGAGGCGGTGGCCGGCGGGGAGGCCGGAGCGGCGCGGCGCGCGGTCGGCGTGGAGGCGGCGGCGCCCTCCTCGGGCGGGAGGCCGCAGACGTTGCAGTAGCCGTCCTCGATCGTCCCGGTGCAGCCGGGAGTCGCGGTGCAGGGGGCGCCGTTCATGGGGTGGCCTTCCGGTGGTGCGCGGGGTCGGGGTGCGGGAGGTCGCGGGTGACGACGTCGTACTGCTCGACCAGGTGGCGGGCGAGCGGGACGGAGCACGGCACCGTGTCGAGGGCTGCGCGCACCTCCTCCTCGGCCGCGACGCCGACGGCGGTGGCAGCGCGGCCGTTGCCCTCGGCACGCTCCCGCAGCGCCCGGAGGCGGAAGCCGAGGGCGGCCCGTTCGCGCAGCGGCGAGGTGTAGGCGGCCTCGACCGCGTCGAACGCGCGGCCGACGGCGGTGAGCCGGGCGAGGTGCGCGTCGAGCGCCTCGCGGTCGGACGGAGGATCGCCCAGCCGGGAGACGTCGGGCACGGCCAGCCGCGGCGGGTCGGCGATCTCGCGGCGGCAGCGGGCCACGAGCTCGCGCAGCGGCGCCTCGCGGCGCTCGGCCGCCTCCGCCAGCTCGCGCGCCCGACGGCGGTCGCGCTCGAGTCCGCGCCGCTCGGACGCGGCGATGATCAGGTCGCGCTCGAGCCGGGCGGAGTCGCTCTCGAGCTGGCCGAGCGGCCCCGACACGTCGGCTCCCCGACCCGCCCGCTCGGCGAGCGCGTCGAGGCGGGAGCGCAGCACGGCGACCCGCTCCGCCCGCTCGCGGTCGACCGTGCCGCCGCCGTCACGGGTGAGGTCGCGGCAGCGCTCGATCTCGGCGCGCACCCCCACGATCCGCCCGGCGACGTCGGTGCCGCTGGGGTCGAGCTCGAGCCGGGAGCGCAGCTGGCCGACGACCGCGTCGCAGAGGCGCACCGCCTCCACCAGCGAGACCGCGCCGCTCCCGGAGGCGTCGAGACGGCCCCAGATCAGCTGCGACATCCGCTCGCGCGCCACGACGTCGACGCGGCCGGAGTCCCAGACCGCCTCGAGCTCGGCGAGGCGCCGGGTGACGGACTCGCGGAGCGACTGGGCGAGCACCACGTCGGCCGTGTAGTTCTCGGCCTGCGGCGACGCCAGCGCGGCGGCGTCCAGCCGCGAGAGCTCGCGCGTGGTCCGCTGGAGCCAGCGGGTGAGAGCGGCGAGGTACTCGAAGAGCTCGCGCTGCGGCGCGGCCTCCCCCAGCCGGCCCGGAGCGACGGGGGTCCCCTCCGCGAGACCGGTGCTCATCGGCCGTACACCGGGGCCGGCGGCGAGGCCTCGCCGAGGACCCCGAGCCAGCGCTCGTAGATGCTCTGCCAGCGGCCGTCGCTGCGGATGCTCTCGAGCGAGGCGTTGACGAAGCGCACGAAGTCGGGGTCGTCGGCGGGCAGGCCGAGGCCGTAGGGCTCCGAGCTCAGGGCGTCGCCGACGACCTTCGCGTAAGGGTCCTGCGCCACGAAGCCCGCGAGGATCGTGTCGTCGCCCGCGATGGCGTCGACCTCTCCTGCCTGGAAGAGGGCGAGGCACTGCGAGTGCGTGGCGGCCTCGACGGCCTCGACCTCCGGGTAGTCGTTCTGCAGGCGGCTGAGCGTCGTGGTGCCGCTGGGCGCGCAGACCCTCTCGCCGTCGAGGTCGCCGATGCCCGTGATCGGGACGCCGTCGGGGTCGTCGGAGACGAGCACCTTGAGGCCGGCGTCGTAGTACTCGGACGAGAAGGCGATCGAGCTCCAGCGATCGCAGGTCATCGTGAGGGTGCGAGCCACCATGTCGACCTGCGGGGCGCCGTCGCCGCCGGTGAGCGCGGGGAGGCGCTGAGCGGAGGTGATCACGACGTAGTCGATGGAGTCGCTGCCGAGGATCGCCCGGGCGACCTCGCGGGCGATGTCGACGTCGAAGCCCTCGATCGCCCCCGTGATCGGGTTGCGAGCGCTCATCAGGAGGGTGTCGGCCGAGACGCCGACGCGCAGGGTCCCGCGCCCGCGGATCTCCGCGAGCCTGGTGCTGTCGGTCACGCCGGTCGGCGCGTAGGAGGTGACCGCCGAGGGCGAGCAGTCCGCCGCGGCAGGAGCGGCGGGAGCGGACGCGCTCGCCGTCGGAGTCGGGGTCGCCGCGGCGAGGGGCGTGCCGAGGTCGTCCGCCCCCGTCGTGCAGCCGGTGAGGGCGAGAGCCGCGGCGGTGGCCAGGGCGAGGGCGGCGGCGCGCAGGCGGTTCATCGGTACTCCTCCAGTCGCTGGGCGATGCCGCGCCAGGCGAACACGGCTCCGGCGAGACCGGCCGCCAGCAGGATCCACGAGACGAGGGTCGCGAACTCCGCGCCTCTGTCGAGCGTGGTGGCGGCGGCCAGGGCCTTCTCCTGCACCACGTCGCGGGCGTCGTCGGAGAAGGTCGTGAAGAGGTCGTTCGGCGTGCCGTTCCCGGTGATCGTGGCGACGCGGACGGCCTGGTCCCAGTTCCCGGCGTCGTCCGCGGCGCGGATCTCCTCGTGGAACGACTGCCACTGCCCGAACTCGTCGACGAGCCGTGTCCTCGCCAGCTCGTCCTGCAGGTCGCCCGAGAGCTTCTCCCGGGCGGAGTCGACGGCCTGGGTGTAGCGCTCCTCGAGGGCGGCGCCGGAGCCGCGCTTGATCAGCGTGAAGCTCTCGAGCGACTTGGCGTCGCTCGCGGCGATGAGCGCGTTCGACACGGTGAGCGCCTCGCGGTAGGACTCGACCCGCGCCGTCCCCGCGTCCGCCGCGACCGATCCGTAGGCGAGCGCCCCGCCGACGCCGACGACAAGCAGGAGGGCGGTCCCCGTGGCGAGAGGGCGGTTGAGGTAGCGGTGCGTGCGGCGGGCGAGCCAGAGCTGCGCCGCCAGGAGGAGGACCAGCATCACGAGCGAGCCGATCATGAGCAGGACGCTCCAGCGGACGGCGTCGTAGGCGGCCGCGACCCGGTCGGCACCGGAGTCGACGAGCCCGTCGAGGTCCTCGAGGATGCCGCCGTCTCCCGAGAGGGCCGTCGACGCCTGGTCGAGATACGCCGAGGCGACGGGGAAGCCCTGCCGGTTGTTGGCCCGCGCCTGCTCGATCAGCCCGCTGTAGGTCGTGATGCTGCTGGCGACCCGGGCGAGGGCCCGGGTGTCCGCCGAGTCGGCGGCCGAGAGTCCGGCGATCGCGGAGGCGGCGCCGGTGAGGCTCGAGACGTACGACGCCCGCAGCTCGGTCGGCTCCAGTCCGCCGACGAGGAAGGTGTTGGCCGCGATCGCGTTGGCGTCCACCAGCAGCGTGCGGACGTTCTGCACGCCGAGCAGCTGCGCCGACTGCTCCCGGGCCGTGGTCGCGGCGCGCGCCTGCATCGCTCCTGCCTGCTGCGCGAACACGCCGAACAGCACGGCCGCCAGCGCCGTCAGGGCGAGCAGGAGGCGCAGGGTGGCCGGAGTGGTCGCGGTCGCGCGGGCCAGCAGCGACGGCTTCCGCTGCGCCGGCCGGTTGGCGACCTGGACGAGGGGCGGCTCGGGGATCCTCTGCGCGGGCGGCGCGGCGGGTGCGGTGCTCAACGGCTCTCCTCCTCGGAGTCGTCGGTGACGGCGACGGCCGCGCCGCTCGGGGCGGCGTCCGCCTGCCCGAAGGCCTCCTCAGAGCCGTCGACCGCGCCCTCGTCGTCGTCGCCGGCTCCGTCCGGGCTGCTCGAGGCTTCGGGGCTCTCCACCACGTCCTCGGGGAGCAGGATGCGCAGCTCGTCGAGCGTCGGCTCCTCCACGTCGCGGAGGCGCCAGGCGTGCCGGGCGATCGCCGCGTCGAGGACGTTGCGGACCCAGCGCCCGTTGCCGAACGCCTCCGTGCGCTGCTGCGCCGAGGCGAGGCCCGCGAACGCGGCGAGCGCCTCCTCCGTCGGCTCGAAGTCCGCGGAGGCGGCGAGGCGGCCGAAGATCGCCGAGAGCTCGTCGTCGGAGTAGTCGGCGAAGTCGATCGTGGTCGAGAAGCGGCTGGCGAGTCCCGGGTTCGTGTCGAGGAAGCCCTGCATCGGCCCGGAGTAGCCGGCGACGATCACGACGAGGTCGCCGCGGTGGTCCTCCATGTCCTTCACGAGGGTGGTGACCGCCTCCGCGCCGTACTGGTCGAGCGCGAGCGCGTAGGCCTCGTCGATGAAGAGGACGCCGCCGCGCGCGGAGGCGATCACCTCCGCGGTCTTCGTCGCGGTCTGCCCGAGGTAGCCGGCCACCAGCTCCGATCGGTCGACCTCGACGAGCACGCCCTTCGAGAGGATGCCGAGCGAGCGGTAGATCCGCGAGACCAGCCGCGCCACCGTCGTCTTGCCCGTGCCGGGGTTCCCCGTGAAGACGAGGTGGCGGGTGAGCGTGGGCGTGCTGAGACCGGCGGCCTGGCGCAGGGTGTCGATCCGGAGCAGCTGCGTCTGCCGCTTGATCTCGCTCTTCACCCGGTCTAGGCCGATCAGCGCGTCGAGCTCGGCGAGCAGGTCGTCGATGGACTCCGGCGGGTCGAGCGGCTCCGACTCGGAGGCGGGCTCCGCGGCGGGAGCGGCGGCGGGCGCCGGCTCGTCCTGCGGACCGTCGTGCTCGGTCCGGCGGAGGCGCTCGAGGATCTCGTCGACCCCGGGCACGCCGGCGGGCAGACCGGTCGGCAGGTCGGCGCTCGCGGCACCGTCCGGCGTCCGGCCGGTCGTGTGCGGTACTCCTCCGCTCGTCGTCGGAGCGGCGCCCCGGGCGCCCGGGACGGCGGAGAGCTGGGCCGCGGCGGTCGCGGAGGCGGAGGCGATGCCGCCGATGCCCGGGTCGCCGAGAGCGCTGGCCGCCGAGACGACCTCGGTCAGGGCGCGGGCGTAGGCGGAGGAGTGGTGCGAGCCCGCGCCGACCAGGGCGGCCAGCTGATCGGTCGGCCCCGACCGCCAGCGCCGGCCGCTCGAGGCGGCGGTGAAGAACGCCTCCAGACCGCCCGTCGCGCCGGTCGCGGCGAGCCAGTCCTGTCCGGCGCCGCGGATCGACTCGGCGACGGCGGCGGCCAGCCGCGCACCCTCGTCGCGGACGGCCGCGGCGTCGAGGCCGGCGGCCGTCCCCGCGAGCACGAGGGCGTCCAGCGCTGGGGCGAGCGCGGTCACGAGGCGCTCGGCGGGGTCAGCGAGCCGGATCCGGACGGCGCTCCCGGCTGCGGAGGCGCGTCGAGACCGCTCGGGGAGAGCGAGGACTCCGTGAACTTCTCGGCCAGGAACTGCCCGTGCGCGATCAGCGCCGAGGCGTCCTGCCGCGAGACGGCGTCCGAGATGCGGTCGAGCGTGCCTCCGAGGAGGTCGAGCTGGTCGCAGAGGATCATCAGCGAGGTCTTCCCCCTGTGCACGGCGCGGCGGTCGGCGAAGTCCCTCGGCAGGCGGAGGTAACCCTCCACCGCCTCGGGGAGGTAGCTGGTCGCGGTCGCGACGACGGTGTGGCCCTGCCGGCTCATCCCGCCGAGGCGGTCGAGACGGGGCACCATCTCGCGGACCGTCTCGTCGATCCGCTGGATGCGCGCCGCGACGATGCCGGGCACCCGGCCCTCCGTCCGCGTGCCGACCCGGTCGAGCGCCGCGAGGATGTCCTCGCTCGTCGGGACGCTCGGCAGAGCGGGCGCGGTCTCCTCCGGCGCCGCGGGGGCACCCGTGAACAGTCGGGAGAACCAGCCCATCGGCTAGCGGCCGAGATCGAGCGAGGACGTCGCGTCGATGTCCGAGTTGCTGCGGCGGGCCCGCTCGACGTACTCGCCGGCCTTCGCCGTCTCGGTCTGCAGGACTCCGACGGTCTGGGCCATGCTGTCGAGCGCCTTGATCTTGAAGTCCGAGATCGAGTCCATCGTCTGGTAGATGTTCGCGAACGCGGCCTGCAGCTGCGGCAGTCCGACCGTGGCCGAGGCGGCCTGCGACTGGATCGAGGCGGACTGGTCGGCGAGCATGCGCGAGGTGGCCTCGATCATGTTGGACGTGGTGGTGTTCAGCGCCGTGATCTGATCGAGCACGAGGCGCTGGTTGGCGAGCGCCTGCGCCACGATGACCGCCGTGCGCAGCGCCGAGACGGTCGTGGTCGTCGCCCGGTCGACGCCCTTGATCAGCTCGACGTTGTTCTTGATGACGACGTCGATCGCGAGGTAGCCCTGGATCGACACGGCCAGCTGGGTCAGCAGGTCCTGGTGCTTCTGGCGCGCGTAGAAGAGGACGTCCTCGCGCAGCGCCTTCGCCCGCTCCGGGTCGGTGACGTCGAGCTCGGCGATCTTCGCCGAGAGCTTCACGTCGAGCCGCTCGGCGACGTAGATGTACTCGTTGAGACGGGTCATCGTCTCCCAGAGGTTCTGCTTCTCGAGGTTCAGGGCCGCGTTGTCCTTCCGCAGCTCGTCCTGCCCGTCGTACAGGGCCTGGATGATCGCGTTCAGGTGCGACTGGGCGCTCTCGTAGCGGCGGAAGTAGTCGGTGATCTTGTTGCCGAACGGGATGAAGCCCAGGATCTTCTTCTGCAGGTTGTCCTCGGACGGGTCCAGATCCTCCACCGTGCGGCGCAGCTCGAGCAGCGTCTTGCCGATGGTCGACCCCTCGGAGAGCCCGCCCTCCTGGAGGGCGCGCACCGGCGTGCTCAGCAGCCGGTTCGACGAGTCGGCGGCCGAGCGGATGTCGGCGTCGCCCATCGTGCGGATGTCGTTGGCCCGCGTCGCGAACTCGGGGCTGCGGGACTCCGTCGCCAGGAGCGTGTCGAGGTAGCCGTCGACCTTCGCCTCGAGGCCGGGCAGGGCGGCTTCCGGCACCTTCGGCGCGATCGACGGCGCCGAGGTGGTCGGCACCGCTGCCACCGGCTCCGGAGGCGTGAGCGAGAGGGCGTTCTGGACGGGCGGCTGCAGGGCCTCGGTCATCGGGATCCTCACCGTTCCTGGCGCTCGGCGCCGACTGGGATGAACGTCCGCCCAGCATATCCCGGGCCCTCCCGCGGGATCCCCGCGAGCCGCCTCGTCCGAGGACTCGACGCGATCGGGCGGCTGTGGAGGAGCATCCGCCGCCGGTCAGACCGCCTTCGGGCGCCTCCGCAGCGTCGCCACCGCGACTCCGGCCAGGGCGAGCGCGCCTCCGAGCAGCGCGGCGAGCGGCGGGGTCTCGCCCAGGACGAGCCAGGACAGCAGCACGACCACCGCGGGCACCGCGTAGGTGGACGCCGCGGTGCGACCCGCGCTGGAGCGCGCGAGGACGTACCCCCACGTCGTGAAGGCGACGGCAGTCGGGAAGATCCCGAGGTAGACCACGGCCAGGATCGAGGAGAGCGGAGCGGCGGCGAGCGCCTCGACGAGCTCCGGGGCGAAGGGCAGGCACGCGACCGTGCCGGCGAGGCAGCCGAGCCAGGTCATCGTCGGCGCGTCGATCCGTCCCAGCAGGCGCTTCTGAAGGGTCGCCGCGCTGCCGTAGACGACGGCGGCGACCAGGCCGAGGGCGACGCCGATCACGTCGAACTGCCCGGTGGAGGTGGAGAACGCGATCACCGCGACGCCGGTCAGCGCCACGAGCATCCCGGCGAGGAGACGGCGGGGGAACCCCTCCCCCAGCAGCAGCCCGGCGAGCACGGCGGTGATCATCGGCGCGATGTTCACCAGCAGCGCCGCCGTCCCCGCGTCGACGTGCCGCTCCGCAGCGTTCAACGCCAGGTTGTAGACCCCGAACCAGGCGACTCCCCAGCCCAGCACGAGCAGGAGGAGGCGCCCGCGCGGGACCGCTGTGCGCGGATCCGGAGCCGCCTCCGAGCGGCGCCTCCGGGCGGTGAGGACGACGCGCACCACCGTGAGCGCGAGCGACCCCACCACGATGCGGCCGAGGGTCAGCGCGCCCGGGCCGAAGTCCTCCGTCGTGGCGCGGATGCCGACGAAGGCCGACGCCCAGAGAAGGACAGTGACCGCGATCGCGCCCCACAGCAGGAGGGCGTCCCTCGTGGAGGGCGGGGCGGAGGAGGAGACGTCGGCCATGAGGCCATCGTGGCGCTGCCGGGGATTCAGCACCAGTTCCGTTCACTGTCGGATAGTTCAGCCGGACTGTACCGTCGTCCCGTGCTCGACGTGCACCGGCTCCGCATCCTCCGCTCCGTCGTCGCCTCCGGCTCGATCGCGGGAGCCGCCTCCGGCCTCGGCTACACGCCCTCCGCCGTCAGCCAGCACCTCACCGCTCTGCAGCGCGAGACCGGACTGACGCTGCTGGAGCGCGTGGGCCGCGGCGTCCGCCCGACCCCAGCCGGACGCGCCCTCGCCGCCCAGGCGGACCGCGTCCTCGAGCGCCTCGCCGAAGCGGAGGCCGTGGTGGAGGAGCTGCGCGAGGGCCGCTCCGGCCGCCTCTCGGTGACGTACTTCGCCTCCGTCGGCAGCGCCTGGATGCCGGAGGTCGCCCGCCGGCTGACCGCCGCGTTCCCCGGCCTCGCCCTCGATCTGCGCCTGGGAGAGGAGCTCGACGACGACCTCGGAGCGCACCCCGACGTGCAGCTCCTCGTCGCCTCCTCCGAGCCGACCGCCCCCGGATTCACGGCGCACCACCTCCTCGACGACCCCTACCTCGTCGTCCTGCCCGACGGTCATCCGCTCGCCTCCCGGAGCGAGATCGACCTCGCCGAGCTCGCGAACGAGCGCTGGGTCGACAACGACCTGCCCACCGGCTGGTGCCGCCGGAACGTCGTGGAGGCCTGCGCCGCCGCCGGGTTCGCGCCGCCCTTCCACGTCCAGGCCAACGACCACATCACCGCCGCCGCGTTCGTCGCCGCGGGCATGGGCGTGACGGTCCTGCCGGAGCTCGCGGCCCACCGTCTGCCGGACGGCGTCCGCGCCGTGCCCGTCGTCCGTCCCCGGCCTGTCCGCTCCCTCGAGGCCGTCGTGCGGAACTCCGCCGCCTCCTCCGCACCGGTGGCCCTGGTGCTGGAGACACTGAAGGCCCTCGCCGCGCGCCGCTGAGCGCGCCTGCACGGGCGAGCTCGCAGCACACCGGAGCACGATGGGCGCGTGAGCTCCGTCGAACCCGTCACCCGTTCCGCGCCCGCGCTCGGCGGACCGCGCATCCTGAAGCAGCGCTGGACCGAGGCGACGTTCCTGCACTGGCGGGTCGACCCCGCCCTGGTGGCGCCCCACCTCCCGGCCGGGACGAGGCCCGACGAGCACGACGGCTCCTCCTGGGTGGGCCTGATCCCGTTCCGGCTCTCGCGGACGGCCTTCCTCGGCGGCCCGCGGGTGCCCTGGCTCGGCACCTTCCCCGAGGTGAACGTCCGGCTCTACTCCGTCGACGAGCAGGGACGACGCGGAGTCGTGTTCGTCTCGCTCGACGCCTCCCACCTCCTTCCCGTGCTCACCGCGCAGGCGGTGTTCGGGCTCCCCTACCGCTGGGCCCGGATGAGCATCGAGCACCGCCACGGCGCGGTGATCTACGACACGATCCGGCACTCGGACTCGGCCGCCCGCTCCCGGATCGTCGTCCGCCCGGGCGAGCCGGTCGACGAGGACCCGCTCGGCTCGTTCCTCACCGCACGCTGGGCCTACCACGAGCGCCACCTGGGCTCCACCTGGTACGGCCGCAACCTGCACCGGCCGTGGCCGCTGCGACGCGCGGAGCTGCTCGCGCTCGACGACGGGCTGCTCGACGCCGCGGGCTTCCCCGGGCTGGCGACGCGCGCGCCGGACTCGGTGCTGTACTCGGCCGGAGTGGAGACCGTGTTCACGGTGCCGCGGAAGGTGTGAGGGGGGCGACGCTCCTCCACAGACGGTTCTTCGCGATGCTGTCCGATGAAACGGCGCTCCCGAGGCCCACGGCGAGACTTCGTCCGGTGAGATCAGGGCATGAAGGAATCGGCGACAGTAGACGACGCGCTCACGGAGGCGCTCGCGCTCGCCGGCTCACGGCACGCTGAGCGGTCCGCCGTCGAGGCATCCCGGTACCGGGCAGTCGAGGAGGCACGCCGCCTCGCGATGGCGGCACCGGCGGCGCTCGTCGGCGAGCACGTCCAGGTGCAGGTGGATCGGGCGGAGGCGGCGCACCGGGCGCTGATCGCGGAGCTCGCGACGGGACTCCGGGTCTCGGAGGCGCACGCCTCTGCACTGGTCGACGAGGCGCGCCTGCTGGTGAACGACCTCCCGGCGACGTTGCGCGCACTCGCGGACGGAGCGCTCTCCCCCGAGCATGCGCGACTCGTGGTGCGAGGAGCACTCGACGTCCCCGCCGAGGTCCGTGGGCGCTTCGACGAGGAGGCCGCCACGATCGCGGTCGCCTGCACGCCGCCCCAGCTGCGACGCGCCCTCCGGTCGCTCCGGGAACGGCTGCACCCGCAGACGCTCAGCGAACGTCATAGGGACTGCGCCCGTCGTCGCGCGCTCTGGGTGGAGGGCCTCGACGACGGGATGGCGATCCTGCACCTCTACACCGCAGCTCCCGATGTGCTCGGCGCGATGGACAGGATCGACCGGGCCGCCCGCTCCCTCGTGGATCTGCCGGACGAGGAGCGGACGCTGGGCCAGCTCCGCGCAGACATCGCCGCTGCGCTGCTGGTCGACGGGGAGACATCGGCCGACGGAGACGGCACGTCGATGCCGGCGGGAGTGCGCGCCGAAGTCGCGGTGACCGTGCCGGCGCTGACCCTCCTCGGGCGGTCCGACCAGCCCGCCGTCCTCGACGGATACGGACCCGTCGATCCGGAGACCGCGCGGCGTCTCACAGCAGGTGCTCCCTCGTTCACGCGGCTGCTCACCCATCCGGAGAGCGGAGCGGTCCTCTCCGTCGGACGCGACTCCTACCGAGTGCCGGCGGACCTGCGTCGCCACCTCCAGCACCGCGACGGGACCTGCCGGTTCCCGGGATGCACCCGCAGCACCCGCCACGCGGACGTCGACCACACGAACGACTGGCAGCACGGAGGCACCACGTCGGCCGACAACCTCGCACACCTCTGCCGACACCACCACCGGCTCCGCCACACCACGGGGTGGACCCACCGGCAGGAGCCGGACGGCACGCTGCACTGGACGAGCCCGACGGGACGGCAGCATGTCACCCGGCCCGGGGAGCCGGGGAACGGGACGGAGGGCGGACACGATCCGACCGGGACCGGCGGGCCGTGACAAGGGGCAGGTCGGGTGGCGTGGACGGGCAGGTCAAGGGGCGGGCCCGCTTCGGCGCGCCCGCGTAGCGTGGACGGCACGGGCCGATAGGCGCGGAAGCGACAAGAGGGGCAGCGACATGGCAGGAACGAAGGACAGGAAAGACGCGACGACGGGGACCTCGGCGGTGCTCTTCGATATCGACGGGACCCTCGCCGACACGAACTTCCTCCACGTCGAGGCGTGGTCGCGCGCCTTCTGGCAGGCCGACCTCGTCGTCCCCGCCTGGCGCATCCAACGAGCGATCGGCGCAGACTCGTCGGAGCTGCTCGACATGCTCCTCGAGGACGAAGTGAAGGAGGAGCAGCGCGCACTGGTGAAGTCGCTGCACACCAAGAACTACACCGAGACGACAGCACGCATCGTTCCACTTCCGGGAGCTCGCGAGCTCGTCGCGACGCTCGTCGGTCGAGGCGTCCACGTCGTCCTCGCCACCTCGGCACCGCAGAACGAGCTGGACGTGCTTCTCGACGTCCTCGACTTCGGCGGCTCCGTCCACGCTGTCACCAGCGGCGCAGACGTCTCGACCGCCAAGCCGGCACCCGACCTGATCTCGATCGCGCTCGACCGCGCGGGCGTCTCCGTCGACCGCGCCGTCATGGTCGGCGACGCGACCTGGGACGTCCTGGCCGCCGAGCGCGCGGGCCTGGCAACGGTCGGAGTCCTCTCCGGCGGTACCTCGGAGCACGAACTCCGCGAGGCCGGGGCCGTCGCCGTCTACGAGGACGCGGCGGCCGTCCTGACCGGTCTCGGTGAAGGGCCCCTCGCGAGCCTCCTGAACTGACCGACCGCCACCCCAGGAGGCTCACGAGCCTCAGTCGCGGGGTCGCCGTCGCAGCACGAGGAGCGTCACTCCGATGGCGGCGGCGACCGCGGCGAGAGCGCCGCCGATCCACAGGACGTCCCCGAGGAGTGCGGGGTCCGATCCGGACGTCGCCTGCGCTTCGTCGGCTGACTCGGCCTGTCCTCCTGAGACCGCGACGGTGCCGTTGCAGTCCGGGACCGAGTCCGACCCGTCGGCGAGCGCGGTCCCGTCGGACGGCGCCCAGTCGAACGCGTACTGGCCCGACACGGGGTGCCCGTCGGTGGACACGACCTGCCAGGTCACCTCGTACTCCCCCGCCGCGCCGAGCTCGAGCGGCATCGACGCTTCCGGCCCGACGACGCTGACGCAGCCGTCGCCGTAGTAGAGCCCGTCCGGCCCGACGACGCGCAGAGCCGCCGCCGTTCCGTCCGTCCCGAGGACGAGCAGGTCGTCGTTCGTCGTCAGCACCAGCGTTCCCGGCTGCTCCGTCACGGTCGAGTCCGCAGCGGGAGTCGTCGAGACGAGGTAGTTGTGCGCGCTGGCGGGCGCCGCCACCGCGATCGAGCCGAGCAGCCCGATCGCGGTAACGGCGACGAGGGCCTTCCGACGGGTCACGCCGACGCCCGGGGTCCGCGGCGGCGGGAGGCGAGCCCGACGGCCACGCCGACCGCGCCGACGACGAGCCCGCCGACTCCGAGGATGCGGGCGAGCACGTCGTCGCCGCTCGTGGCCGTCGTCGCCGAGGCGGTGGTCGCGACCGCGTCGTCACCGTCGCCGTCGTCGTCGTGTCCGCCCCCGTGGCCGGACCCCGCTTCCGCCGCGGTCACCGCGACGGTGGGAGCGGGCAGCTCGGGCTCGTTTTGGCCGTCGACGGTCGGCTGGTCCCAGGCGGTGCTGCCGGTCTCGCACGTCTGCAGCACGGGGAACTCCAGCGTGGAGCCGGCTGCGTCCTCGGGGAGCTGAAGCTGGAGGGCGACGGTGTCGCGGTAGCCGTCGGCGAGGGGCGTCTTCGCCGTGTAGACCACGTCCGAGACCCGCTTGGTCGCGGTGTTCCCGTGGGAGTCGGTGACCGGGTCGGCGATTGCGACCTCGTTCTTCACGACGTCCCAGTTCGGGTTGATCGTCGGGCTGACCGAGTTGATGCCGTCGGGCATCGTGATCGTGAGTCCCGTCGTCGGCGAGCCCTCGCAGCCGTGGGCCAGCGAGAACGTCACCACCGTGTACGAGCCGGCGGCGGTGCTGCTCGCCGCCGCGGTCACGTGGGCGCTGGCCGCAGTGGGCGCGGCGACAGCGAGCGCGATCGATCCGGCGGCGACGAGTGCGCCGCTGCCGACGAGGCGGAGCCGCGAGAAGGAAGAAGAAGAAGAAGAAGAACGGGTCATGACGGTCGTGTCCTCGGGGGAGATCCGGCGCGGGGCCGGGAGTTCTGGACGCAGCGCGGGTTCGCGGTGCATGCGGAGGCGCCGACCGGAGCCGCTCCCGCACGGGAGGGGCGTCAGGCGGCGCGGAGGACCCGCAGCGGCGGCCCGCGGTGCCGGAGGATCGAGAGGACCGCGTCGAGGGAACGGGGCGCCCGCGGCTCGGGGGTGCCCGTCATCGAGACGCCGGGTGCCGACGGGAGCGCGACCGCGGACGCGCGGGCGACGATCCGTACGACGACGCGGTGGAGGCCTGCTCCCAGCGTCCAGAAGAGGCGCTCGCCGTACCGGAACGCCGCGATCGTGAAGGCAGCCGCAGCGAGGTGGGCGACGAGCATCACCGGAGCGTGAGCCGCGTGTCCGCCTCCGCCGGCGATGAGCTCGATGGTCGACCCGTCGTGGAAGTGCGCGCCGGTGCCCGTCGTCCCGACGACGCTCACCTCCCCACCGCTGCCCGTGATGAGGAAGAGGCCGTGGTACGCGATCTGGCTGAGGAGCACGGAGAGCGTCAGCCGGGGAAGGGACGGACGGCGCCCCGAGAGGAGGACGCAGACGACGACGGCGAACGCCGCGGCGAGGGCGAGCACGGCAGGAGCGGGGGTCTCGGCGCCCGCGAGCGTGTGGGAGGCGGCGGCCGTGGCGGTCGCGGCGAGAGCGGCGGCGACGCCGCGAGCCACTCGTGCACCTCGGGTCTGCACTCGCCCGTCCTCTCGTCGTCGCGTCGACGCGTGCGCGCGACGTCTCCAGGGTAATCGACGCGGCGGAGCAGCTCCCCGCCGTCCCGGTTCCCTGCCGTTACGAAGCCGTTACCTAGATCACCGAAAGAAATCCAAACCCCCGCAGGGAGGGCTCCGAACACATGTCAACGGCCGCGACACGGTCCACACAGAACAGGTCCTCCGCATCACGTGGGGGCCGTCTCACGAAGGAGTAATCCCATGCGATCCACCAAGCGTTCCGCCCTCGCCGCATTCGCCCTGCTGGGCACCGCCGCCCTCGGCCTCACCGCCTGCTCGAGCGGAAGCGGCTCGACCACCGCCGCCAGCGACGCGGCGACCGAGATGTCGACCCCGATGGCCACCTCGTCGGCCTCCGCCTCCTCGACCCCCATGGCGACCATGGACCCGGCCGCGAACCTCGTCGGCCCCGGCTGTGCCGCCTACGCCGAGCAGGTCCCGGACGGCGCCGGCTCGGTCGAGGGCATGTCGCTCGACCCCGTTGCGACCGCCGCGTCGAACAACCCGCTGCTCACCACCCTGACCGCTGCGATCTCCGGTGGCCTCAACCCCGACGTCAACCTCGTCGACACGCTGAACAGCGGCGAGTTCACCGTCTTCGCCCCGGTCGACGACGCGTTCGCCAAGCTCGACGCCGCGACCGTCGACTCCCTCAAGACCCCCGAGGGCGCCGCCACGCTGTCCTCGATCCTGACCTACCACGTCGTCCCCGGCCAGATCGCCCCTGACGCGATCGCCGGCGACCACGCCACTGTCCAGGGTGGCAACCTCACCGTCACCGGTTCCGGCGACGACCTGAAGGTCAACGACGCGTCCGTCATCTGCGGTGGCGTCCAGACCGCCAACGCGACCGTCTACCTCATCGACACCGTGCTGACCCCCCCGGCCAGCTAATTCCCCTCACCGGCTCCGGCCGGTGAACACGCCGAAGGGCGGGCACCGCGAGGTGTCCGCCCTTCGGCGTTCGTGCGTGCAGAAGCCCTCCGCGAAGCCGGACACTGCAGAGTCGTCCGGCACAGAGTCGTCCAGCACAGAGCCGCGCAACGCAGAGCTGTCCGAACGGGAAGCCGCACAGCGAGGAGCCCTGCGCAGCGCGGAGTCGGAGGGTCACCACGACCCGGCACTCGCCGTCACTCCGCACCACAGCACTCACCACGAACGACACGAGGCGCGGACCCCGATGCAGGGGGTCCGCGCCTCGTCGTCGTGCGGTCGGCGGCTACTCGGCCGGGGCGCTGATCTCGCGCAGGACGCGGTCGCCGGGGCGGGCCTCGATCATCTCGGCCTCGATCTCGGCCCGGTCGAGCAGCTCCTCCATGCGGCGGCGACGGTTGCGCGTGATGAGCGTCACGACCGTGCCCGTCTTGCCCGCGCGGCCGGTGCGGCCGGAGCGGTGGAGGTACGTCTTGTACTCGTCGGGAGCGTCGGCCTGAATCACCAGGTCGATGTCGTCGACGTGGATGCCGCGCGCGGCCACGTCCGTCGCGACCAGCACGTCCACGCGTCCGCTGGTGAGCAGTGCGAGGTTGCGGGTGCGGCGCGACTGGTTGAGGTCGCCGTGGAGGCTCGTCGCGGGGATGTCCGCGTGGTCGAGCTGCTCCGCGAGCTGCTCCGCGAACGCGCGGGTACGGGCGAAGATCAGCGTCTTGCCCTGGCGGGCGGCGAGCTGCTCGATGATCTCGGCCTTGTCGCGGTGCTCGATCAGGAGCACGCGGTGGTCGATGGTCGAGGACGCCTGGTCCTCGCCGGCGACCTCGTGGACGCTCGGCTCGACCAGGAACTCGTCGACGAGCGTCGCGACGCCCTTGTCGAGCGTGGCCGAGAACAGCAGCCGCTGGCCGCCGTCGGCGGTCTGGCGGAGGATGCGCTGCACCGGCTCGAGGAAGCCGAGGTCGCACATGTGGTCGGCCTCATCGAGCACCGTGATGGTGATGTTCGAGAGGTCGAGGCGCCCCTGCTCGACGAGGTCCTCGAGGCGGCCCGGCGTCGCGATGACGATGTCGACTCCGCGCTGGAGGGCTCCGACCTGCTTGTACTGGGGGACGCCGCCGTAGATGGTCGTCGTGAACAGGCCGACGGAGCGGGCGATCGGCTGGATGGTCCGGTCGATCTGCATGGCGAGCTCGCGGGTCGGCGCGAGGATGAGCGCCCGCGGAGCGCGGCCCGGCTTGCGGCCCTTCGCTCCGTTGTTCTCCATCAGCCGCTCGACGACGGGGGCGCCGAAGGCGATGGTCTTGCCGGAGCCGGTCTTGCCGCGTCCGAGGACGTCCTTGCCGGCGAGCACCTCGGGGATGGTCGCGGCCTGGATCGGGAACGGCGCGGCCGCTCCGAGCTCGGTCAGCATCCGGACGATGTTCCCTCCCAGGCCGAGGTCGCCGAAGGTGACGCCCTCGACGTCGACGGCGAGCGTGGCCGTCGCCTCGAGGCGCTCGAGCACGACGTCGTCGGCCTGGTGCGGCGCACGGGCGTCGCGGCTGGGGTAGAAGTCCGAGCCGGAGTCGCGGCGCGAGGGCCGGGAGTCGCGGTCGAACGAGCGGGTCGGGCGGTCGCCGCGGTCGTGGCCGCGCGAGGGACGCGCGTCCCGGTCGAAGGAGCGGGCCGGACGGTCGCTGCGGTCGAACGAGCGGGCGGGACGCTCGGTGCGGTCGTAGCCGCGCGAGGGGCGCTCGTCGCGGTCGCCGGTGCGGGCCGGACGGTCGTCGCGTCCGTAGGAGCGGGCCGGACGATCGTCGCGGTCGTTCGAGCGGGCCGGACGCGCATCGCGGTCGAAGGAACGGGCCGGGCGGTCGCTCCGGTCGAAGGAACGCGCAGGACGGTCGTCGCGCCCGTAGGAACGGGCCGGACGATCGTCGCGATCGTTCGAGCGGGCCGGACGCGCATCGCGGTCGAAGGAACGGGCCGGGCGGTCGCTCCGGTCGAAGGAACGCGCAGGACGCTCATCGCGCCCGTAGGAACGCGCCGGACGATCGTCGCGATCGTTCGAGCGGGCCGGACGGTCGTCGCGATCGTTCGAGCGGGCCGGGCGTGCGTCGCGGTCGTACCCGCGGACCGGACGCTCGTCACGGTCGTTCGAGCGCGCCGGACGCGCGTCGCGGTCGTAGCCGCGAGAGGGCCGCTCGTCGCGGTCGTTCCCGCGGGCGGGCCGATCGGCGCGCTCGGTGGCCCGCTCGGCGCGCTCGTCGGCGTTCCAGCGCGCCTTCTTGGGGGCGTTCTCGTCGACGGCGCGGAATCCGCGGTGGCCCTCGCTGCGCGAGCCCGGCTTGGCGCCGGGGAAGCGCGAGCGGCCGCCGAGCTGGGACTTGCCGCTCGAGGCGCCGAAGCGGTTGGGCTCGAAGTTCTTGGCCGGACGTCCGCCGGCGGGCTTCTTGTTCTTGGGCATGGCAGTTCTTCCTGGGTTCAGGTCGTGCGCGAGGAGGCGACGCCGGAGGAGCCCCGTCGTGAGGGGCGTCCGTGCGCTGGACTGCTGCGGGGCAGCAGGGGGAGAACCCGGGCGAGTCATTGACCGGGGCCGATTCACACATGTGATTCGTCTCACGACGACTGTCGGAGACTCGGCCCACTTGACTAACAAACCCATCCGCACGCGAACGCACGGTGTCAAGAGCCGACCGAGCGAGTCTACACGCGGCCCCGGAGCCTGGCTAGGGCGGGGAGACGTGCGGCCAGGAGCCGCTCAGGTCGGGAGCCGCCCAGGTCGGGAGCCGCTCAGGTCCGGAGCCGCGAAGCCCGGGAGTCGCGCATCTCCGCAACCGGTCCCCCGCGGAGTCGCCCCGCATACAGCCCCCCGACCCCGAGCCGCAGCACGATCGACGCGCGAGCCCGTGCGCAGCTACCGCCCGTCCGCTACTGCGACGCCCGCCGAGCCCGGTACGCGGCCACGTTCGCGCGATTGCCGCAGTTGCCCGTGTCGCAGTAGCGCTTCGAGCGGTTGCGGGAGAAGTCCACGAGCACCGCCTCGCAGTCCTCCGCCGCGCAGACGCGGATCCGCTCGCGCTCGTCGCCGCGGATCACGTCGACGAACGCCATGGCGGCCTCGACCAGGATGCGCGTGGCGAGCGGGCTCTCGTCGCGCGTCGCGTGGAGGTGCCAGCCGTAGGGTCCGTGCCGGACCAGCTGCGGGAGCGCGCGGCCGGAGTCGAGCATCCCGTTGACGACGGGGACGAGGTCCTCCTCGGCCCGCGTGAGCCAGAGGGTGCGGAGGGAGGAGCGGATCGCCCGCACGGCCTCCAGCTCCTCGGCCGATCCGTCGCGGCTGCCCGTGTACCGGTTCTCGAGGAGGAAGTCGTCCAGCTGCTCGATCGTCGCCATCTCGTCCTCGCCGGACGGCGACAGCTCGGGGAGCGTGTTGACGAGGGTGGCGGTGGAGGTGAGCGACGCCTCGACGTCATAGGCGAACACCATGTTGACTCCTGACAGTGCGGCTCAGTAGTGTGCGATCAGCTCGCTGTCACGAGTGTAATCCTTTTGACTCCTGAAGGAGCCGGCCATGACCGCCGAGAGCACTGCTGCCGTCACCCTCCCCGCCGCGAGCGCGCCCGCGCCTGCACGGCGCCTCGGCTCCGGCCTCGTCGCGGCGCTGGCCGCGTCGGCGGCGTTCGGTCTGGGCGGGCCGTTCGTGAAGCCGCTCCTCGAGGCGGGCTGGACGCCGGCGTCCGCGGTCCTCTGGCGGGCGGGCGGCGCGGCCCTGATCCTCGCGATCCCGGCGATCCTGTCCCTCCGCGGTCGCTGGCCCGTGCTCCGCCGCAACCTCGGCACGATCGCCCTCTACGGAGTCTTCGCCGTGATCGCCGCGCAGCTCTGCTTCTACAGCGCGATCGAGCACATGTCGGTCGGCGTCGCCCTGCTGATCGAGTACCTCGCGCCGGTGTTCCTCGTCCTCTTCGCCTGGGCGCGCACGCGCCGGCACCCCGGCCGCTTCACCCTCGCCGGCTCCGCGCTCGCGCTCGGCGGCCTGGTGCTCGTGCTCGACCTGTCCGGCGAGTCGACGCCCGAGCTGGTCGGCATCGCCTGGGCGCTGACCGCCTCGCTCGGCCTGTGCGTCTACTACGTCATCGCCGGCCGGGTGGATCCGGAGCTGCCGCCGATCGCGCTCACGGCGGGGGCGATGACGGTCGGCGCCGCGATCCTGCTGGCACTCGGGGCGCTCGGCGTCACACCGCTGCGCGCGACCTTCGGAGAGGTGGTGTTCGTCGGAGCGGAGGTCAGCTGGCTCCTTCCCGCGGGCGTGATCCTCGGCATGTCGACGGTGCTGGCGTATCTGCTCGGGATCGAGGGCGGACGCCGTCTCGGCACGCGGATCGCCTCCTTCGTCGGCCTGACGGAGGTGCTGTTCTCGATCGCGGCCGCGTGGCTGATCCTCGGCGAGCTGCCCGCGCCGATCCAGTTCGGCGGCGGCGCGCTGATCCTCGCGGGGGTCGTCCTGGTCCGGCTGCAGCGCGAGCCCGGCACCCCCTGATCGCGGGGGTGCCGCATCCGGGGCGCCGGGCACCCCGTACGCTGATCGCACTCATGCGCGAGCCCACCCGATCCCCGCGACGCGTCGCCGCGGTCCTGGCCGCCCTCGCACTCCTCCTCTCGGGCTGCGCGAGCACCACTCCCGTCTCGGAGCCGGTGGCGCAGGCGCTCGGAGCGGCACCCGCACCCGACTGGTCCGGCGTGAGCGTGACGGCCGACGTCGTCTACGACGCGAGCACCGGGCAGAGCGTCGACGTCTGCTCCTCCCCTGCCCCGTCGGCGGAGCCGCGGCCCGCTGTCCTCGTCGTGCACGGCGGCAGCTGGGCCCGTGGAGGCAAGGCCGACGCGAACTGGCGCCCGATCTGCCAGTGGCTCGGATCGGAGGGGTTCGTCGCCGTCTCGGTCGACTACCGCCTCGCGCCCGCCGCCGTGTTCCCCGCGCAGCTCGACGATGTGACGGCCGCCCTCGGCTGGCTGCTCGAGCCGGAGCAGACCGCGCGCTTCGGCATCGATCCGGAGCGGGTGGCGGCCTTCGGCGGCTCGGCCGGCGGCAACCTCGCCTCTCTGCTCGGCACGCTGCCGTCGACCTCGTCGCGCCTGGCCGCCGTGGTCGACCTGAGCGGCCCCTCCGATCTCAGCGCCGCCGGCCTCGCCGACGACGACCCGGTTGTCGGAGTCGCGGCCGCCGTGCGCAGCTACCTCGACTGCGCGGACCTCGCCTCCTGCCCCGCTGCGACCGCCGCCTCGCCCCTCGCGCAGGTGGACGGCTCCGAGCCGCCGTTCCTCATCGCGCACGCGGCGCACGAACGGGTCGCGCTCAGCCAGTCGACCCGCTTCGCCGAGGCGCTGCGCGGAGCGGGGTCGAGCGTCGACCTCCTCGTCCTCCCCGGCTCGCTGCACTCGATCGCGCTGCTCGACGACGCTCTGCGTGCTCGGGTCGTCGAGTTCCTCCGCGCCCACCTGGGCTCGTGAGCGGAGTCGTCGTCCGCCTCGAGGACGCAGCCGGAGCGGAGGGCCTCCTCGCCGCGGTCCCGCCCCCGCACGCCCGCGTCCTGGTCGCCCGGATCGACGGGGCGGCGTCCGGCGTGCTGGTGCTCGCTCCCGGCCCGGACGACTTCGCCGAGGTGCTGGAGCTCGTGGTCGCCTCCGTCCACCGGCGCACGGGAGTCGCCCGACGGCTCGTCGCGGCGGCGGAGTCGTGGGCGCGGGTGCAGCGGATCCGCACGCTGCGCCTGGCCGCCGCGCCGGAGCTCGCCGCAGCGGCCGAGGCGCTCGGCTTCACGGCGATCGACGCCTTCGGAGCCCACGTCGGCGACGACGCGGTGCTCTGCTTCGCGCGTCCGGTCTGAGCAGCGCCCGCTCCGAGGCGTGTGCCGCTCCCGAGAGGCGGCCCCGCCTCGTCCTGCGCGCACCCCCGCCGTCAGTCGATCGAGCAGCCCGGCTCGTCCGACAGCGCCCGCTCGATCCGGGCGCGGTGCTCGTCCGACATCGGCGGCAGCGCGTCGGGCGCGAACCAGCCGACCTCGGTCGACTCGTCGTCCGCGACGTGGGCCTCCCCCGAGATCCAGTGGCAGCGCACCACGTGGTCGAGGTACTGCGAGCGGTCCCCGTTGGGGTACTGCATCGGCGGGAGGGTGTGCACCTGCACGAGGCGCTCGACCTCGATCTCGACGCCCGCCTCCTCCTGCGCCTCGCGGCGGGCGGTGCCGGCGACGGTCTCGCCCGGGTCGATGATCCCGGTGACGGCCGTCCAGGCTCCGGTGTCGGCGCGCCGGACGAGCAGGACCTCGAGCGCCGGCTCCTCGCGGAGGATCACCGCGGTCGCGCCGGTGAGCCAGAGCAGCTCGGTCCCGATCCGCTCGCGCAGCCGCAGCACGAAGTCGGGAGTCGCCATCAGTGCTCTTCGGGTCGGAAGTCGAACGCGACGATGCCGGCCGTGTCGACGAACGGCCCGACGAACTCCTTGAACGCGTCGTGCGCCGGATCCCAGTGCGCGGGGTCCTCGACGGCCGGCCGGCCCAGGTAGTAGTGCAGGTCGCCCTCGGAGGAGAAGGTCAGCAGGAACGCGCGGTCGAAGCCCTCGCCCGCGCCCTCGATGCTCAGCTGCGGCCCCGTCTCGATGGACTCGATGTAGGGCCGTCCGTCGCGGACGCACTCGTCGGCCAGGGCGAGGAAGCGGCGGGTGACCTCGTCCGCCTCGGCGACCAGCGCCGTCGGGCGGAAGCGGATCAGGACGAGGTGCCGGAGCGTGCCCGGGCGGAAGTCGCGGGCGACGAAGCGCTCCGGACCGATCTCGTCGAGGACCGCGGTGGCGCGCTCCGGGCCGCTGCGCCAGCGCGAGCCGACCGTCTCGGCCGCATCCCTGATGTCCGTCATGCCGACGCCTTCCCGGCGCGGGCGGCACGCCGCCGCTCACGATACCCCTCGACCAGGTTGTAGACGACGGGCAGGACCACGAGGGTCAGCACCGTCGAGGACACCAGGCCGCCGATCACGACGATCGCCAGCGGCTGCGAGATGAAGCCGCCGTGGCCCGTGATCCCCAGCGCCATCGGCAGGAGGGCGAAGATCGTCGCGAGGGCGGTCATCAGGATGGGCCGGAGCCGCCGCTCGGTGCCGTGCAGCAACGCCTCCCGCACCGGCATCCCGCGGTCGCGGTACTGGTTCACCAGGTCCACGAGCACGATCGCGTTCGTGACGACGATGCCGATCAGCATCAGCACGCCGATCAGGGACGGCACGCCCAGCGGCACGCCGGTGATCACCTGCAGGAGGATCGCGCCGGTCGCCGCGAACGGCACCGACACGAGCAGGAGCAGCGGCTGCAGGAGCGAGCGGAACGTCGCCACCATCACGACGTAGACGATCAGGATCGCGACCAGCAGCGCGATGCCCAGCTGCGAGAACGCGTCGGCCTGGTCGGCGGTCACTCCGCCGAGGGAGGCGTCGACACCGGCGGGAAGCGCCGTCGCGTCGATCGCGTTCTGCACGGCGACGTTGGCCGAGGCGAGGTCGTCGCCCTCGGGGGTGACGGTGATGGTCGCGGTGCGCTGCCCGCGCTCGGTGGTGATGCTCGCCGGACCGTCCGTCTGCTCGACCGCCGCGAGGGTGGAGAGCGCGACGGCGCCGGTGAGGGTCGGCACCTCCAGGTTCCGCAGCTCGTCCACGGTGGCCGGCGGCTGCCCGTCGGCCAGGTAGATCGAGAGGGTGCGGTCGTCGATCACGACGCTGCCGACCTGGCTGGGCTGGAGCGCCTGGCTGACGATCGTGCCCACGGCGACCTCGCTGAGACCCGCCCGAGCCGCGGCGTCGCGGTCGACCCGCACCGCGATGTAGGGCAGCGAGGAGGAGAGGTTGCTCTCGGCCTGGCTGATCCCGTCGGTCCCGCGCAGGGCCTCGAGGAGCTGGTCGCTCGCGCTCTGGAGGTCGCTCTGCGAGGCGGTCGAGAGGTCGACCTCGATGTCCGAGGAGGCGCCGAAGCCGGAGGAGGCGGCGACGCTGATGTCCTCGGCCGAGGCGACGCCCGACAGCGCGTCGCGGACGTCCGCCTGCACGGCCTCCTGGTCGGCCGACTCGTCGGTGGTGACGGAGTAGCGGATCGAGGTGCCGCCGCCGCCTCCCCCGCCGAACGCGCTCTGCAGGCCGCCGGAGGAGCCGACGGTGAGCTGGACGGTCTCGACGCCGTCGACGCCGAGGATCGCCGTGCTCGCCTGCTGCGCCGTCGCGTCCTGCGCGTCGAGGCTCTGGCCGACGGGGACCGTCTGGGTGACGGTGAAGGTGTCCTGCCCGCTGGATCCGAGGAAGTTCGTCTTCATCAGCGGGTACAGCGCACCGGTCCCGACGAGCACGAGCAGCGCGAGGAGGACGGTGACGACCGAGTGCTTCAGCGTCCAGTGGATGATCGGGCCGTACACCGACTGCAGCCCGCGCGCCCGCCGGGGAGCGGCGTGGGCGCCGTGGTGCGGGGCCTCCTCGACCGGCGCGGCGGTCTCGGCCGGGACCCCCGAGGCGGGTGCCCCTCCGGCCGCCGCGCGCTCCTCCGCGAGCGCCGCCTGCGCGGCCTGGCGCACCGCCGGCCGCTTCGAGGGGCGGAGGAACCAGTAGGCCAGCACCGGCACGATCGTCAGCGCCACCACGAGGGAGGCGAGCAGGGCGATCGACACGGTCAGCGCGAAGGGCCGGAACAGCTCGCCCGTGGTGCCGCCGACGAACGAGATCGGCAGGAACACCGCGACCGTGGTGATCGTGGAGGCGGTGATCGCGCCGGCGACCTCGCGGACGGCGACCGCGATGGTCCGGGCCCGGTCCTCGCCCGCGTCGAGGTGCCGCTTGATGTTCTCGATCACGACGATGGAGTCGTCGACCACACGCCCGATCGCGATGGTGAGCGCGCCGAGGGTCAGGATGTTGAGGGTGTAGCCGGCCGTCTGCAGGCCGATGAAGGTGATCAGCACCGAGGTCGGGATCGAGATGGCCGTGACCAGGGTCGAGCGCACCGACAGCAGGAACAGCAGGATCACCAGCACGGCGAAGACGAGGCCGAGCGCCCCCTCCTGCGCGAGCGACGCGATCGACTCCTGGATGTAGGGCGCCTGGTCGAAGACCGGGGTGAAGGCGGCGTTGTCGCCGATCGACTCCTCGAGGTCCGGGAGCAGCGCGGCCACGCCGGTCGACACGTCGACGGTGTTCGCCGCGGGGAGCTTGGTGATCGAGAGGGTCAGGGCGGGCTGGCCGTTGACGCGCGAGATCGAGGTGACGGGGGCGTCGGTGACGGCGACGGTCGCGACGGAGCCGAGGGTGGTGACCGTCGGCTCCGCGGTCACGGCCGCGCCTCCCGCCGCCGCTCCGACGTCGGAGCCGCCGGCGGAAGCCCCGGCACCCGCGGAGGCACCCGCGCCCGCTGACGCACCGGCGCCGCCCGCACCCGCGGAGGCACCTGCGGACGGCAGCAGCGGCAGCGCCGCGATCGCGTCGGTCGAGTCGAGCTTGACGCCCGACTGCACCGAGAAGGTCGACCCGTCCTGGGTGATCTGTCCGCCCGCGACGAGCACGCCGTTCTGCTGCAGGGCCGAGCGGATGTCGCCGGTCGAGAGGCCGGCCGCGGCGAGCGCCGCGTCGTCCGGAGTGATCGTGACGCGCTGGGCGGTCTCGCCGACGAGCGCCGCCTCGCGCACGCCCTCGACCTTCTCCAGGTCCGGGATGACCGTGGTGCGCAGGCGCTCGGCCAGCGCGTCCGCGTCGCCGTCGCTCGACACGGCGAGCTGCAGCACCGGCAGGTCGTCGAGGGAGCCGGTGACCACCTGCGGGTCGACGCCGTCCGGGAGCGTGCTCTTGATCCGGTTGATCGCCTGCAGGATCTTCTGCTCGGCGGTGGCGAGGTCGGTACCGTAGGTGAAGGACGCCGAGATGAGGGAGGAGTCCGTGGAGGACGTCGCGCTGGTCGTCTCGAGCCCCGGCACCCCCTGGATGGCGGTCTCGATCGGCGTCGAGACGTCGTCGTTGACCACCTCCGGAGCGGCGCCCGGGTAGGACGTGACGACGGCGAGCTGGGGGAAGGAGATCGACGGCGCGAGCTCCTGCTTGAGCCCGGTCAGGGCGACTCCGCCGAAGACGGCGATGACGACGGTGACGAGCGCGATGAGCGCCCGGTTCTTCATGCTGAGGACCGCGAGGAGATGCACCCTCCGAGTCTTCCATCAGCCGACTGAGTGTTGGGAGGGACGCGGCGTTCCGGGGCGCGCGACGGGGCGACCCGCGCCACCGGCCGGCCCGGACGCCCTCAGCCCAGGCGGACCTCCGCCGTCGACGACCCGACAGTGAGGCTCACTGCAGCGCCCGCCCCCGCGCTCGAGAGCGCGAAGTCCCCGGCGAAGGCCCGGACTCCGACGCGCCCCTCGGCGTCCGTCCGGAGCACCGTCGGCTCGAGCCACCAGTCCCCGCGGATCCGCGAGCGCAGCGCCTCAAAGGCCGGCTTCGGGCTCCCGTCGCGGCGGAGGAACCCGCCCGGCGCTCCGAGCCAGGCTCCGGCGTCGTCGAAGCCCCAGTAGGTGATCGCCTCGACCGCCGGATGCGCGACCAGCGTCTCGTAGTGCCGCACCATCTCGTCCGCCTGCCGTGCCTCCCCCTCCGGAGTGGTCGGCCAGTCCTCGACCACGTGGTCGTTGAGGTCCTCGATCTCGGCGGGCATCAGCTCGCCCGAGACGAGGGTGGTCTCGGTCCAGTGCAGCGGCAGACCGAAGCGCGCGAACCTGTCGCAGATCGCCGTGATCTGCTCCTCCCCACGGAACCCCTGGTGCATGTGCGACTGCAGGCCGATCGCATCGGGCCGGATCCCGGCCTCGAGCACGTCCTCGATCAGCCGCTCGTACTCGGGCCCGAGGTCGAAGTCGTTCAGCACGAGCACCGGTCCGGTGCCGAGGCTGCGCGCCTCCGAGAAGGCCAGCTCGACCATGACGACGCGTCCCTTCTCGCGGGCGAGGCGGGTGACGGCGTTCGTCACGCCGTCCGGCTCGTTCGCGAAGCGCGGCATGATGACGACCTCGTTGATCGCGTCCCAGGTGTCGATCAGCCCGGCGAAGGCGCCCACCTCCCGGCGGATGCGCGCGCGGAGGAGCTGCTCGGCCTCGTCCAGCGGCAGCGCGTCGAGCCACTCCGGCTTCACGTAGTGCCAGACCAGCGGGTGCCCCTTCAGGCGGACGCCGTCCGCGGCGAGCGCGCGCGCCTCGGCGAGCACCTCCTCCGTCGCGGTGCGGCCGCGCTCCGGCTCGAAGCGGCCCCAGTAGACGGGGAGCGTCGCCGTATCGAACAGGTCGAGCCAGAGCCGGCGCTCCTCGGCGCGCGCGGGGTCGGTGCTCGGAGGGGTGCAGCCGAAGGCGAAGGCGTGGCGGCGCTGCTCGACCGTCACGTCGGCGTGGGCGAGCGGAGCGCCGTCGGCACCGAGGACGGTGACGAGGGCGTCGGCGAGACGGGGGCTGAAGTCGGTCATGCGGGGCCTCTCAGGCGGGGTGGCGCTCGTCGAGCGCCGTGTACTCGGATCGGGTGAGCGGGAGGACCGCTCCGTGCTTGGTGTCCTCGGGCAGGTCGAACTCCTCCGCGAGCTCCCAGCGGCCCGAGGCCGGGTCGGTGCTCGTGTAGGCGCGGTAGCCGTAGGGGCGGAGGGCGTACTGGTCGACCCAGAGCGACCAGCGCTCCTCGCGGTGGTGCCGGAAGACCAGCGGCCCCTCGATGCTCGGGCCGAGCTCCTGCCCGATCCCCCGGGCGACGGTGGTGAAGTCGTCCGCGAAGAGGGAGGAGCCGACCTGCTGGAACACCTGCATCGTGTCGGGGGCCTCGTCGTGCTGCTTGGCGAAGCGGTGGACGGCCGTGCCCTCGATCAGCAGCGTCATGTCGATCACTCCGCCGGGCAGCCGCAGGTAGGTCTCGGGCTCGGCGAACGTACGGAAGTCGCGCGTGCGGGACAGCAGGATGCGGCTGTCGCCCGTCTCGCCGGTGGCGGGGTCGCCGTCCTCGGCCAGGCCGGAGGACCAGTGCACGAGGAAGTCGCCCGAGACCGGGTCGTAGACCGACTCCGGCGCCCAGGCCATGCCCGCGCCCTCGGGAGCGACGGCGACCGCGCGCGGCTCGGACCACTCGAGGAGGTCCGGGGAGTCCCAGACCACGAGGTCGCGGCTCCCCCGGTGCCGGTAGAGGTCCCAGTCCGGGCCCTCGGGCCGCCAGACGCGGAGGTCGGTGGCGACGAGGTGGAAGCCCCGCGGCCCGCGGACGATGTGGGGGTCGCGGACGCCGCCCGTGCCGCCGGTCCACTCCAGCACCGGCCCGAGCGCTCGCCAGCGCAGCGGATCGTCGCCCCGGCTGAGCGAGAGGAAGATCTTCTCGCTGTGGCCGGTCCGGTCCTCCACGAAGTGGACCAGCAGGTAGCCGTACCCGTCGCTCATGAGAGAACGATCTCACACGCCCGGCGGGCACTCCACCTCAGACCACGTCGGCGAGGTACCCCGGGTCGGCCGCCGGGTGCCGGGCGACCTGCGCCCAGGCCGTCGCGAGCGCCTCCACGGCCCGGTCGGTCGCCTCGGGCGAGTAGCCGATCGGGATGCGGAGGAAGCGCTCGAAGGCGCCGTCGATCCCGAAGCGCGGGCCCGCGGTGATCAGCAGGCCCGCCGTCCGGGCAGCGAGCGCGAGCTGCGAGCTCGCCGGCCGGCCCAGGCCCACCCAGGTGGAGAGGCCGCCCGAGACCCGCGGCACGCTCCACTCCGGGATCGCGCGCGCCAGGGCCGCCTCGAGGTGGTCGCGGCCGGCGCGCAGCTGCGAGCGCCGCAGCTCCAGCACGCCGTCCATACGGCCGAGCATGTCCGCGACCAGGAGCTGCTCCAGGATCGGCGTGCCGAGGTCGCTCGCCGAGCGCGCCAGCGCCAGCTTGCGGATCACCGCCCGCTCGGCGCGGATCCAGCCGATCCGGATGCCGCCCCACAGTGTCTTGCCGACGGAGCCGATCGAGAGCACCGTCCCCTCGGGCCCATAGGCGGCGAACGGCAGCGGCGTCATCCGCCGGTCGATATCGAGCTCGGCCGTCGTCTCGTCGGCGATGATCAGCGTGCCCTGCCGGGCCGCGGCGGCGATCGCCCGCTCCCGCAGCTCGGGGGCCATGGAGCGGCCCGTCGGGTTGTGGAAGTCGGGCATCAGGTAGGCCAGGCTCGGGCTCGTGCCGCGCAGCGCGGCGATCAGGCCCTCTCCGTCCCAGCCGTCCGCCCCGTCGACGTTCACCGGCACGAGCCGCGCGCCGGCCAGCCGGAGGGCCTCGTAGGCGTGCGGGTAGGTCGGGGCCTCGATCAGCGCCCGGTCACCCCGCGCGAGCAGCGTGCGGGCGACGAGCGCGATCGCGTGCTGCGCGCCGATGGTCACCATGATCTGGCCGGGCTCGGTGCGCAGACCCCGCGCGGTGTAGCGCTCGGCGATCGCGCGGCGCAGCACCGGCAGACCGACCGTGTCGTAGGAGCCGGAGTCGAAGTGCTCGGGGGCCGCCTGCGCCGCGCGGGTGTAGGCCTCGGCCAGCTCGGGGACGGCGGGCAGGGCCGCCTTGGTGAAGTCGAGGAAGTCCGGCGCGAGCGAGGGCACCGCGTGCACGGCCGCTCCCGGCAGGCGGGTGACGCTGCCGGAGCCGCGCACGCTGACGAGGTAGCCGCTGTCGCGCAGCTCGCGGTACGCGGCGGCCACGGTCGTGCGGCTGACGCCGAGGCGGGCCGAGAGCTCGCGCTCGGCGGGCAGGCGGCTGCCCGCGGGGATGCGGCCGTCGATCCCGAGGAGGCGGATCCGATCGGCCAGCGCGAGGTAGGCGGGCCGGGTGCCGCGCTGCTCGCGCCAGTCGCCGAGGAGGGTCTGCAGGGCGCGCGCGCCGAAGTGGACATCAGCCATGCGTCCAAGGTAGCCGGATTGGACCGCGCGAAGAAGGCCAATGTCGCGCTGTGATGAGTCCATGACCCTCACCGCTCCCGTTGCCGCCGCCGCTCCCCCAGCGGGCCAGTGGCGCCTCCGACCCGTGCCGCGCCTGCTGGTGGGCCTGATCCTCTACGGATTCGCCGACGCGATGATGATCCGCGCGGCGATCGGCGTGGACCCGTGGACCGTCTTCGCCCAGGGGGTCGCGCACCAGACCGGGCTCGGGATCGGACTGCTCACGAACGTGATCGGCCTGCTCGTCCTGCTGCTGTGGATCCCCCTCCGACAGCGGCCCGGTCTCGGCACCGTGCTGAACGTGCTCGTGGTCGGCACGATGATCGATGTCGGGCTGCGCGTGCTGGCGACGCCGGAGGAGTGGTGGGCCCGCGGCCTGCTCTTCGCCGGAGGCCTCGTGCTTCTGGCGGTCGCGAGCGGGATCTACATCGGCGCCCACCTCGGTCCGGGGCCCCGCGACGGACTGATGCTGGGCCTGCACACCCGCACGGGCCTGCCGATCTGGGTGGCGCGCTCGGGCGTCGAGCTCACGGTGCTGGTCATCGGCTGGGCCCTCGGCGGCGACGCCGGCCTCGGCACCCTCCTCTTCGCGGTGCTGATCGGGCCGCTCTGCTCGGTGACCCTGCCTCTGCTCGGGGTGCGGAGGCACTGACCCGCGGACGACGGAGGCCCCGCCTCCCGGACCGGTTCCGGGAGGCGGGGCCGTCGCGATCGGATCGGCTAGCGCTTGGCCGCGATCTCCGCACGCATCCGCGACGCCTCGTCGGAGTCCTGGATCGAGGCGATCCCCTCGGTGATCGAGGTGCCCGACGCGGGGGCCTCGTGCTCGTCCGCTCCGAGCGTGGTCTCGTCGAAGGGCGAGCGCCCGCCGAGGACCTCGCGGACCTGCACCATGTCGATCTGCTTGGTCCAGGTGCCCACGAGCAGGGTGGCGACCGCGTTGCCGGTGAAGTTGGTGACCGCGCGGGCCTCGGACATGAAGCGGTCGATGCCGACGATCACGCCGACGCCGTTGACCAGGTCGGGACGGAAGGACTGGAGGCCGCCGGCCAGCGTGGCCAGGCCCGCTCCGGTGACGCCCGCGGCGCCCTTCGAGGCGATCATCATGAAGAGGAGGAGGCCGATCTGCTCCGGGATCGACATCGGCGCTCCGGTGGCCGAGGCGATGAACAGCGACGCCATCGTGAGGTAGATCGCCGTGCCGTCGAGGTTGAAGGAGTAGCCGGTGGGCACGGTGATGCCGACGACGGGCTTGGAGACGCCGAGGTGCTCCATCTTCGCGATCAGGCGGGGCAGCGCCGCCTCCGAGGAGGAGGTGCCGACGATGAGCAGGTACTCGCGGGCCAGGTACTTCATCAGCGAGAAGATGCTCACGCCGGTCACCAGGCGCAGCAGCAGGCCGAGGACGACGACCACGAAGATCGCGCAGGTGATGTAGAAGCCGATCATCAGGGTGGCGAGAGCGACGACCGCTCCCCAGCCGGTCTTGCCGACGACCGCGGCGATGGCGCCGAACGCGCCGATCGGGGCGACCCAGAGCACCATCGAGAGGATGCGGAAGACCAGGACCTGGAGCTGCTTGATCGCTCCGAGGATCGGCTGGCCCTTGGCGCCCATCTTCTGCAGCGCGAAGCCGACGAGCAGCGCGACGAAGAGGGTCTGCAGGATGCTGCCGTCCACGAGCGAGGAGAACAGCGAGACGGGGATGATCCCGAGGACGAAGTCGCTGGTGCTCTCGGCCTTGAGGTCGCTGGTGTCGTAGGTGGCGCTCGAGATGTCGAGGCCCTCGCCCGGGTGCAGGATGTTGCCGACGACGAGGCCGATCGCCAGGGCGAAGGTCGACATCACGATGAAGTAGCCCAGCGCGAGTCCGCCGACCTTGCCGACCGTGGCGGCCTTCGCGATGGAGCCGATGCCGATGACGATGGTGCAGAAGATGATCGGCGCGATCATCATCTTGATCAGTCCGACGAAGGCCTTGCCGACGGGCTCGAGCGTCGCCGCGAAGGCGGGAGCGAGGAGTCCGACCACGACGCCGGCGACCACGGCGATGATGACGGCGATGTAGAGCCAGTGGTTCCGGTCGATGCGCCGCCGGGTCTTCGGAGGGGTGACCGCGGGGATCAGCCGGTCGGACGGCGTCTGAGGCGTCTTCGCCATGGGGGTGTCCTTCTCTTCGTCGAGGTGAGGGGGTAGGACGATGGTGGCCCCGCCTCCGGAGCCCGGCACGGTTGCGTTCATACTGTTCACGGCGGGGCGCCCCGAGCGCTCGCTCACGAGGGAGTGGCATGGTCAGGACGCCGAGCGCACGCGGACCGCGCGGCAGCATCGCCGCGCGCCTGTTCGCCGTGCAGCTGCTGAGCATCCTGCTGATCGCCGCAGCGGCCGTCGCGGTGCTGGCCCTCGACGCGCGGAGCCGGGCGGGCGCCGAGGCCGCCCAACGGAGCCTCGTCGTGGCGCGGACGGTGGCCGACAATCCGTTCGTCCTCGAGTCGACGGCCGGTGCGGATCCCTCCGCGAGCCTGCAGCCGTACGCCGAGGAGGTCATGCGGGACACCGGCGTCGACTTCCTCACGATCATGGCCCCCGACCGCACCCGGTACACCCACCGCGACCGCGACCGGATCGGCCTGCCGTTCCAGGGCACGATCGAGCCCGCGCTGGAGGGGCGGACCTTCACCGAGACGTACACCGGCACGCTCGGGCCCTCCGTCCGCGCCGTCGCGCCGATCGAGGACGCCGACGGCGCGGTCGTCGCGCTCGTGTCGGCGGGCGTCACGCTCTCGGCCGTGGACGCCTCCTTCGCCGCCCGCGTGCAGGTCGTCGCGTGGGGCGCGCTCGGGGCGGTCGCGCTCGGCGCGCTCGGCTCGTGGCTCCTCGCCCGCTACCTGAGGCGGGTCACGGGCGGGCGGGGCCCGGAGCAGATGAGCCAGGTCTTCGCCTACTACGAGTCCGTCCTGCACTCGGTGCGGGAGGGGCTGCTGCTGGTCGACGACCGCGGCCGACTGGTGCTCGCCAACGACCACGCGCTGGAGCTGCTCGGGCTCGAGGGCGTGCGGACGCCGGTGCCGGTCGCCGAGCTCGACCTCCCCGTCGCCCTGCGCGAGCTGCTGCAGGACGACGAGCCCGTCTCGGACCGCCTGGTCGTGGCCCGCGAGCGGATCCTCGTGGTGAACGAGCGGCCCGCCGCCTCCCCCGGCGCCCGCCCCCTGGGCACGGTCGTCACGCTCCGGGACCGCACCGAGCTGCAGCGGGTGAGCGGCGAGCTGGAGTCGCTGCGCACCCTCTCGGACGCGCTGCGCTCGCAGACCCACGAGTTCTCGAACCGCCTGCACACCATCGCGTCGCTGATCGAGCTCGGCCGGCCCGACGAGGCGCTCGCGTTCGCCGCCGGCGAGCTGAACCTCAGCCAGCGCCTGGCCGACCGGGTCCTCGGCTCCGTGCAGGAGCCGGTGATCGCCGCCCTGCTGCTGGGCAAGGCCGCACAGGCCCGCGAGCGCGGCGTCGAGCTGCACTTCGAGACGCACCTCGAGCCCGGCACGCAGGGGCTGGAGCCCGGGGACCTCGTGACGGTGCTGGGCAACCTGATCGACAACGCCCTCGACGCGGCCGCCTCCTCCGCTCCGGACCGCGAGCCGTGGGTGGAGGTCTACCTCGGCCTCGCGGAGGGCGAGCTGGTGGTGCAGGTGTCGGACAGCGGCCCCGGAGTCGCGAGCGCCGCCGACGTCTTCGCGCGCGGCTACTCGACGAAGGAGTCGGACGGCTTCGGCCGCGGCATCGGCCTGGCGCTGGTGCAGCAGGTGGTGGAGCGCCTCGGCGGCTCGATCGAGGTCTCGCGCCACGTCGGCGCGGTGTTCACGGTGCAGCTGCCGCTGCCCGCGCGGGTGGCGTCGTGATCCGGGTGCTCGTCGTCGAGGACGAGCCGCTGACCGCGAGCGCGCACGCCGACTACGTCCGGCGGGTCGACGGCTTCGAGGTGGCCGCGGTCGCCGGCAGCGGGGCGGAGGCGATCCGGGCCCTGCGCGCGGACCCGGGCATCGCGCTGATCCTGCTCGACATGAACCTGCCGGACATGAGCGGCCTCGACCTCTGCCGGGCCGTCCGGGCG
Source organism: Rathayibacter sp. AY1C5 (assembly GCF_002931705.1). NCBI lineage: Bacteria > Bacillati > Actinomycetota > Actinomycetes > Micrococcales > Microbacteriaceae > Rathayibacter > Rathayibacter sp. AY1C5. Next base: position 48,117 of record NZ_PSWD01000015.1, read on the forward strand.
GCGGGCCTGGACGTCGACGTCATCGCGATCACCGCCGTCCGCGACGCCGCGAACGTGCGCGCCTCCGTCGCCGCCGGCATCGTGCAGTACCTGATCAAGCCGTTCGTCTTCAGCGCGTTCGCCGCCAAGCTCGCCAGCTACCGGTCGTACCGCGAGCGGATGCACGGCGCCGACGTCGCCAGCCAGCACGAGGTGGACGGGGCCTTCGCGGCGCTCCGCACCTCCAACGCCCCGGGTCTGGCCAAGGGGCTCTCGGCGCAGACCCTCGAGGCCGTCACCGCGCTGCTGGGTCCCGTCGGCCTCTCGGCGGCCGAGCTCGCCACCCGCCTCGACATCTCGCGGGTGACGGCCCGCCGCTACCTCGAGCACCTCGCCGACTCCGGAGTCGCGGACCGCGCGCCCCGCTACGGCTCCCCCGGCCGCCCGGAGCTGGAGTACCGCCGCCGCTGAGCGCACGTCAGGCGGCCCGCAGCGCTGCGGCGATCTCCTCCTCGATCAGGTCGTGGTTGATCGCCGCGCCCACGCGCAGCCCGTCGGCGGACGAGGCGACGACCTGCGCCATCGGCTCGACCAGCGAGCCCGCGGCGAAGACCCCGGCGACGCCGGTCCGGCCCATCGGATCGACGGCGAGGTGCCGCGCGACTCCCGACGGGTGGTCGGCGAGCTCGAGGCCGAGCCCCTCGGGGAGCCGCCCCTCGACCCGCGGGCCGACGACGAGCGCGTCGAGCTCGTGCCGCCGACCGTCGATCACCACGCCGACCAGGCGGTCGTCCTCGACGAGGACCTTCTCGACGCGACCCGGCACGAGAGCGATCCCGCGGGCGGCCAGCGCCGCCGCCTCGTCGCCGGCGGGCGCGGGTGCGCCGTGGAGCAGGATCGACGTCCGGTCGCTGAGCTGACGGAACATCTGCGCCTGGTGCCCGGCGAACGAGCTGCCGAGCACGCCGATCCGCCGGCCGCGTACCTCGAAGCCGTGGCAGTAGGGGCAGTGCAGGACGTCCCGTCCCCAGCGGGCGCCGAGCCCGGGGATCTCCGGCAGCAGGTCGCGGACGCCGGTCGCGAGCAGGAGGCGGCGCGCGCGGAGGACCGTGCCGTCGGCGAGGGTCGCGGTCACGCCCTCGGCACCCGCGGAGGCGCGGACCGCCTCGCCCTCGACCACCCGGGCTCCGTAGCCCTCGGCCTCGGCGCGCGCCAGGCGCACCAGCTCCGTGGGCGGGACGCCGTCGCGGGTCAGCACGTTGTGGGCACCGGGCGAGGGTGCGTTGCGCGGAGGTCCGCCGTCGACGACGAGGACGTCGCGGAGACTGCGGCCGAGGGCGGTGGCGGCGGCGAGGCCTGCGAAGGAGGCGCCGAGGATCAGGACGTCGGCGGGGGCAGGGACGGACGGGCCGGTGGGGGCGTCGGTGGAGGTCATGGGTCGATGCTCCGCCGCCCCGGGGCGGGCCGCGAGGATCCGTGCCGTTCCGGCATGCGGCGCGACCGCCCGTGCCAGGATGGCGTCGTGCCCGAGACCCCGCCCGCCCCCTCCGACGACGAGATCGTCGCCGCCGTCGGACCACGGCTCCGGCGCCTGCGCACCCGCCGCGACCGCACGCTCGCGTCCCTCGCGGCCGAGACCGGCATCTCGGCGAGCACCCTCTCGCGCCTCGAGAGCGGAGGCCGCCGCGCGACGCTGGAGCTGCTCCTCCCGATCGCCCGCGCCCTCGGGGCGCCGCTCGACGAGCTCGTCGGCGCCGCGCCGGAGGATCCCCGCGTGCACGGCCGGCCGGTGCGCCGGAACGGCATGCTCATCCAGCCGCTCAGCCGCGACGCGGGCGCGCTCCAGGCGTTCAAGCACACGCTCCCGGCCGGGCCGGTGACGGAGCCGGCGGAGCAGCGCGCGCACGAGGGCTTCGAGTGGCTCTACGTGCTGAGCGGGCGGCTCCGCCTGCGGCTCGGCGAGCACGATCTGGTGCTGCCGGCCGGCGAGGCCGCCGAGTTCGACACCCGGGTGCCGCACTGGTTCGGCCGCGCCGACGAGCAGCAGGTCGAGTTCCTCAGCCTCTTCGGCCGCCAGGGCGAGCGGATGCACGTGCGCGCGTCCACGCGCCGCTGAGCGCGGTCACGCCTCGCCGAGCACCTCGCGCGCGAAGCCCTCGGTGCGCGCCCGCAGAGTCGCGATCCGCTGCGCTCGCGCCGCCTCGAGGTCGAACCCGATGTAGGCCACCGACGGGCGCCGCCGCACATTCATCGAGCACTCGAAGCGGGAGCAGACGAGCGTGCCGAGCGAGTCCCCCGCCCGCCCGGCCGCTCCGGCCTTCCGCGCCCCGAAGAAGACGACGTCGTTCGGGAGCTGCACGTCGCGGCACCACGAGCACTGCGCCCGCGAGCGCGGCAGGGCGTCGGCCTGGGTGAGCAGGACCCCGACGAGGCGCTCCTCCAGCGGCACGACGACGTAGGCGCGGCGGCCCATCCTCCGGTCGCGCCAGCCGAGATGGTCGATGACCGACCAGTCGAGCGCGTCGAAGTCCTTCGGCAGCGCGAGATCAGCGACCTCCTTGCGGGAGGCGTTGACGAAGGACTCGCGGATCTCGGTCTCGGTCAGTGGCTGCATAGCGCTTCCGAGCCTAGGCCGGGATCAGCCCAGGTGGGCGACGGCCTCCTTCGGAGCCTGAGCGAGGAACTCCTCCTTCTTCACCCGGATCATCGCGACGGCGACGACGGAGGCCACGACCAGCCCGATCGCGGCCGCGACGAAGACCGCGGAGTAGCCGTCGACGAAGGCGACCGGCGACTGCTGCTCACCCGCGACTCCCGCGTAGAGGGTCGTGAAGATCGACAGCCCGATCGAGCCGCCGATCTGCATGGCGGCGTTGGCGGTCGCTCCGGCGGCACCGGCGTCGTGGGCCGCGACTCCGGTGAGCGCGAGGTTCTGCAGCGGCACGAAGACCATCGCCATGCCGACGCCCAGGAGGATCAGCGCGGGCAGCACCTCGAGGAGGTAGCCGCCGTCGGGGGTGATGCGGCTCAGGTAGAGGAGCCCGGCCGCCGCGATCAGCGGGCCGACGATCATCAGCACGCGCGGGCCGGTGCGCGGCAGCAGCTTGGCGGCGACTCCCGCGACGATCATGATCGTCACCGTCATCGGCAGATTGGCCAGGCCCGCCTCGAGCGGCGGCAGGCCCAGGACCAGCTGCAGGTGCAGGGTCAGGTAGAGGGTGGAGCCGATCATCACGCTGCCGACGATCGCCTGGACCAGGAATGCTCCGCCGCGGACGCGGTCGGCGACGATGCGCAGCGGCAGCGACGGGTGGTCGGAGCGGGCCTGGATCCGCACGAAGAGGGCCAGCAGCAGCACGCCGACGAGGAGGAAGCCGAGGGTGTCGACGCGGAGCCAGCCCTGCTCGGCGAGGGTGAAGCCGTAGACGACGCTCGCGAGCCCGAGCGCGACGGTGATCGTCCCGGCGACGTCGAAGCGGTTGCGCCCCTCCGCGCGGCTCTCGGTGACGAGCAGCTGGCCGGCGATCGCGCCGACCACGACGACGGGGACGTTGACGAGGAGGCACCAGCGCCAGTCGGCGAACTCGGTGAGCAGCCCGCCCAGCACGAGGCCGACGGCGGCGCCCGCTCCGGCGACCGCTCCGAAGACGGCGAAGGCCGTGCCCCGCTCGCGGCCGGAGGGGAAGGAGACGGTGAGGAGGGCCAGAGCGGCCGGAGCGAGCAGCGCGGCGAAGGCGCCCTGCAGCCCGCGGGCGGCGATCAGCTCGGTGCCGGAGGTGGCGAGGCCGCCCCAGGCGGAGGCGGCGCCGAAGCCGATCATCCCGATCAGGTAGGTGCGCTTGCGGCCGGTGTAGTCGGCGATGCGGCCGCCCAGGAGCAGGAGCGCGCCGAACGCGAGGGCGTAGGCGGTGACGACCCACTGGCGCTCGACGTCGGTGAGGCCGAGGTCGGCCTGCGCGGCGGGGAGGGCGATCGTGACGATGGTGCCGTCGAGCACGACGACGAGCTGCGTGAGCGCGAGGATCACGAGCACCCACCAGCGGCGGGCGGAGGAGGGAGCGGACGGGGAGGGCATGGCGGCCTTTCACACGGAGCGGAGCGGGACCGGCGGGTCCGGATCCGAGCCGCGTCATCGGGGCCGAACCACCCCAACCAGTTGGTTGGGCGAAGAAGAGTGTATCGTTCGAGCGCCCGGAGGTGAACCATGGAGCCGACATCCGATGCGGCGCTGCCCGCGCGCGAGCGGATCCTCCGCGCGGCCTCCGTCGAGTTCGCCGCCCACGGCTTCGCGGGCGCCCGGGTCGACCGTGTGGCCGCGGCGGCGGGTCTGAACAAGGAGCGGCTCTACGCCTACTACGGCGGCAAGCGCGGCCTGTTCGTCGCGACCGTCGTCGAGGCGCTCGGCGCTCTCGACGAGACGCTCCTCGCCGAGGCGGCGGACCTCCCCGACCTCGCGGGCCGCATGTTCGACCACGTGTGGGAGCACCCGGAGTTCCTGCGCCTGCTCACCTGGGCGCGCCTGGAGGGAGCCGGCGTCTGGGAGGAGGCCGGCGAGCAGCTCGGCGGGGTCCCCGCCCCCGAGGCCCGGGTCCTCGAGTGGCAGCGCGCCGGCGTCGTCGACGCGAGCTGGTCCGCCGACGACCTCTTCATCGCCCTCCTCGGCCTCTGCGAGATCTGGCACCTCACCCCCTTCGCCTCCCGGGGCGGGGAGGAGACGCGCGACCGCCGCCGCGCCTTCGTCGTGCACGTCGCGCAGCTGGTGGGCGCACCGCGCTGAGGCCGACCCCTCCCCCGGCAACGGAAGCGACGTCGGCATCTCCGATCCGGACGCGGTGGACGGGGCGGCTCATCCCTCCGAGCCGGAACCCGACGGATCGGACTGGAGTGGGAGGTCCCACGGATCCGGCTTCGGGACGACCCCTTCATCACCCGGAAGGACCGCGCCCGCCGCGCGCTGAGCCTCGTCCTCGAGGAGGAGTGATTCGAAATCGCCGGGCGCGCACGGCATCTCCGCCCCGATCATGTACATCTCCTCGACAGCGCCGGTGACGAAGCTCGCCCGCAGCACCGGTCCGCCCTGCCCGTAGACCGTCGGGCGCGGAGTCGAATCGGTCACTCTCACCGTCATCCCCAGCGACTCCCAGTAGTCCGCGACCTTCCGCGCATCCCCCTCGACATCGGTGCCCGCCGGAGCCCACCAGTCGTAGCTGTAGCTCGCACCGCTCACCCGGTCGCCGGGGCCGCACACATCGGGCCTGGCCGCGCCGCTCCGCGGCCACCACCCCTCCACATCGAGCCGCCCCGCGGAGTCCCGCACGAACTCCACCACCCGGTCCCGACCCTCCCGAGGACTCATCGTGCTCACCGGTCTCGTCTCCTTCTCCGTTGCACAAGCGGTCATCGACATCACGAGCAGAGCGGCGACGGTCAGCGAGACGCCCGTCCGCTGAAGAGAGCCTCTACCCGCCATGGGAGGCTCCCACGACCGCCTTCTGGAAGGCGGTCGGTCCGAGCGGCCGGTTCTCGGTCAGCAGGTCGAGTCGCCGGGAGACGGCCCACGCCGCGTTCTGCAGGGACTCGGTGTTCTTGTCGAGATACCCCGCGAGATCGCCGTCGTCGCTCTTCAGCGCAGCGTGATCCGTCACGATCCTCCCGGCGTCGCCTCCGGTCTCCACACCGAAGACGCGCGCGCCGAAGTCCTCGTCAGCGGGATCCGTGTGGTGGTTCCAGCTGAAGGCGCGGCCCATCCACGCGGCCTCGTCGCCGCTCTCGGTCTCGCCGAGGTACTTGTCCCGCGCCTGCCCCGCGAAGACGGATTCCGCGTGCAGGTCGCTCGCCTCGTCGACGCTGTCCGGGAGGCCGGCCGAGCCCAGCGTCACGACGACCCCGAGCTCGACGTCCGAGCGCGAGGCGGCGACGGCCATGACGGTGCTGCCGTAGGAGTGTGCGACGACGTTCGGCTTCGGCAGGTCGTCGCCCCGGACCGCGGAGAGCCCCTGGACAGCCGAGGCGAGTGCGGCGCCGCCGGCGACCGCCTGGTTCGAGGTGAGGACGTCCATGCCGTTCCCGCCGAGCCGCGCCATCGGCGGGGTCTCGTAGCCGATCCAGGAGACGACGGCGCTGCCGGGCGGGAGGAGCGACTGCAGATTCTGCGACGCCTTCGTCCATCGGGTCATGCTCTCCGTCGTCTGTCCCATCCCGGGGACGGCGTAGGTGACGTTCGTGGCGGTGTCGGGATCGCCGATCGAGACGGCGGCGAGCGGAGGCTCGTCGGCGGTCAGGGAGATGAGGAAGCGCGGTTCCTGACCGAGACCGCGCCGGAGCGATGCCCGCACGTCCCTCAGCGCCACCAGCTGCGACTCCACCGCCGCGAGTCGCTCCCCGTCGCCCGCCTTCCCGCGCAGGCCCGCCGCCTCGCTCCTCAGCGCCACGATCCGCGCCCTCAGCGCCCTCTCGTTCGCCCTCACCCGGGCGCGGTAGGGAACACCCTCCAGATTCCCGATCACCCCGGGCAGACCGGCGACCAGCGCCTCCTGCTGCGGCGAGAAGCGCGCGCCGTCCGTGGAGTCGAGGCTCCGCCACCAGTCGTTCACGAGGGTCGGAGCCAGTCGCCCGAGGCGCGCCGCGAGGTCGGGCGACGCCGCCAGGAGTGTCGCGAGATCGTCGGACGAGAGCGCCGCGAGGGAGTCGAGCAGGCTCCGGCCGCCCCGGGGCCGCGCCAGGGTGCCGACGGCGTCGAGGACCGGAACGGAGAGCGCCGCTCCCCCCGCGGCGGTGAAGGCCAGGGAGATCTGCTCGACCCAGGTCGCGTCGGCCGCACCGATCGACAGCAGCTCGCGGAAGCCCCGGAGCACCGAGAAGGACTCGACCGGCGCCCACGAGCAGCGGTTGCCGAAGGCTCCCCAGGCGGCCATCAGATCCTGGAGCCGGGAGCGCATCGCCTCGTCCGCCTGCCGGGTCTGCGAGACGAAGACGTCGAGGCGCTCGGGGTCGGCGGAGGTCGTGCCTCCCGCGGCGGGGCCGCCCGGGGACGTGCGGGGCACCGACCGGGGGGAGAACAGCGCACGGATCGGCGGAGGCACGACCGGCCGATCGGACGGCGGCCGGTCGACGACCTCTTCGACTCCCGCCGCGAGGGCCGCGACCGGATCGAGGCGGCGCTGCTGCTCGCGCTCGTCCGCCCGCCGCTCCCAGGCCGCGTACTCCTCCCGGCGCCGACGCTCCTCCTCGGCCTTCCGTGCCACGAGCCGAACCGTGTCGGCGAGCTCGTGCAGCTCGGCGCTCAGCCGACCGCGGTTCTCCCTGTCGCAGACGCAGACCCGGCGGAACAGCTCGGCGTACGCGCCGCGGAACTCGCCCAGCGCGTACTCGGCAGCGACGGACCTCAGCAGGCCCTCGGAGGCGAGCGCCTTCGCCGCCTCGTCCGAGGCGCGGACCAGCTCCGCCGCTGCTGCGTGGTCGAAAGAGAACAGGGTCATCGCCTCCTGAGTGAGAACATCTCAGGAAATGTAGAACGACTACGACGGCGTCGGCACCGGGTGGCGCGAGACGGCGCGCGGTCAGCGCGCCCGCGCCGCGTCCGGCGGCACGCAGAAGTGGCGCGGACCGCATCGGACCGCGCCACTCGTCCAGATCACGCGGCTCACTCCGCCGCGGTCAGCCGCTCCAGGTATCCCGCGAACGCACGCAGGTCCTCCTCGGGCCAGGCGCTCAGCGCCTCCTGCATCCGCTGCCGCTGACGGCCGCCGAGGTCGCGCATCCGCTCGCATCCGGCCGCGCTGAGCGAGAGGAACCGCGCTCGGCCGTCGGCGGGATCGGAGGTCATCTCGACCAGGCCCAGCTCGGCGAGCTGGCGGGCCTGGCGGCTGATCGCGCTGCGGTCGACCCCGAGCCGCTCCGCCGCGGCGCCGGAGTGGACCGGACCGCAGCGCTCGAGGATCCGCAGCAGCCGCAGTCCGAAGGGCGGCAGCGCCGGGTCGATCGACGCCGCCGCGTCCCGGACGGCGAGGCGCACCTGGACGGCGAGCACGGTGATCTGCTCCTCGACCTCGTGCAGCGCCTCGGCCGAGGGCGCGGCGGCGGGCATCAGGAGCGCTCGATCACGTCGACGGAGCCGGTGGGAGCGGCGTGGCGTGCGTGCCCGACCGGCTCCTCCTGCCGCTCGTCGTCGGCGTGGCGGCCGTGTCCGGCGGGAGTGGCCTCGCGACCCTCCCGGGCGTGCGTCGCGTCGTCCGTCCGCCGGGCCTGGCCGACGGGGCGGAGCGCCGCCTGGCCGTCCGAGGCGGCGATGAGGGCGTCCTCCGCGGCCTGCAGCGGAGTGGTCGGCTCCGCCTTGAGCTGCACCGCGTTCTTCGAGCCGAGACTCACGTTGGGCAGGAGGACGACGGCGATCAGCGTGACCACGGCGAGCGGGATGCTGTAGAGGAACACGTCGCCGACGCCGATCCCGTAGGCGCTCTCGACCACGACGCGCACGGCGTCGGGCAGGGTGGCCGGCTGCGGGATCGTGCCGCTGCCCAGCGCCTGCGCGGCGAGAGCCTGGTCGGCGGGAGCGAGCCCCGCGATGCCGGTCTTGATGCGGTCGGCGATCACGGTGCCGAGCATCGAGCCCAGGACCGAGACTCCGACGGTGCCGCCGAGGCTGCGGAAGAACGTGACCGCGCTGGTCGCGACGCCGAGGTTCTTCACCTCGATCGAGTTCTGCACCACCAGGACGAGGTTCTGCATCAGCATGCCCAGGCCGGCGCCGAGGACGGCCATGTAGATCCCGACGAGGACCAGGTCCGTGTCGTAGCGGAGGGTGCTGAGGAGGGAGGTTCCGATCACGGCGAGCACGCCGCCGCTGATCATGATCGCCTTCCACTTGCCGGTGCGCGAGATGATCCCGCCGAAGATCGTCGAGGCGATCAGCAGGCCGGCCATCATCGGGATGGTGAGCAGGCCCGACTGGGTCGGCGTGGCTCCGCGGGCCAGCTGCATGTACTGCGCGAGGAAGACGGCGACGCCGAACATCGAGACGCCGACCGAGATGCTCGCGACGACGGCGAGGCTGAAGGTGCGGTTCTTGAACATCCCCATCGGGATGATCGGCTCGGCCACGGTGAGCTCGGTGATCACGGCGGCGATCAGCAGCACGACGGCACCGCCGACCATGACCGCGGTCTCCCACGAGGCCCAGTCGAAGTTCTTGCCGGCGAGGGAGACCCAGATCAGCAGGAGCGAGACGCCGCCCGCGATGAGCACGGCGCCGAGGTAGTCGATCCGCACCTTCCGCTTGGGGTGCGCGGGGAGGCGGAGGGTCATCTGGAGGAGGACGATCGCGACGATCGCGACGGGCATCGCGATGAAGAAGTTCCAGCGCCAGCCGAACGCGTCGGTCACGACGCCGCCCAGGAGCGGGCCGCCGACGGTGCCGATCGCCATCACGCCGCCGAAGAGGCCGGCGTACTTGCCGCGCTCACGGGGGCTGATGATGTCGGCCATGATGATCTGGCTCAGCGCGGCGAGTCCGCCGGCGCCCAGGCCCTGGAACACGCGGAAGACGATCAGCATGTTCGTGTCCTGCGAGAAGCCGGCCAGAGCGGAGCCGATGACGAACAGGCCGAGGGCGAGCTGGATCAGCAGCTTGCGGTTGAACAGGTCGGCGAACTTGCCCCAGAGCGGGGTGGAGACCGTGGTCGCGAGCAGGGTCGCGGTGACGACCCAGGTGTAGGCGTTCTGGTCGCCCTTGAGGTCGGAGATGATCCGGGGCAGCGAGGTCGACACGACCGTGCCCGCGAGGATCGAGACGAACATGCCCAGCAGCAGGCCGCTGAGCGATTCGAGCACCTGGCGGTGCGACATGGCGCCGTCCGGCCCGGCGGGGGCGTGCGGCGCGGTGGTTCCGCGCGATGCGGCGCGGTGTTCGGGGTGTGACATGGGCTCCTCTTCAGCACGGCGGCGGTTCTAGTTGACTGCGATCAACTATTGACCGAGAGCAACTATATAGCCGGGCGTCACGAATCTCCAGTGGCACTCTGCTGCCGTCCAGGCGCCGCTCCGGCCGCGCCTATCCTCGGAGCATGGACAACATCGATCGGAAGATCCTCGATCTGCTGCGCCAGAACTCCCGCGCGGGCTACGGCGACATCGGCGGCGTGGTCGGGCTCTCCGCCTCCGCGGTGAAGCGCCGCGTCGACCGCCTCGTGGCCGACGGCGTGATCCGCGGCTTCACGATCAAGGTCGACCCCGCGGTCGACGGCATGGCCACCGAGGCCTACGTCGAGCTCTTCTGCCGCGGCACCGTCGCTCCGGACGAGCTCCGCCGCATCCTCTCCGCGGTCCCCGAGGTCGTCGACGCGGGCACGGTCACCGGCTCCGCCGACGCGATCGTCCACATCCGCTCGCGCGACATCCCCAGCCTCGAGCTCGCCCTCGAGAAGGTCCGCATCGCGCCCAACGTCGACCACACGCGCTCCGCGATCGTCCTCTCCCGCCTCATCCAGCGCAGCGAGGCCTGACGGATCGCGCCATCTCCTCGACGCGCGTCGCGACCGCCTGGTACTCCATACCTGTATGGTGAATCCAGGAGGGCGAGCATGAGCGACAGGGAACAGGCCGGTACGGCGGCACGACGCAGACGGCGCATCTGGCTGATGCTGCCGGCACTGTTCGTCGGCGTCCTGGCCGGGCACCTCGTCGCGACCGCGGTGGGCGCCGAGGATCCGTGGGTCGTCGTGGTCACCGCCGCCGTCGCGGCAGCGGTGGCGTCCGTCGTCCTCGCCCTCGTCGACCGGCGGCGCTGAGCCCTCCCTCCTGGATCGGAATCCGAGGGAGGGAACGACGATGGAACGACAGAGGACGAGCACGGCACTGGTGGCGGCGGCGGCCGCTCTGCTGGCGGTGCCGCTGTTCACAGCGCAGGCCGCGCACGCCGAGCCGGCGAGGCAGGAGACGAGCAGCCGGGTGCACCTCGAGGCACGGGGCGGATCGGCGTCGACGGTGACCTTCGACGTCACCGACGGCACGCGGATCGTCGAGCTGGCGGGCGGCGGGGTCGGCTTCACGGACGGCGCCGAGACGTCCGACGCACTCCCGGAGAGGATCGACGTCGGACGCGGCCGCACCGTGTCGGGCCACTGGTCGATCGACGACTCCGACACGCTCACCTTCCACTTCGCCCCGGACTCGGCGTCCCGCTCGGCGGTGGGTGGCCTGCACCTGAACAGCGACTGGAGCTCGCCCGAGTGGGGCCACTGCGTCGCCGGGAGCGGCGTCAGCGGTGCCGCGACCGGCGGGGTGATCGGCGCGATCTCCGGTCCCGGCGCGATCGCCTCCGCGACCGGCGGGCTGCTCGCGGGGATCATCGGCGGAGCGATCACCTGCTGAGCGCCGCCTCCTGAACGACCCGGATCAGGCGGGCGCGTCCGCTGCGGTGTGGACGCGCTCTCCGCCGATCCAGGTGCCCAGCACCCGGGTGTCCCCGATCGCCCCGGGGTCGCCGGCGAAGGGGTCCCGGTCCAGCAGGGCGAAGTCCGCCGCGAGTCCCACGGCGATCGAGCCCGACTCGCCCTCCAGGCCGTTCACCCACGCCGAGCCGGCCGTGGAGGCGGAGAGGGCGGTGGCGAGGTCGAGGCGCTGCTCCGGGAGGAACACCTCCTCGCTCCACCCCGGCTCGCGCTCGGACGGCGCCGAGAGCCGGTTCACCGCGACGTGGATCGCGGCGAGCGGGTCGGGCGTCGACACCGGCCAGTCGCTCCCCGACGCGAGCACCGCGCCCGAGCGGAGCAGGTCGCCGAACGGGTACTGCCACGAGCCGCGCCGCTCACCGAGGAACGGCAGCGTCAGCTCCACCATCTGCGGCTCCAGCGAGGCCCACAGCATCTGCAGGTTGGCCGCGACGTCGAGCGCACGGAAGCGCGGCAGGTCGTCCGGATGCACGACCTGCAGGTGGGCGAGGTGGTGGCGGTTGCCGCGGCGCCCGTTCGCCTGGATCGCCCGCTCGACCGCGTCCAGGCACTCGCGTACGGCACGATCGCCGATCGCGTGGAAGTGCACCTGGAACCCGGCCGCGTCCAGGAGCGGCACGGCCTCGTTCAGGAGGCGCGGGTCGACCATCGAGAGGCCGTCGCCGTGACCGTGGCCGCCGTGCCCGTCGAGGTAGGGCTCGAGCATCGCCGCCGTGAAGTTCTCGGCGACCCCGTCCTGCATGATCTTGACGGTCGTCGGAGCGAAGCCGTCGGCGGCGAGCGCCGCGCGCCGCTCGACGAGCTCCGGGATCTGCTCGACGCCGCGGCCCCGGTCCCACCACAGCGCACCGCGGACGCGCCCGGTCAGCTCGCCGCTCAGCGCCGCGCGGCGGTACACCGGACCGGGGTCGCCCACATCGCCGTAGGAGCCGATGATCGCGTCCTGCCACGCCGTCACTCCGAACGAGTGCAGGGTCTCCTGCCCGAGGAGCAGCGCCCGGTGGAGCTCGTCCGCGCTCGCGGGCGGGAGGTGGCGGCGGACCGCGTCCATCGCCCCCTCGTGCAGGGTGCCGGAGGGGGTGCCGTCGGCCAGGCGCTCGATGCGGCCGTCGGCGGGGTCCGGCGTCGTGCGGTCGATCCCCGCGAGGCGCAGTGCGGCGGAGTTGACCCAGGCGCCGTGCCCGTCGGCGTTGGTGAGGAAGGCGGGCCGGTCAGGGACGACCGTGTCGAGCTCGCGGGCGGTCGGGGTGCCTCCGGGGAAGTCGGGCAGGTTCCAGCCGCCGCCGAGGATCCACTCCGCTCCGCTCTCCCGAGCCGCGTACTCGGCGACCGTCGCCAGGTGCTCAGCGGGCGACCCTCCCGCTCCGAGCCAGCAGCGCAGCAGCGCGGCGCCGCCCCAGACCGGGTGCACGTGGGCGTCCTGGAAGCCGGGGACGAGCATCCGGCCCTCGAGGTCGACCACCTCGGTGCGCGGCCCGATCAGGTCGGAGGCGTCGGCGCCGACCGCGACGATCCGCCCTCCGACGACAGCGACGCCGTGCGCTCGGGAGCGCACGGCGTCGGCGGTGAAGACGGCGCCGCCGGTCAGGACGAGATCGGCGGCGCGCACGGGTTCAGAAGCCCGCGGGAGCGAAGGCCTGCGTCATCTGGGAGAAGAGCGACACCGTCCAGCCGATCGCGATGAGGAACGACACGACCACGACGCCGAGGAAGACCCAGAGCGGGAGGAGGCCGCCGCCGGTCACGCGCTTCACGACCACGCTGCGGCCGATCACGTAGACGTAGGGAGCGGCGAGGAAGGCCCACGCCCAGTGGAACGGACGCTGCAGGCCGGCTCGCTTCAGCTGGCGCCAGTCGAGGAAGGCGAAGACGACCTCCGCCGCGTAGATCAGGAAGCCGACGACCTGGAGCACGCCGAGGCCGACGAGGTAGGCCGTCGACATCCCCATCGAGGAGCTCGGCCCGTAGGTCGAGGCCATCGACGAGTCGACGATCGCGCTCGGCGGGAGGAGGAAGATCGACAGCGCCGAGAGCAGCGGCAGGAGGACCACCACCCAGATCCACGGGGTGGACGTGACGATGCTCGTGTCACGCTGCTGCACGGGTGCTCCGGGAGCCGCGGAGTAGGCCGGGTACTGCGGCTGCTGCTGGTTGTAGGGCTGCTGCGGCTGCTGGCCGTAGGGCTGCTGGCCGTACCCCTGCTGGCCGTACTGCTGGGGAGCCTGCTGGCCGTAGCCCTGCTGCGGCTGCTGCTGGCCGGAGGGCTGCTGCGGCTGCGGCTGCTGACCGGCGCCCTGCTGGCCGTAGCCCTGCTGCCCGTAGCTCTGCTGCCCGTAGCTCTGCTGCGGGTCGGCGGACGACGGCTGCTGCGGATACCGACCCGAGGCCGACTGTCCGTAGCTCGTCGCCGCTCCGCTCGACGTCTCCCCGTAGGCGGGACGCTCGGCGGGCGGCGCGGGCGGAGTCGGTGCGGTCGGCGGAACGGGAGTCGCGGCGGCCTGCGCCGACCCGCTCCCGGCCGGGGCGGTGGGAGTGGCCGCCGGCGCGTCGCGGAGCGACTCCGTCCAGCCGGTCCCGTCCCACCAGCGCTGACGGGACGAGCCCGCCGGGTCCGGGTACCACCCGGCGCGGGGTCCGGAGGCCTCGCCGCCCGTGCTCGCGCCCTGGTCCGTGCCGGTTCCGTTGTCGTCCGTCATGGCGTCCTCCACTCCCCTCCGGGCGTCTGCCCGCGATCTCGGACCACCGTAGCGCCGCGACACGATGCGTGGCCTGAGGGCGGGCTGATCGCGCGCTGTCCGAGCGCTGTCCGCACCGGCAGGCGCCGGAGGCCGCCGACCGCCAGGATGGACGCATGCCCCACCTCCTCCGAGCCCGCGCCGCCCTCTTCGACATGGACGGGACGCTCGTCGACTCGACGGCCGTCGTGGAGACCATCTGGGGTGCCTTCGCCGAGCGCTTCGCTCTCGACCACGACGCGGTGCTCGGCGCCGTTCACGGTGTCCGCGCCGCCGACAGCGTCCGCCGCTTCGCCCCGGCCGGCAGCGACGTCGACGCGATCGTCGCGGAGCTCGACGCGTACGAGCTCGAGCACACCGAGGGCACCGTCGAGATCCCCGGCGCGACGGCGTTCCTCGCCTCACTCCCCCGCGAGCGCGTCGCCCTGGTCACGTCCGCGAGCCCGGCGCTGGCGGCCGCACGTCTGGCTGCGGCGGGCGTCCCCTCCCCCGACACCGTCGTCACCGCGCACGACGTCGCGAACGGCAAGCCTGCTCCCGACGGCTACCTCGCCGCCGCGGCCCTGCTCGGCGTCTCCCCCGAGGACGCGCTGGTGTTCGAGGACGCCGAGGCCGGCATCCGGGCGGGTCTGGACGCCGGCATGCGCGTGATCGTCGTCGGGAGCCACGAGAGCGCGAGCACCCGGGGTCTGCCCCGGATCGCGCACTACTCCGACGCACGCGCCGTGCTCGAGGGCGACGAGCTCGTCGTCACCCTCGGCGGGCCTCAGTAGCGGATCGCGTCGATCACCTTCACCCGCACGGCGACGATCGCCGGCACCAGGCCCGCGAGCGCGCCGACGAGGGTCGCCGCCCCGAGCCCGAGCAGCGCCGCCTCGGCCGGGAAAGGCGGGATGTCAGCGATCCCGTTGTCCTGCACGAAGGCCACGGTCCAGGGGTTGGTGACGAGGATGACCGCGATCGTCACGCCGACCACTCCGGCGACGACGGTCGCCACGACGCTCTCCATCATGATCGAGAAGAAGATGCGGCCGGAGGAGGCGCCGAAGCTGCGCCGGATGCCGATCTCGCGGATCCGCTGCCGGACGGTGACCAGGGCGATGTTGAGCAGTCCGAGCGCGCCGAGCGCCAGCACCAGGCCCGCCACGCCGCCGATCACCCAGGTCAGCACGCCGAAGGGGTCGGAGTCGTAGACCAGGTAGTCCTGCCGGTCGACCGACACCTCGAAGTCGGATCCCAGGGCGCCGGCCACGTCGCGCTCCACCGCCGCGGCGAGGGGCTCGGCCAGGTCGAGCGGCACCCACATCTCGTAGTTCGGCACGCCCTGCCCGCCGTACTGCGGGTCGGCGTCGCGGGCGACCGCCGGGTAGGCGTCCGCGAGCATCATCATCGACGGATCCGTCTCGAACTGCGAGGAGGGAGTCACGCCGACCACCACGCCCGTGACGTCGCGCTCGGAGCCGAGCAGGGTGACCACCGGGTGGGTGCGCAGATCCGGGCTCCCGATCCGCTCCCAGAAGCGCTCGTTGACGACGAGGGCGGGAGCGAGGCGCTGGGAGTCGCGGGCGGTGAACCAGGAGCCGTCCACGATCTTCAGCCGGTGCATCTCGGCGAAGGGCTGGTCGACCGCCTGCACCGCGACGTCGACGGCGCCGTCGGCGAACTGGACGCGCGCGCTGCCGTAGGTCGAGCGGCTCGCGTAGGTGATGGAGTACCGCTCGAGCGCACCGGTCCACGCGGCCTGGAGTGCGTCGGCATCCACCTCGGCGGTGCCGGTGCCGGAGGGGTAGGCGGAGAGGAAGAGGCTCGCCGGGCGCCCGCTGGAGCGCTCGGCCTGCTCGATGCTGGCCTGGCGGGCGATGCCGCCGGCGGCGACGACCGCGGTCAGGGCGGCGACGGCCACCGCGACTCCGATCAGCGAGAGCAGCACGCGGCCGCGGTGGATCCGCAGCTCGGTCCACGCCTCGACGATCGCGCCGGCGATCCCGACGAGCACGCGCATCAGAGGACCCCCGCCTCGGCGACGGGGCCCGCATCCGCGGTCGAGCCCAGTCGGCCGTGGTCGAGCCGGTAGTGGCGCTCGGCCCGCGCCGCGATGGCCGGGTCGTGGGTGATGGTGACCAGCGCGGAGCCGGACTCGCGGGCGATCTCGTCGAGCAGGCCCATCACGCTCTCGCCGGTGTCGGTGTCGAGGGCGCCCGTCGGCTCGTCGGCGAGGATCAGCCGCGGTCGGCGCACCAGGGCGCGGGCGATCGCGATCCGCTGCTGCTCGCCGCCGGACATGCGCCCGGGCATCGAGTCCACGCGGTGCCCGAGGCCGACCCGCTCCAGCATCTCGGCCGCGAGGTCGCGGCGGCGCCAGAACTCCGATCCGGTCGCGTAGAGCAGCGGCGTCATCACGTTCTCGCGGGCGGTCCGCCCCTCCAGCAGGTTGAACTGCTGGAAGATGAAGCCGATGCTGCCGCCGCGGATGCGCGCGCGGGCCCGCGAGGACAGGGTCTCGGTGGGAGCGCCCTCGAGCAGCATCCGCCCCTCGGTGGGCTCGTCGATGAGTCCGAGGATGTTGAGCAGCGTCGACTTGCCGGAACCGCTGCGGCCCACGACCGAGACGTGGTCGCCCTCGCCCACCTCGAGATCGACTCCGTCGAGGATCGTCAGCGGCGGCGCGTCGGGCAGCGGGACGACCTTGCGGATCCCCTCGAGCCGGAGGATCGTCACGAGCAGAAGACCGAGCCGTCGGGCTGCGCGATGCAGTCGCCGCCCAGCTGGACGTCGGGAGCAGCCTCCTCCGCGCCCGGCACGAACTGCAGGAGCTCGGCGCCCTCCTCCACTCCGCCGGTGATCTCGACGGAGCTGCCGTCGGTGAGTCCCAGCGTCACCGGGACCTCCTCGGTGCTGCCGTCGTCCGCCCGGCGGAACACGACGCCGGACTGGGCGGTGCCCTCGACCGCGGTGGTCGGCACGACGAGGACGTCCTCCGCCTTGCCTCCCGCGAGCGTCACCGAGGCGGCGAGCCCGGGGAACACGGTGACCTCCGTCGGCACCTGGCAGGTGAAGCTCGTGCCGGAGCCGCCGGTGGAGGTTCCACCGCCGCCGCCGTCCGTCGCTCCGCCGGTCGTGCCGCCCTCGCCGGCTCCGGCGAGAGGGGTGCTGATGGTGAGGTCGGTGCAGGTGAAGCCGGCGGGCCCGCCGGTGATCGCGACCTGCGCCTCCGTCGGCCGGTTCTGGATGCGGTAGAGCTGCTGCGCGTCGATCGTGCCGGTGACGGCGTAGCTCGGCGGCGCGACCTGTCCGGTCACCTCGCCGACCGTGACGGCCTGGTCGTGGATGACGCCGAGGGCGCTGAGGGTGCCGCCGGTCGCGGCGTAGACCCGCTCGAAGCGCACGGAGGGCTCCTGCTGGGTGAGGGTGACGGCGCCGTCCGGGCCGGTCGTCTCGACCGGGTCGCGCGGAGTCTCGACGCGGATGTCGTAGATGAGATCGCCCGACGCGACGGCCGCGCCCTGCTGCACGTAGACGTCGTCGACCGTTCCGGCCGCCGTCGCCTTCAGCGGCACGGCGGGGTCGGCGGCGACGGTGCCCTGGAGGGTGAGGTCGTTGGTGACCGTGCCGCGGGCGACCGTGACGGTCGGCTCGGTGATCTCACCGGTCGGCTGCGTCGGATCGGCCTCGGCCGCGCCGTCCGGGAAGAACGCGATCTTCACCAGGGCGATGCTCGCCGCTCCGATGATGACCATCCATACGATCGGGAACACCCAACGCCGAACCGCACCCATCAAGTCCCCCGACTCCGCTTCCAGGGCGCTCCGCCGTGGGGCGCCGGAGGCAGCCTATCCGGCGGGGAGGTCGCGTCACGGACCGTGGCGCGCCCGTCAGCCGGCGAGCGCCGCGACGATCGAGGCGACGCGGCGCGCCCTCGTCTCGGCGGCCTTCGCGCCCTCGACAGACGTGACGTGGGCCTTCCGCGCGCTGGGCGAGAGCGCGGCGAAGCGCTCCGCAGCGCCCGCCGAGGCCAGCGCGGACGCCAGGTCCTCCGGCACGACGACCTCGCGCGGCGCGGTGTCGAGCTCGATCACGACGTCGATCGCGTCACCGCCGGCGAGCTGCGTCTCGCGGCGCTTCTCGGCCGAGAACGGGATGAGCGCGCGTCCGCCCATCGCTCCGACCGTGCTGGTGAAGCGGTAGCCGTTCACCGTCACCGCGACGGCGGGACGCTTACCGCCGCCGAGTGCCTCGAGGACCTCGGGCGGCACCTCGATGCCGGTGTTGTTGCCGATCTGGAAGAGCGTCGCGGTGAACTGCACGAGGCGATGATGGCACGGACTCCCGCGTGTCGCGCGGCCGATCGCCGTACGGACGCGGAGGGCCGTCGACTCGATCCTCGTCGACCTTCCGTTCACGGATCCGGAGCGCTCGAGGGCGTTCTCCCCGGCGCTCGGCCGGACCCTGGATCTCCTTTTCAGCCCTGAATCCTCTGTTCAGCGGCGACGCCGCCTGCTCCGTCGCCTCCGAGCACGTGTCCGCGATGCTCCTCCCGCACCCCTCCTTCTCGACCTCCAGGTCGAAGGAGATCGTCGACGCGCGCTCCCAGGTGCAGGGCCTCTTCGCGGTGAGCGTCGGCAGCCGGGAGGAGGTCGGCGAGGTGCTCGGGAACGGGCCGGCCTCCGGCGGCGCCGAGCCGGTCGCGGTGCAGGACCTCGGCTCCATGCGGGCGCGCGGCCTCGAGGACCCTGACGGCCACGTCCGGGAGTCCCTGTACACGGATCCGGCCGCGGCCGAGGCCGGTCCGCCCCGGGAGTGAGGGGTCGGCGCGCTCAGCAGGAGCGGGTGTCGGGGTCTCCGAGCGAGGAGCGCACGGCGTCGACCGTCATCCTGCCCTCGGGGTCGAGCCGGGCGAGCATGCGCGACATGATGTCGGCCAGCTGCGGGATCTGGTCGGCGTCGAGCGGATCGATGACGTCGGCCAGCACGGTCGCGACGTGACCGGGCGCCGTGTCGACGATCTTCTGGAGGCCGGCGTCGGTGAGCACCGCGTTCGTGGCGCGGCCGTCGGAGGCGCAGGGGCGGCGCTCGAGGTAGCCGCGGGCGACGAGGCGGGTCACCACGTGCGAGAGCCGGGGCAGGGTCGCGTTGGTGCGGGCGGCGAGCGTGGTCATCCGGAGGGCGCGGTCGGGCGCCTCGGACAGCATCGCCAGCGTCAGGTACTCGAAGTGCGTGAGCCCCGCGTCGCGCTGCAGCTGCGTGTCGAGGGCGCCCGGCAGCAGTTCCACGACCGCGATGAAGCGCAGCCAGGCGTCGAGCTGATCGGGCGTCAGCCAGCGTGTCTCGGGCGCACTCATCCCCCCACCCTACCCACTACTTGCCGCGACAAGTAAGTCCCCCCGCGCCTCGTTGAGCCGCGTCCCGGGGCTCCGTCGGGAGGCCGACCCGCGCCAGCCTGATCTCACCATCCCCGCGAGCACCGCCCCCGAGGCGAACCAGCGATCCGCGTACCAGCGGATCGCTGCAGCCGTACGCACCCCGCCCTGCAGAACGCACCCCGTCGAGAAGCCGACCGCGCCACACAGAATCCACACCATCCCCGCGAGCACCGCCCCCGAGGCGAACCAGCGATCCGCGTGCGAGCGGATCGTTGTAGCCGAACGCCCCCGCTCCTCAGAACGCACCCCGTCGAGAAGCCGACCGCGCCACACTCGATCCACACCATCCCCGCGAGCACCGCCACCGAGGCGAACCAGCGATCCGCGTACCAGCGGATCGCTGTAGCCGAACGCNCTCCTCGAGAAGCCGACCGCGCCACACTCGATCCACACCATCCCCGCGAGCACCGCCACCGAGGCGAACCAGCGATCCGCGTACCAGCGGATCGCTGTAGCCGAACGCACACCGCCCTGCAGAACCCACCCCGTCGCGAAGCCGACCGCGCCACACTCGATCCACACCATCCCCGCGAGCACCGCCACCGAGGCGAACCAGCGATCCGCGTACCAGCGGATCGCTGTAGCCGAACGCCCCCCGCTCCTCAGAACGCACCCCGTCGAGAAGCCGACCGCGCCACGCCCGTCAGGGACGGGCGTGGAATCGACTACAGCACGTCGTCGCTCAGATCGATCGGGTTGCCGAAGCGGTGGTTCGTGATCGAGATCGCCTGCTCGCGGAGGAAGGGCAGCAGTTCGACGCGGCCGGCGGGGGTGACCGGGTCGGCGTAGACGGCGGTGTCGAGGGCGCCGCCGAGGGCTTCGGCGAGGGCGGTCGCGAGGGGGACGCGGGATCCGTCGGCGCGGGTGAGCGGGACCGGCTTGCCTGTGCTGCCGCGGGTCATGCCGGCGACGACGTCGGTGAAGGAGCCGGTCGAGTCGGACGATCGGCGGACGACGGCCTGCTGTCCGTGCGTCGGGCTGCCGGGGGCCTGCGGGCCCGCGTAGCCGTCGACGCGGTCGGAGACGATGTCGCCGATGATGCGGATGCGCGGGGCCGTGATGCGGCCGGCCGCGGCGCGCTCGAGCCACTGGGCGTCGGTCTCGACGACGATGCGCGGGACGAGGCCCGCCATCTCGGCGAGCTCGTCGCCGCCGAGCATCTCCTGGACCCGCGGCGGGAGCGGGAGGGACGTGGAGATGTCCATCCGGGAGCGGGTCAGCAGGCCCGCGGCGATGACGCGGAGGAGCTCTCCGAGGTCGCCGCCGTCGGCCAGGCGCAGCGCGATCGGCACGCGGAGGTAGCGGAACAGGTTCCGCTCGACGCCGACCTTCGAGATGTCGGTGACGACGCCGAACTCGGTCGCCCAGGCGAGCTGGTCGGAGAGGGCGGAGCGGCGGAGCAGGTCGAACTGCTCGAACCGGAGCGAGGACTGGGCCGCCTCGATGAACTGGCGCGCGCGGTCGTCGAGGCCGCGCAGGTGCAGCGTCGAGGAGGAGCGCGCGGGCGAGGGCTTCCAGGAGCCGAGGCCGATGAGGTGGTTGGGTCCGCCCGCCTTCGCGCCGCCGCCGACGGACGAGCGCTTCCAGCCGCCGAAGGGCTGGCGCCGGACGATGGCTCCGGTGATGCCCCGGTTGACGTAGAGGTTGCCCGCCTCGACCGAGTCGATCCAGAGGGCGAGCTCGTCGGCGTGCAGGGAGTGGAGTCCGGCCGTGAGCCCGTACTCGGTGCCGTTCTGCATCCGGACGGCGTCCTCGAGGGTCGCCGCGTGCATGATCCCGAGCACCGGGCCGAAGAACTCGGTGAGGTGGACGTAGCTGTCCTCGGTGACGCCCTCGCGGATCCCGGGCGACCAGAGCGTGCCGCTCTCGTCGAGCCGCTGCGGCTCGACGAGCCACGACTCGCCTCCGCCCAGCGTGGTGAGCGCGTGCAGGAGCTTGCCGGTGGGCTCCTCGATGAGCGGCCCCATCACCGCCGACGGGTCGTCGGGCCGGCCGACGCGGAGCGACGTGACGGCGTCGACCAGCTGGGCGCGGAAGCGCTTGGAGCGGGCGACCGAGCCGACCAGGATCACCAGGGAGGCGGCGGAGCACTTCTGGCCGGCGTGCCCGAAGGCGCTGCGGACGATGTCGGCGACGGCGAGGTCGTAGTCGGCGTGGGGAGTGACGATGATCGCGTTCTTGCCGCTGGTCTCGGCCTGCAGTGCGAGGCCGGGCCGCCAGGAGCGGAAGAGGCGGGCGGTCTCGTAGGAGCCGGTGAGCAGCACGCGGTCCACGAGGGGGTCGGTGATCAGCGCCCGTCCCAGCTCCTCCTCGTCGAGGTCGACCAGGGCGAGGAGCTCCTGCGGGACGCCCGCGTCCCAGAGCGCCTCGACGAGCACAGCCGCCGAGCGGCGGGCCTGGGGCGCCGGCTTCACCACGACTCCGGAGCCGGCGGCGAGCGCCGCGAGGATCGATCCGGCCGGGATGGCGACCGGGAAGTTCCACGGCGGAGCGACGACGGTGACCCGCGCGGGGACGAAGGTGGCCCCGGTGACGGCGTCGAGCTCGCGGGCGCGGGTGGCGTAGTAGTGGGCGAAGTCGATGGCCTCGGAGACCTCGGGGTCGGCCTCGGCGATCGTCTTGCCGGTCTCGGAGGCCATCACCTCGATCAGGCGGTCGCGGTTCGCGGCGAGGACGAGGCCGGCGCGGTCGAGCACGGCCGCTCGGTCGTAGCCCAGGCGCTCGCCCCAGCGCTCCGCGCGGCGGGACACCGCGCGCAGCACCTCCTGGAGCTCCGCCTCGGTGCTCACGCGCGCGGCGTCGGCCGTGCCCGCTCCGATGGTCGAGCCGGCGATGCGCTCGGTGATCAGGCGCGCCCAGCGGCGGTTGCCGGGGAGGGCGGGGTCGGTGTCGGGCTCGTTGTGGAAGCCCGCGGTCGCGGCGGCGGCACCGGAGCCGCGGCTGAGGCCGAGGACGGCCTGCGTCAGGCCCGCGGCGGCCGGGTCCTGCGCCCGCTCGCCGGCGCGGGCGTGCTCCTGCACGAGGCGGCGGCCGGAGCCGGAGGACCACTCCCGCAGGCGGTCCTGCGTGCGGTTCGGCGGCGGGACGGAGTCGTCGAGGGCCTCGAGCGAGGCGCGGAAGCGGCCGAGCTCCCGCTGCAGCACCTCCTCGTCGTCGAGGCGGAACGCGGCCGAGAGGAAGTTCTCGGGGCTGCTGTTCTCCTCGAGCCGGCGGATGAGGTACGAGATGGCCACGTCGAACTCGTGCGGGTGCACGACGGGCGTGTAGAGGAGGAGGCGTCCCACGTCCTCGCGGACGGCGCGCGCCTGCCCGGTCGCCATCCCGAGCAGCATCTCGATCTCGACCGCGCCGGTCACCCCGCGCTCGGTCGCCGTGAGCCACGCCCAGGCGAGGTCGAAGAGGTTGTGCCCGGCGACGCCCACGCGCACCGCGTCGACGCGCTCCGGCCGCAGTGCCCGGTCGAGCAGGCGCTTGTAGTTCGTGTCGGCCTCCACCTTGCTGCCGACCGTCGCGAGCGGCCAGTCGTGCAGGGCCGCGTCGACCCGCTCCATCGCGAGGTTCGCGCCCTTCACGACGCGCACCTTGATCGGGGCTCCGCCGCGGGCCCGGCGCTCCTGCGCCCACCCGGTCAGCTCGTCGAGCACGCGGACGGAGTCGGGCAGGTAGGCCTGCAGGACGATGCCCGCCTCGAGGTCGAGCATGCCCGGCTGCTCGAGGAGGCGCCGGAACACGGCGACCGTCAGATCGAGGTCGCGGTACTCCTCCATGTCGAGGTTGATGAAGGTGGGGTCGGCTCCGGACGCGGCGGCCTGGTAGAGCGGGGTGAGACGCTCCACGACGCGGTCGACCTCCTCCTCGAAGGCCCACATCGACAGCTGGCTGACGACGCTCGAGACCTTGACGCTGACGTAGTCGACGTCCGGCCGCTCGAGCAGGCGGAGGGTCCCCTCGAGGCGCCGGCCGGCCTCGCGCTCGCCGAGCACGGCCTCGCCGAGGAGGTTGAGGTTGAGCCGGTCGCCGCCCTCGCGCAGCGCGGCGACGGCCGCGCCGAGACGGGCCTCCGAGGCGTCGACCACGAGGTGCCCGACGAGGCGGCGGAGGACCCGGCGGGCCGCGGGCACGACCACCCAGGGCAGCACGGGGCCGACGGCGCCGCCGGTGCTGATCGCCGCGCGCAGGTAGGAGGGGAGGAAGGCGGGCGTCTTCGCGGTGAGCGCCGCGAGGTTCTCGGCCGCGACCGAGAGGTCCTCGGGCCGGGCGACGCCGTCGACGAACCCGACGGCGAAGTCGAGTCCGTTCGGGTCCTGGAGCACGCCCGCGAGCCGCTGGGCGGCGGGCTCGACCGGGAACTCGCCGCTGCGCGCGATCCAGCGGCGGACCAGGGACTCGACGCGCTCGATCATCGGGCGGTCGTCGACCTCGGGCTCGGCGGCGGCGGGCGCGGCGTGCTCCGACTCCGACGCGGCGTCGGGCCCGCGCAGGACCTCGTCCTCAGCGTCGCGCACGACCTCGTCCTCGGCATCGGGCTCGCTCACGGCCTCGTCCTGAGCGTCGCGCACGACCTCGTCCTCGTCCTGGATCTCGGACTCGCGCACGGGCTCGTCCTCAGCGTCGGACTCCTGCGCGTCCCGAGGCTCGGGCACGTCCTCGGGTGCGGACTCCGGCGCCGGCGCGACCTCGGCCCCGCTCCCGGAGTCGCGGGCCTCACCGGCCTCGACCTCGTCGTCCGACTCCGTGCCGCCCTCCGGCGTCCGACCACCGACCGTCGCGTCGACGCCGCTCCGCACGGCCGCGTCGTCGGGCTCGCGCTCCGGGTCGCTGCCGGGCACACCTGGGGTCGTCGACTGCTGCATCCTCCGAGGCTAAGCCCGACCCGCCGCGCGAACGCGGCGTGACGCGGTGGTCGCGCCGACTCGCCCGCGAGCCGCCCCTGTGGAGGAGCGGATCAGTGCCGGCGGTGGTCCTGGATGGTCATCCGCGGGCCGTGCCGCGGCTTCCTCGCTCCGCTGCAGCCGATCAGCCGGATGACCCGCTGCCGGTGCCCGCGCCACGGCTCGAGGAGCTCGAGCATCCCGTCGTCGTCGACCCCGAGCCGGCCCGTGAGCGCGAAGCCGACGGCCGCGGCCAGGTGGTAGTCGCCCACGCTGACCGCGTCCGGATCGCCGTGGGCCCGCATCATCACCTCGGACGCCGTCCACGGCCCGATCCCCGGCACCGACTGCAGCCGGCGGGCGACCTCGTCGCCGCCCCGCCCGAGCGCGAGGGTCCGCTCGAGGCCGGAGGCGACGAGCGCGGCGGTGAGGACGGTCCGCGAGCGCCGCGGATCCACTCCCGCGCGGTGCCAGTCCCACGAGGGCACGCGCCGCCACTGCTGCGCGCTCGGAGCCACGTGCAGAGCGACCGGCCCCGGGGCGGGCTCCCCGTGGAGGCGCACCAGCACCCGGTAGGCGCGCCACGCCTCCGTGCTCGTGACCTTCTGCTCGAGGACCGACGGCGCGAGCATCTCGAACACCAGGTTCGCGCGCGTGAGGCGCAGGCCCGACGAGCGGCGGAGCACCTCGGCGAGCGGCGCGTGGGCCGACAGGTCGAGCCCGCTCCAGTCGTCGCCGTGGCCGAGGAGCTCGGGGACCGCGTCGATCAGCCACTCCGCTCCCCCGCCCCAGGCGCGCGCGTGGACCGCGCCGTCCACCGCCTGCCGCAGATGCAGGGTGCCCGGGCCGAGCGGCGTGCGGAACGCCCGCCAGAAGCCGGACGCGTCGAGGAGCATGGTCGGGTCGCCCGAGCCCCGCAGCAGCGTGCGGAGGGTGAGCGCGAGGCTCACCGGCTCCGCCGGCGCGTAGACCGTCGCCCAGGCGGGCTCCGGAGCAGGGGCGGGGATCGACACGCAGTGATGGTAACCGGCGGCTCCGACACCGGATCGGACGCTCCTCCACAGAACCCCCATCCACGACGTGTTCGGAGCGACACGCCCGGCGGATTGGTTCAGACGGCGTGAACACATGCGCGGATCCGATCGCCCGTTTCCACTGGTCAGCAGGTCGATCCCGGGCGTAGCTTCGCGCTGTCGCGGCGGCGCTCCAGCCGCCCGGCACCCGCCTATCACTGGAGATGCGCACATGTTCGACACGACCTTCATCCGCAACGCGATCGTCAAGAGCTCTGAGACCGCTCTCGACCGTCGCCGCTTCTTCGAGGCCACCGGCGTCGCCGGCCTCGGCATCGGAGCCGCGGCCCTCGCCGCGCCCACCGCCTCCGCCGAGGAGGTCGCTGCCAGCGGCCCCAGCGACGCCTCGATCCTCAACTTCGCCCTCAACCTCGAGTACCTCGAGGCCGAGTTCTACCTCCGCGCCGTCTACGGCACCGGCCTCGGCGGCTCGGACGTGACCGGCAAGGGCACGCCCGGCGGCGTCATCGGCGGCCGCCCCGTCGACTTCAAGACCCCGTGGCTGAAGAGCTTCGCCACCGAGGTCGCGAACGACGAGAAGGCCCACGTGCAGTTCCTGCGGGCCGCGCTGGGCACCGCGAAGGTGGCCCGCCCGGCGATCAACCTGAAGGACAGCTTCAACTCCGCCGCCGTTGCGGCGGGGCTGATCAAGGCCGGTCAGTCGTTCGACCCGTTCGCGAGCGAGTCGAACTTCCTGCTCGGCGCCTTCGTCTTCGAGGACGTGGGAGTGACCGCCTACAAGGGCGCCGCCCCGCTCATCCAGTCGAAGACCTACCTCGACGCGGCCGCCGGCATCCTCGCGGTGGAGGCGTACCACGCGGGCGCGATCCGCTCGGCGATCTACGCCGCCGACCTGTCCGACTCGGCGAACAAGCTCTCCGACGCGCGCGACAGCCTCGACGGCAAGACCGACCTCGACCAGGGCGTCAAGGTCAACGGCCAGGCGAACATCGTCCCGACCGACGGCAGCTCCATCGCGTTCAGCCGCACCCCGGGCCAGGTCCTCAACATCGTGTACCTGAACCCCGCGGCCGGCACGCGCACCGGCGGATTCTTCCCCCGCGGCGTCAACGGCGAGCTCGTCACGACCTAGTCCCACCAGCACAGAGCACGACGACGGGCCCTTCCTCGAGGCGGCGAGGAGGGGCCCGTCGTCGTCCGCGTGCACATCCGTTCACCGGGTCCTCTAACCTGAGCGGGTGAAGATCGGGATCCTGACCTCCGGTGGCGACTGCCCCGGCCTCAACGCCGTCATCCGCGGTGCCGTCTACAAGGGCATCAAGGTCTACGACCAGGAGTTCGTGGGCTTCCGGAACGGCTGGCGCGGAGTGGTCGACGGCGACCTCCTGCCCCTGGGCCGCCCCGAGATCCAGGGCATCGCCAAGCAGGGCGGCACGATCATCGGCACCAGCCGGACGAACCCCTTCGAGGGCGAGAACGGCGGCCCCGAGAAGATCGCCGAGATGATGGACCGCAACGGCATCGACTCGATCATCGCGATCGGCGGCGAGGGCACCCTGGCCGCGGCCAAGCGCCTCACGGACGCGGGCCTCAAGATCGTCGGCGTCCCGAAGACCATCGACAACGACCTCGGCGCCACCGACTACACCTTCGGCTTCGACACGGCCGTCGGCATCGCGACCGACGCGATGGACCGCCTCCGCACCACCGGCGACTCGCACGGCCGCTGCATGGTCGCCGAGGTCATGGGCCGCCACGTCGGCTGGATCGCCCTGCACTCCGGCATGGCCGCGGGCGCCCACGTCATCCTCATCCCGGAGAAGCGCACCTCCCTCGACCAGATCGTCGAGTGGGTGCAGAGCGCGCAGGACCGCGGGCGCGCACCGCTCGTCGTGGTCGCCGAGGGCTTCTCGCTCGACACGATGGACGACGCCCACTCCGAGCGCGGCCTCGACGCCTTCGGCCGGCCCCGCCTCGGCGGCATCGGCGAGCTGCTGGCTCCGCTCATCGAGGAGCGCACCGGCATCGAGACCCGCGCCACCACGCTCGGCCACATCCAGCGCGGAGGCACGCCCACCGCGTTCGACCGCGTCCTCGCGACCCGCCTGGGCATGGCCGCCATCGACTCCGTCGTCGCCGAGCACTGGGGCCGCATGGTCGCCCTGCGCGGCACCGACATCTACCACGTGGCCTTCGCCGAGGCGCTCGGCACCCTCAAGACGGTGCCGGACGCCCGCTACGAGGAGGCGCGCACCCTCTTCGGGTAGCGCGCGCTCCCCGCGGAGCGGTCAGTCCTTCGCGCCGTCCGGCGTCGCCGTGGCGACGATCTGCGCCCGCGCTAGGGTGTGGAAGTGCGCGTTGAAGCCGAGGATCGCCGGCGTCGACTCCGGGTCGAGGTCGAGCGACTCGACATCGAGGGCGTGCACCACGAAGAAGTAGCGGTGCTCGCGGTCCGGCGGCGCCGCTCCGACGAACTGGCGCAGCCGCATCTCGTTGGGCAGCGTCTGCGCGCGCGCCGGGAGCAGCTCGAAGCCGGCGGCTCCGGCTCCCGTCGGGAGCTCCGTGGTGTCGGCCGGGAGGTTGTAGACGGCCCAGTGCCAGAAGCCGGAGCCGGTGGGCGCGTCGGGGTCGAACACCGTCACGGCGAAGCTCTTCGTCTCGGCGGGGGCTCCCGACCAGCGCAGGTGCGGCGAGACGTCCTCGCCGCCGGAGCCCTCGCCGTAGTGGCGGGCGGACAGGGGCGCACCGTCGGCGATGTCGTCGCTCTCGAGCGCGAAGGTCGGCACCTCGCCGAGGCGGGCGTAGGGGTCGTAGGTCCAGTCGGACATCCGGTTTCTCCGTTCGGGAAGGGCGGGCGGGGGCCCGCGCCCTCAGCCTAGGAACCCGGCGGTGCGCGCCGAAGGGCTTGCGGAGGGGGTCAGGACCCGAGATAGCGCCCGGGCCGGTGGTTGAACGCCAGGACCAGGTTGAGCACCACCACTCCCGCCGCCGAGATCAGCACGTTCAGCGGAGGCACCACCAGCAGCGCGGCCGCGACCACGCACGCGTCGAGCGCCATCATCACGTAGCCCGCCCGCCAGCCGAGCCGCTCCTGCGCGATCAGGGCGACGATGCTGAATCCGCCCAGGCTCGACCCGTGCCGGAAGAGGATCAGGAGGCCGATCCCCGCGAGCACGTCGCCCGTGAGGACGCCGTAGACGGGCTCGATCCGCAGCTCGCCGAACGCCAGCGGGTGCAGGCCCGCCAGGACCGAGACCAGCACGATCGAGAACATGGTCCGCAGCGTGAAGCGCCAGCCCTTCTTCCACAGCGAGAGGGCGAGGAACGGCACGTTGACCGTGACGAGGATTACGCCGAACGGGATGTCGAGCGGGTACCCCAGCAGCAGTGCGAGACCCGCGGTGCCGCCCGTGACCGCCTGGCTCGCGCGCAGCAGGTAGAGGCCGAGCGACACGACGAACGCACCGGTGACGAGACCGAAGACGTCCTCGAGGCGGGAGTGCGGCACGGGGGCGGAGGCGTCGGGCACCCGACGATGCTGCCACACGCCGCGCCCCGGTCCGGACGTCCTCGTAGGATGTGCCGGTGCTGCCGAAGATCCTGCTGTTCTACCGCTTCGTGCCGCTGGCCGACCCCGAGTCCGTGCGGCTGTGGCAGCGCGAGCTGTGCGAGTCGCTGGGCCTGCGCGGGCGCCTGCTGATCTCGGAGCACGGGGTGAACGGCACGCTGGGCGGCGGGATGGACGCCCTGAAGCGCTACGTCCGCCGCACCCGTGAGCACTCGGCATTCCACGGACTCGAGGTGAAGTGGAGCGACGGCTCCGGCCTCGACGACGACGGCCGCAGCCTCGACTTCCCCGGTCTCTCGGTGAAGGTGCGCGACGAGATCGTCTCGTTCGGCGCGCCCGACGAGCTGCGGGTCGACGCCGACGGGGTCGTCGGGACGGCTCCGCGGCTCGACCCGGACCAGCTGGACGCCCTCGTCGCCGAGCGCGACGACGTGGTGCTCTTCGACGGCCGCAACGCCTTCGAAGCCGAGATCGGCCGGTTCGAGGGGGCGATCGTGCCGGGGGTCTCCAGCACCCGCGAGTTCGTCGAGCAGCTCGACGCCGGCGTCTACGACCACCTCAAGGGCCGGCCCGTGGTCACGTACTGCACCGGCGGCATCCGCTGCGAGGTGCTGTCGAGCCTGATGACGGCGCGCGGCTTCGGCGAGGTGTACCAGCTCGACGGAGGCGTCGTCCGCTACGCCGAGGCGCGGCGCGACCGCGGTCTGTGGAAGGGGGCCCTGTACGTCTTCGACGGCCGCGGCTCCGTCTCCTTCTCCCCCGACGCCGAGGTGCTGGGCCGCTGCACCTCGTGCGCCGCGCCGACCAGCCGGATGCGCAACTGCACCGACCTCTCCTGCCGCGCCCAGCTCGTGGTCTGCGCCGACTGCGATGCGGCGGCCTGCGCCGCGCACGCGGGCCCTACGCTCGTGCCATGAGCATCGAAGCGCGCGGGCGCACCCTCGTCGACCTCCACACCGCCCCCGAGCTGCTGCAGGTGGTGAACGTCTGGGACGTGATCAGCGCGACCACGGTCGCCGCGCTCCCGGAGACCCGGGCGCTCGCGACCGCCAGCCACTCCATCGCGGCGGCGTTCGGCTACGAGGACGGCGAGCGGATCCCGCTGGAGCTGCACCTGGGCATGATCGAGCGCATCGTCGCCGCCGTCGAGGTCCCGGTCTCGGCCGACCTCGAGGCGGGCTACGGCGACGCCGGCGAGACGGTCCGCCGCGCGATCGGGATCGGCGTCGTGGGCGCGAACCTCGAGGACCAGGCGAAGCCGCTCCCGGAGGCGCTGCGAGCGGTCGAGAAGGCCGTCGCCGCGGCCGAGGAGGAGGCGGTGCCCTTCGCGCTCAACGCCCGCACGGATGTGCTCCTCCGCGCCGGCGACCGCGACCGCGGCGAGGTCCTGGCCGACGCCGTCGAGCGCGGCCGCGCCTACCTCGACGCCGGCGCCACCTGCTTCTTCGTCCCCGGGCTGCTCCAGGACGCCGAGCTGGAGTCCCTCGTCGCCGCCCTCGGGCGGCAGCGCGTCAGCGTCATCGGCGTCCCCGGATCGCAGTCCCCCGCCCGCTTCGAGGAGCTCGGGCTGGCCCGCGTCTCCTACGGTCCGTGGACGCAGCGCGTCGCCCTGACGGCGCTCCAGGGCGCGGCCTCCGCCCTCTACTCCGGCGGATCGCTCCCCGAGGGCACCCGGCCCCTGAACTGACCGCCCGGCCGCGGGCCCGCGGGCGTAGCGTGGGCCCATGTACCGAGCCATCGTCGTCGAGCGGCACTCCGACTCCGACACCCCCAACCGAGCCCGCCTCCTCGAGCGCGACGATCCCGACCGCTCGCACGGCGACGTGTCGATCGCCGTCGAGTACTCGAGCGTCAACTACAAGGACGCCCTGGCGCTGGCGGGGCGGCCCGGGATCGTTCGCCGCACCCCGCTCGTCGCCGGCATCGACCTGGTCGGCACCGTGGAGTACGCGGACGGCGAGGCGGGCGAGCGCTTCGACTCCGGCGACCGGGTGGTGCTCAACGGCGCCGGCCTCGGCGAGCGCCACGACGGCGGGCTCGCCGAGCGGGCGCGTATCGACTCCGCGTCGCTGCTCCGGCTGCCCGGCGCCATCTCGGCGGCACGGGCCGGAGCGATCGGCACCGCGGGCTTCACGGCGATGCTGGCCGTGCTGGCGCTCGAGCGGCACGGCGTGCGGCCGGGCAGCGGTCCCGTCCTGGTGACGGGGGCCTCGGGAGGCGTGGGGTCGCTCGCCGTCGCGCTCCTGGCGCGCCTCGGCCACGAGGTCGTCGCCTCGACCGGCCGGCTCGGCGAGCACGGCGCTCTGCTCCAGCGCCTCGGCGCCTCCGACGTCATCGACCGCGCCGAGCTGCAGGAGGGCGGGAAGCCGCTGCAGTCCGAGCGCTGGGCGGGAGCGGTGGACTCCGCCGGCTCGCACACGCTCGCGAACGCCCTCGCGCAGACGCGGTGGGGCGGCACCGTAGCGGCGTGCGGTCTCGCGCAGGGCCCGGACCTGCCGGTGAGCGTGATGCCGTTCATCCTGCGCGGAGTGACGCTGGCCGGCATCAACTCGGTGGAGGCGCCGCGCAAGCTCCGCGAGGAGGCCTGGCGCCGCCTCGCCCACGACCTCGACCTGGAGCTGCTCGACGAGCTGACGACGACGGTGCCGCTCGGCGGGGCGGTCGACGCGGCCGAGGACGTGCTCGCCGGCCGCTCGCACGGTCGGACGCTGGTGGACGTCCGCGCCTGAGGGCACGGCGTCGGCGGAGGGCGTCCGCCCGCCTCGAGCGTGGAGGGGGGCGCCTCGGCCGGCGCTGCGTGGCTGCTGCTCGTGCGGCGGTGCGCTACTCCGCGGCCTCGGTGGCGCCGCTCGGCTCGGCCGACGCGTGACCGACGGAGGAGTCGGGGCGCGCGGCGCGGGGTTTCGCCGGCGTGCGGGGCTTCGGCGCGGGCTTCGCGGCCGGCCCCGGCTTCGCGGGGGCGGGCTCGGCGGACTCGGATCCGGCGGGCTTCGGCTCGGCGGGCTTCGATCCCGCGGACTTTTTCTCGGCGGACTTCGGCTCCGCGGGCTTCGGCTCGGCGGGCTTCACCGGAGCTGCGGAGTCGATCGGCTCGGAGCCGATGACGTCCACGGGCGCGGAAGCCCCGGACTCGGCCGGCGTGCTCGCGGCGGTCCGAGCACTCGTTTTCGGAGCGCCCTTCGGCGTGGCCTTCGGGCTCTTCGGAGCGGCCCCCGCTGCTGACTCCGTCGGAGCCGCGACGTCCTCCGCGGCGCCGTCCGCCTCCGGAGCCGCGGCCGCCGCGCTCACGCCGCTCGCCGCCTCCTGACCCTCGACCACCGTCGCCGGACCCGCCGCCTCCGCGGCCACGGCCGCGGCCTTCGCCGCCTTCGCCTTCTTCTTCGCGGCGGCCGCCTGGGCCCGCTCCGCCTGCTCGGCGACCTCGGGGACGATCACGAGGTCGTCGGTCTCGATCACGGGGATCGCCGCGGTCGTCGTCCCCAGCTGGAGGGCCGCGATCAGCTCGGGAGCGTGCTTGGTGCTCACGATCAGGCGGGAGTAGTCCTCGTCGACCAGGTCGATCACGACGGCCGAGGCGGTGCGCTTGATCAGCAGGAAGTCCTTGCCGCCGTGGAACTTCCACGTGCCGGCCGCGAGCGTGAGCGGCACCGCGGTGCCCGGCGCGCGGATGCCCCGCACCCAGATCCAGGGGTCCTCGGTGACAGTCGCCGAGCGGATGCTCGACCGGTCGACGACGACGTCGCTGCGGTGGAACGCGAGCAGTCGCTCGGCCGCGGTGAGGCGGAGTTCGAGGCGGTCGGGGAGCACGGTCACGACGGGCATGCCTCTAGTCTGCCCCGCCGCCCGCCGCCGGGTCAGCGCCGGATCGCACAACGATGCCCCGCCGCTCGCGTGGGTGGCAGCATGGTCGGATGCCGATGGATCCGGACGAGGCGCGCCTCCTCGACGCGCTGCTGGCCGAGCGGCAGGCCGAGACGCGCGACGAGGCGGCCCGGCTCGAGGCCTCGCTGGCCGAGCTCCTGCGCGACCGTGCCGACGGCACCGCCGATGACGAGCACGACCCGGAGGGCACGCCGCTCTCGGCCGAGTGGTCGCGGATGGCCGGAGTCCGCGACGCTCTCGCCCGCACGGCGCGCGAGCTCGACGCCGCTCGCGCCCGCCTCGGCACCGGCGGCTACGGGAACTGCGCCTCGTGCGGCCGCCCGATCGGGGCCGCCCGCCTCGCCGCCCGGCCCACGGCCGAGCTCTGCATCGACTGCGCCCGTCTGGCGGAGTCGCGCGTCCGCTGACGCCCCGCGAGGCGAGCCTGCGGCGCGCCCTCCGCCTGAAGGCCCCCACAGATCCCGGCGTGCGGAAACCCGGTTTCTCCTGCGAGCATTCACACGCGGTCGCGTCCCTCGAACAGGTCTGACGGACCCCCCCTCCCCC
>NZ_PSWD01000016.1:0-81431 GCF_002931705.1 Rathayibacter sp. AY1C5
GCGTGGGGCCGGCGGGGCCGGGTCTCGCAGGCGCCTGATGCGACCCGGTGAGGGTCGCCGTCACGCTCCAGGGGCTGCCGCGGCTACCGGCGCCGTGGGCGCCGGGGCCGGCCGCCTTGCGTGACGCTCCGCGTCACGCGTCGTGGTCGGTGGTGAGGAAGGTCGCGAGCTCCTCGAGCACGGCCTGCTCGTTGTCGCCCTCGACGCTGACGGTGAGCTCGTCGCCGTGCTCGATGCCGAGCGAGATGATCCCGAGGATCGACGCGGCGTTGACCGGGGTCGCGTCGCCCTTGGCGACGAGGACCTTCTGACCCGACTTCGCCGCGGCCTGGCTGAAGAGCGAGGCGGGGCGGGCGTGGAGGCCCTTCGACGATGCAACCTGCACGGTGCGCTCGACCATGAACGTTTCTCCTTGATCCTGCAGTCGCGACTGCATCAGTGGTGCCCGGAGTCGGGCTCGCCCGGACGGACCGGGCGGGTGGAGGAGTCCCCGTCCGCGCCTGCGACGACCGCGCGAGCGGCGAAGAGGACGGGCAGGGTCTCGAGCACGGCATCGGCACCGTGCGCTCCGAAGACATCGGGCGGGAGGAGGGCGGCCGCGGCTCCCACGAGCTCCGCACGGTGGCGGAGTCCGTCGAACTGCGACTCGAGGTGCGGCCCCACGAGGAGGACGTCGGCCTCGGGGAGGGAGTGGTCGAGACCGGTGAGGGTCTCGGAGCGGAACACGGCATCCATGCCGCGCTCCTTCGCGCCCGCTCGCAGCCGGTGGGCCAGGAACGTGCTCGACGCGCCTGCACCGCAGACGATCAGGATCTTCCGCACCTCGTTCGCCTCCTCGCGTCCGGGTCGTGATTCATCCAAGCATCCCCTCGGAGGGGCGGCACCCTCCAGCAGACAATCTTCCGCGGGGGCGGAAGACGGCCCCTTCCACCCGCGGCGCGGGGGCTCCCGGGCGCGTCGCCGGGGTGATTGACTGACGGGACGTACGACTCGCCGCCCGCGTCCTGCGGGCCCGCGGCAGGGTCGTGGCGCTCCCGGCGCCCGGTCCGACCGCACGCCTGGAGCCTGATGCCTGACAACCGCGAACGACTGCTGGAGTACCTCTCCCGCGCCGACGGCTGGGTGACGGCGCACGAGCTCGCCGACAGGCTCGGAGTCACCACCCGCAGCGTCCGGAGCTACGTCACCGCGGTGAAGGCGCAGGCCGCCCCGCTGGAGCCGGTCGAGTCCTCCGCGAACGGCTACCGGCTCGCGCGCGAGGCGTACGCGGCCTACCTGGAGGCGCAGCGCAGCCGCGACGTCGAGCCCGACACCCCGCGCGACCGGCTGTACAGCATCGTCCGCCGCCTGGTCGACTCCGACGAGGGCCTGGACGTCTTCGCCCTCGCCGACGCGCTGTCGGTGAGCGAGTCGACCGTCGACGCCGATCTGCGCCGGGTGAAGGCCCTCGCCGACGAGGCCGGCCTCGGGCTGGTCCGGCGCGGCCCGTCGGTGCGCCTCGAGGGCAGCGAGGAGGCCCGCCGCCGCCTGATCTCGCGGATGTTCCGCGACGAGAGCGCGCAGGGCGTCTTCACGCTCGACGACGTCCAGCGCGAGTTCGCCTCCCCCGGCCTCGGCGCCTTCAAGACCGAGCTGCTGGCCGAGCTCGAGACCCGCGGCTACTACATCAACGACTACGGCGTGAACAGCGTCCTCCTCCACATCGCGATCGCCGTCGACCGCGTCGCCCGGGGCATCGGGGACCCCTCCGGCTCCCGCCCCTCCCCCGCGATCCACGGCGAGCTCGCGGCCCTGCTGGCGGAGCTGGTGGAGCGGCACTTCGCGACGCGCCTGACCGACGCCGAGCTCGCCCAGCTCGCGATCCTGATGACGACGCGGGTGGCGACGCCCGGGCAGAACGAGCCGGTCGCCGCCGTGGTCGAGAACTACCTCGACCCGGAGGACCTCGCCGTCGTCCGCGAGCTCGTCGCCGACGTCAACCGCGAGTACCTGGTCGACCTGGACGACGAGGGCTTCATCGTCCGCCTCGCCCTGCACGTTCGGAACCTGATCGCCCGGGCCGCCGAGGGCGGCTACTCTCGCAACCCGCTCACCCGCTCGATCAAGACCAGCTACCCGATGACCTACGAGATCGCCGTGTTCCTGGCGAGCGGGCTGCAGCGCCGTCGGGGCGTCGTGGTCAACGAGGACGAGATCGCCTACATCGCCCTCCACGTCGGCTCGTTCCTCGAGCGGGTGTCCCGGCGGGAGGAGCGTCTGTCCTGCGTGATCGTCTGCCCCAACTACTACGACCTCGCTCACATGCTGCGCCTGCGCGTCGAGCGCTCGCTCGGCACCGAGGTGGAGGTGCGCTCGCTGATCACGCGGAGCGACGTCGACTGGGACCGGCTCACCGCCGACCTCGTGATCACCACGATCGACGAGCGCCCCGCGTCCGATGACGTCGTGGTCGTGCAGCCGTTCCTCACCGACCACGACGTCGAGACGGTACGCCGGGCCATCGCCCGCGTCCGCCGGCACCGCCGCCGCGCGCAGATCAAGGACGAGCTGCTGCAGTTCTTCGACGAGGAGCTGTTCTTCCGCAACGTACACGCGCGCGATGAGGCGGCGATGATCCGGATGCTGGGCGAGCGGATGATCGCCGGCGGCATCATCGACGAGGACTACGTCGACGGCGCCATCGAGCGCGAGCGGATGAGCTCCACGGCGTTCACCGACAACCTCGCGGTCCCGCACGCGATGGCGATGAGCGCCCGCCGCACCTCCATCGCGATCGTCGTGAACGACACCGCGATGGAGTGGGGCGAGCAGCGGGTGAACGTGATCGCGATGATCGCGTTCGCCTCGGCCGGCCGCAGCACCTTCCAGTCGGTGTTCGACCAGTTCGTCGAGGTGTTCGCCGACCGGGCGGAGGTGCAGCGCCTCATCCGGCGCTCCACGGACTTCGGCGGCTTCATCGAGGAGCTGGTGCGGGTGATCGACAGCTGACTGTCCGCTCAGACAGGGATCGAGAGGGTGCTGTCGCCCTCTCGCGCCATCCCGCGCCCTGCGGGCGCCCGCCAGACCCGAGCCAGTCGCGAGAGGACGACAGCACCCTCCCTCCGCATCGGATCGGAGGAGCTCTGAGCTGGGGGCCTTTACGCGAAGGGCGTCGGCACGATCCCGTAGGGGGCGAGGCCGGCCGCGCCGCCGTCGGCGAGCGTGGTGACCCAGATGCCGTCGTGGTGCACGGCGACGGAGTGCTCCCAGTGGGCGGCCATGCTGCTGTCCTCGGTCGCGACCGTCCACTCGTCCTCGCGGACGAAGGTCTCGGCGCTGCCCGCGGTGACCATAGGCTCGATCGCGACGACGAGTCCCGGCTTCACCTCGGGGCCGCGCTGGCGCACCCGGTAGTTGAAGACCGGCGGAGCCTCGTGCATGGTGCGCCCGATGCCGTGGCCGATGTAGTCGGTGAGGATGCCGTAGACGCGGCCCGAGCGCTCGGCCTCGTCCTCGATGTACTCCTCGATCGCCGCGCCGACCTCGTTGAGATGGCGGGCGGAGGCGAGGGCGGCGATCCCCCGCCACAGGGATCCCTCGGTCACCCGCGAGAGCTCGGCGCGTGCCGCGACCTCCTCCGGGCGGGAGGGATCGGGCAGGACCACCGTCATCGCGGAGTCGCCGTTCCAGCCGTCGATCTCGGCGCCGCTGTCGATGGAGACCAGGTCGCCCGGCTCGAGCACGCGCCCGCCGGGGATGCCGTGGACCACCTCGTCGTTGACCGAGGCGCAGATCGTGTGCCGGTAGCCCGGGACGAGCTGGAAGTTCGAGTGGCCGCCGAGCGCGACGATCGCCGCCTCGGCGATCGCGTCGAGCTCGAGCGTGGTGACGCCCGGGCGGACCGCCGCGCGGACCGCGTCGAGCGAGGCGGCCGTGGCGAGGCCCGGAGCGAGCATCGACCGCAGCTGCGCGGGCGTCTTGTAGAGCGAGGAGCGGAACGCCACGGCTCAGGCGGCCGGGGTGTCGAGGCGGCCCACGCGGTGGCCCTCGAGGGCGACGACGATCCGCTCGGTCACCTCGTCGACCGGCCCGAGGCCGTCGACCACGACCACGAGCCCGCGGGCCGCGTAGACGTCGATGAGCGGAGCGGTCTGCTCCTCGTAGAGCGCGAGTCGGCGCCGGATGACGTCCTCGGTGTCGTCGCTGCGCCCCTGCTCGAGCGAGCGCTTGAGCAGGCGGCCGACGACCTCGTCGGGATCGGCCGTCAGCTGGACGACCGCGTCGAGCCGGTTGTCGTCCGCGGCGAGGATGCGGTCGAGCTCGTCGACCTGCTCCGTGGTGCGCGGGTAGCCGTCAAGCAGGAACCCGGTCGACGCGTCCGCCTCCTGGAGGCGGTCGTGCACGATCGCGTTGGTCAGCTCGTCCGGCACGTAGCGCCCGTTGTCGAGGTAGGCCTTCGCCTGGAGACCGAGCTCGGTCTCGTTGGCGACGTTCGCGCGGAAGATGTCCCCGGTCGAGATGGCGGGCACCCGGAGGATGTCGCTCAGCCGAGCGGCCTGGGTCCCCTTGCCTGCGCCGGGAGGGCCGATCAGCAGGAGACGGAAGCCGATCGGGTGCGACGTCATCGGAGGAGTCCTTCGTAGTGGCGCTGCTGCAGCTGGGAGTCGATCTGCTTCACCGTCTCCAGGCCGACTCCGACGATGATCAGGATGGACGTGCCGCCGAAGGGGAAGTTCTGGTTCGCACCGACCAGCGCGAGGGCCACGAGGGGCACGAGCGCGATGAGGCCGAGGTAGACCGATCCGGGCAGCGTCACCCGGGTGAGCACGTAGTTGAGGTACTCGGCGGTCGGGCGGCCGGCGCGGATGCCGGGGATGAAGCCGCCGTAGCGCTTCATGTTGTCGGCGACCTCGTCCGGGTTGAAGGTGATCGCGACGTAGAAGTAGGTGAAGCCCACGATCAGGAGGAAGTACAGCGCCATGTAGAGCGGGTGATCGCCCTTGGTGAGGTAGTTCGTGATCCAGGTGACCCAGACCGGGGCCTCCTGGCCAGCGGCGGGCTGGTTGAACTGCGCGATGAGCGCGGGCAGGTACAGCAGCGACGAGGCGAAGATGACGGGCACGACGCCGGCCATGTTGACCTTGATCGGGATGTAGGTGTTGTTGCCGCCGTAGGTGCGGCGGCCGACCATCCGCTTGGCGTACTGCACGGGGATCCGCCGCTGCGACTGCTCCACGAAGACCACGGCGACCACGAGCACGAGGCCCACGCCGAGGACGAGGAGGAAGGTCTCGAAGCCGCGCGACTGCGCGATCGACCACAGGGAGGTGGGGAACTGGGCGGCGATCGAGGTGAAGATCAGCAGCGACATGCCGTTGCCGATGCCGCGCTCGGTGATGAGCTCGCCCATCCACATGATGATCCCGGTGCCCGCGGTCATGGTGATGACCATGAGGAGGATGGAGTACCACTCGTCGGTGATGATGAGCGCCGAGCACTCCGGGACGCCGGAGTTGCCGAAGAGGGCGCCCGAGCGGGCGACGGTGATCAGCGTCGTCGACTGGAGGACGCCGAGCGCGATGGTGAGGTACCGCGTGTACTGGGTGAGCTTGCCCTGACCGGACTGCCCCTCCTTGTACAGGGTCTCGAAGTGAGGGATGACCACGCGCAGCAGCTGCACGATGATCGACGCCGTGATGTACGGCATGATCCCGAGCGCGAAGATCGACAGCTGGAGCAGTGCTCCACCGCTGAAGAGGTTCACGAGCTCGTAGAGACCCGAGGTGCCCTGGTTGCCGGCGAGACAGGCCTGCACGGCGCTGAAGTCGACGAACGGAGCAGGGATGAAGGATCCCAGCCGGAAGATCGCCACGATCGCGAGGGTGAAGCCGATCTTGCGGCGGAGGTCGGGGGTGCGGAAGATCCGCGCAACGGCGCCAAACACTACCTAAGGTCTCCTGCTCAATTCTGTGGTGCGGGATACAGGTCGAGCTTGCCACGCGCTCCCGGAGGGAGTCGGCGTGACAAGCTCGACCGACAAGCTGCTGGTGCTACTTGATGGATCCGCCCGCAGCGACGATCTTCTGCTCGGCAGAGCTGGAGACCTTGTCGACCGCGACGTTCAGCTTAACCGCAATGTCGCCGTCCCCGAGGACTTTGACCTTCTCGTTCTTGCGGACAGCACCCTTGGCGACCAGGTCGCCGATGGTGACGTCGCCGCCCTGGGGGTAGAGCTCCGCGAGAGCGGACAGGTTCACGACCTGGTACTCGACCCGGAACGGGTTCTTGAAGCCGCGGAGCTTCGGGGTGCGCATGTGCAGCGGCATCTGCCCACCCTCGAAGCCGACGCGCACCTGGTAGCGGGCCTTGGTGCCCTTGGTGCCGCGACCGGCGGTCTTTCCCTTGGAGCCCTCACCGCGACCCACGCGGGTCTTGGCCTTCTTGGCTCCGGCAGCGGGGCGGAGGTGGTGGACCTTGAGCACGTGCTCCTTGGTCGCCGGCGCCGCCGCGCCCTTCGTGGTGGTCGCCTGCGCGGGAGTCGTGGACTCCGCGGCGGCGGCCTTCTTCGTCTCAGCCATTAGTCAATCTCCTCGACCTTCACCAGGTGGGCGACGGTCTTCACGTATCCGCGGTTCTGGGCGTTGTCCTCGCGGACGACGCTCTGACCGATCTTCCTGAGGCCGAGCGAGCGCAGCGTGTCGCGCTGGTACTGCTTCTCGCTGACCTTCGACTTGATCTGGGTCACCTTGAGCTGGGCCATCAGGCACCTGCCTTCGCGTTGGACGCGGCGGCGAGGGCGTCGGCCTCGGCACGGACGAGACGTGCCGGCGCGACCTGGTCGAAGTCGAGACCACGACGAGCGGCGACGGCGCGCGGCTCCTCGAGCTGCTTCAGAGCCTCGACGGTCGCGTGGACGATGTTGATGGTGTTCGACGAGCCGAGCGACTTGCTCAGGACGTCGTGGATGCCGGCGCACTCGAGGACGGCGCGGACGGGACCGCCGGCGATGACACCGGTACCCGCGGCGGCGGGGCGCAGGAGCACCACACCGGCGGCGGCCTCACCCTGGACGGGGTGCGGGATGGTCGAGGCGACGCGGGGGACGCGGAAGAAGTTCTTCTTCGCCTCCTCGACGCCCTTGGAGATGGCGGTCGGGACCTCGCGGGCCTTGCCGTAGCCGACGCCCACCAGTCCGTTGCCGTCTCCGACGACCACGAGCGCGGTGAAGCTGAAGCGACGGCCGCCCTTGACGACCTTCGACACGCGGTTGATGGTCACGACGCGCTCGAGGAACTGGCTCTTCTCGGCGTCACGGCCACCGCGGTCGCGGCCACCCTGGTTGCGGTCGCGGCCGCCGCGGCGGGGCTCACGAGCCTCCTGCTGCGGCTGCGTGGACGCAGCGGTCTCGACGGGGGCCTCCGACACAGCGGCGACCTCGGGTTCCTTGTTCTCTGCGGCGCTCACAGGTTGAGCCCTGCCTCTCGTGCTCCATCGGCGATCGCGGCGA
Organism: Rathayibacter sp. AY1C5; assembly: GCF_002931705.1. Taxonomy (NCBI): domain Bacteria; kingdom Bacillati; phylum Actinomycetota; class Actinomycetes; order Micrococcales; family Microbacteriaceae; genus Rathayibacter; species Rathayibacter sp. AY1C5. Next base: position 7,487 of record NZ_PSWD01000016.1, read on the forward strand.
CGCGACCGGCGTACTTGTTGCCTCCGCGGTCGAAGACGACCGCCTCGACACCGGCGTTCTTGGCGCGCTCGGCGACGAGCTCGCCGACCTTGCGGGCCTTGGCGGTCTTGTCGCCGTCGAACACGCGCAGGTCGGCCTCGAGGGTCGACGCCGACGCGAGGGTGCGGCCCTGAGCGTCGTCGACGACCTGCACGAAGACGTGGCGGGCCGAGCGGTTGACGACGAGGCGGGGGCGCTCGGCGGATCCGACGACCTTCTTGCGCAGACGGTCGTGACGACGACCGCGCGCAGCGGACTTGCTCTTTCCTCTGGTTCCGAGTCCCATGATCACTTACCGCTCTTTCCGGCCTTGCGGCGAACGACCTCGCCGGCGTAGCGCACGCCCTTGCCCTTGTAGGGCTCGGGCTTGCGGATCTTACGAATGTTGGCGGCTACCTCACCGACGGCCTGCTTCGAGATGCCGTGCACGGTGAGCTTGTTGTTGCCCTCGACCGTGAACGAGATGCCCGCGGGCGGGGTGACGACGACCGGGTGCGAGAAGCCGAGCGCGAACTCGATGTCCGAGCCCTTCGCCAGCACGCGGTAACCGGTTCCGACGACCTCGAGGCCCTTGGAGTAGCCCTGCGTGACACCGATGATGTCGTTCGCGATGAGCGTGCGGGTGAGGCCGTGGAGCGAGCGCGACTCGCGCTCGTCGTCGGGACGCGAGACCAGCACCTGGCCGTTCTCGACGGACACCTGGATGGGGCTGGCGACCGAGACGGTCAGCTCGCCCTTGGGGCCCTTGACGGTCACAGCGGATCCGGCGACGGAGACGTCGACGCCCGCCGGGATCTCGATGGGGAGTCTTCCAATACGCGACATGAGGGGTTACCACACGTAGGCGAGGACTTCCCCACCCACGCCCTTCTTCTCGGCCTGGCGGTCGGTCAGGAGACCGCTCGAGGTGGACAGGATGGCGACGCCGAGGCCGCCGAGCACGGTGGGGATCTCGGCCGACTTCGCGTACACGCGGAGTCCGGGCTTCGAGACCCGCTTGATGCCGGCGATCGAGCGCTCGCGGTTCGGGCCGTACTTGAGGGAGATGGAGAGCGTCGTGCCGACGCGCGCCTCCTCGACCTTCCAGTCGGCGATGTAGCCCTCGGTCTTGAGGATCTCGGCGATGTTCGCCTTGAGCTTCGAGCCCGGGAGGGTGATGGAGTCGTGGTGCGCGGAGTTCGCGTTACGGATTCTGGTCAGCAGATCTGCGACCGGATCAGTCATGGTCATGGCTGATGGTGCCTTTCTCGCCTGGTTTCGGCACCCTTTACAAGAGTGACGACCTGTGGTGTGGGACGGCGCCGACGACGTCGACGCCCATGCGGCCGCGCGAACGCAGGCCAACGAGCCATGCTACATGGCCGAGGTCCTGCGGTCGAGGGCCGATCGTGCACGGGATCCGGGGATCCCGCGTGGCGCCCGCCGCCGGCTCCGGACGGACCGGTCCGGCGGCGGACGCACGACGAGGCCGGAGGGCGGTTCTCACCGTCCCCCGGCCTCGAGGCTTGCTGCTTACGCGTTGTCCGACGACTTGAACGGGAAGCCGAGCTGCTTGAGCAGCGCGCGACCCTCGTCGTCGGTCTTGGCGGTGGTCACGACGGTCACGTCGAAGCCGCGGACGCGGTCGATGCGGTCCTGGTCGATCTCGTGGAAGATCGACTGCTCCGTGATGCCGAAGGTGTAGTTGCCGTTGCCGTCGAACTGGCGGTCCGACAGCCCGCGGAAGTCGCGGATGCGGGGCAGCGCCACCGAGAGCAGGCGGTCCAGGAACTCCCAGGCGCGGTCGCCCCGGAGGGTGACGTGAGCGCCGATGGCCTGACCCTCGCGCAGCTTGAACTGCGCGATGGACTTGCGGGCCTTGGTGACCTGCGGCTTCTGACCGGTGATGGCGGTGAGGTCCTTGACCGCGCCGTCAATGATCTTGCCGTCGCGGGCGGCCTCACCGACACCGGTGTTGACGACGACCTTGACCAGGCCGGGGACCTGGTGGACGTTGCCGAAGCCGAACTGCTCCTTGAGAGCGGGGATGATGTCGGCCTGGTACTTGGCCTTGAGCCGCGGCTGAACCTTCGCAGCCACTGCGGTGGTGTCAGTCATTACAGTTCCTCACCCGACGCCTTCGCGTAGCGCACGCGAACGGTCTTGGTCACGCCGTCCTTGGTGACGGCCACGTTGCGGTGGCCGACCCGGGTCGGCTTCTTGGTCTTCGGGTCGACGAGCGCGACGTTGGAGATGTGGATCGAGGCCTCGACGGTCTCGATGCCGCCCTCCTTCGAGCCGCGCTGCGTCTGGCCGACGCGGACGTGCTTCTTGACGAAGTTCACGCCCTCGACGACGACGCGGTTGCGCTCGACCAGCACCTCGAGGACCTTGCCCTGCTTGCCGCGGTCTCCACCGCGGGCCTGGGTAGCGCCCGAGATGACCTGGACGAGGTCACCCTTCTTGATCTTGGCCATGACTAGATAACCTCCGGTGCCAGCGAGACGATCTTCATGAACTTCTTGTCGCGGAGCTCGCGACCGACCGGTCCGAAGATGCGGGTGCCACGGGGGTCCCCGTCGTTCTTGAGGATGACGGCGGCGTTCTCGTCGAACTTGATGTACGAGCCGTCGGCGCGACGGGTCTGCTTGATGGTGCGGACGATGACGGCCTTGACCACGTCGCCCTTCTTCACGTTGCCACCGGGGATCGCGTCCTTGACGGTGGCGACGATGATGTCACCGAGGCCCGCGTAGCGGCGGCCGGAGCCTCCGAGGACGCGGATGGTGAGGAGCATCTTGGCGCCGGTGTTGTCGGCGACCTTGACTCGGGATTCTTGCTGAAGCATGTGTCTCTCCTGCTAACTCAAGTAGGCCGCGGCCTACTTGGCCTTCTCGAGGATCTCGACCAGGCGCCAGCGCTTGGTGGCGCTGAGGGGACGGGTCTCGCTGATGACGACGGAGTCGCCGATGCCGGCGGAGTTCAGCTCGTCGTGGACCTTGACCTTGGACGTACGGCGGATGACCTTGCCGTACAGCGGGTGCTTCACCCGGTCCTCGACCTCGACGACGATGGTCTTGTCCATCTTGTCGCTGGTGACGTAGCCGCGACGGGTCTTGCGGTATCCGCGAGCGCCCGCCTCCTTCACGTCGTGGGCGGCCGACTCGTGGCCGGCGCTGTCATTGACGGTTGCCATTACTTGGCCTCCTCGTTCGACTCGGTCGCCTCGACCTCGGCCTTGGCGGCCTTCTTGGTCTTGGGCTTCTTCTCCGCCTTGGCCGGGGCCTCGACGGGTGCGGGGGTGGCGCGGATGCCCAGCTCGCGCTCACGGATGACCGTGTAGATGCGGGCGATGTCGCGCTTGACGGCACGCAGGCGGCCGTTGGTGTCCAGCTGACCGGTGGCCGACTGGAAGCGGAGGTTGAACAGCTCCTCCTTGGCCTTCTTCAGCTCGGTGACGAGACGCTCGTCCTCGTAGGTGTCGAGCTCGGCGGGGGCGAGCTCCTTGGATCCGATCGCCATTACGCGTCTCCCTCCTCGCGCTTGATGATGCGTGCCTTGAGGGGCAGCTTGTGGATGGCACGGGTCATGGCCTCACGAGCGAGCTGCTCGTCGACGCCGGCGACCTCGAAGAGGACGCGACCCGGCTTGACGTTCGCGACCCACCACTCCGGCGAGCCCTTACCGGAACCCATGCGGGTCTCGGCGGGCTTCTTGGTGAGCGGACGGTCGGGGTAGATGTTGATCCACACCTTTCCGCCACGCTTGATGTGACGCGTCATCGCGATACGAGCGGACTCGATCTGACGGTTGGTCACGTAGGCGGGGGTGAGGGCCTGGATGCCGAACTCACCGAACGACACCTTGGTGCCACCGGTGGCCTGGCCGGACCGGCCCGGGTGGTGCTGCTTGCGGTGCTTGACTCGACGCGGAATCAACATGGTTATGCCTCAACTCCTGCTGCGATGGGCGCCTCGCTCTGCTGGCGGGGTGCACGGCGCGGACGGTCGCTGCGCTCGGGGCGCGACGACTTGCTGTTCGCCTGCTCGCGGGCGAGCTCCTTGTTGGTGATGTCGCCCTTGTAGATCCAGACCTTCACGCCGATGCGGCCGAAGGTGGTCTTCGCCTCGTAGAAGCCGTAGTCGATGTTCGCGCGGAGGGTGTGCAGCGGCACGCGTCCCTCGCGGTAGAACTCCGAGCGGCTCATCTCGGCGCCGCCGAGACGGCCGGAGACCTGGATGCGGACGCCCTTGGCGCCGGCGCGCTGAGCGCCCTGCAGGCCCTTGCGCATCGCGCGGCGGAAGGCCACGCGGGCGGAGAGCTGCTCGGCGATGCCCTGCGCGACCAGCTGAGCCTCGGCCTCGGGGTTCTTGACCTCGAGGATGTTGAGCTGGATCTGCTTGCCCGTGAGCTTCTCGAGGTCGGCGCGGATGCGCTCGGCCTCGGCGCCGCGGCGGCCGATCACGATGCCCGGGCGGGCGGTGTGGATGTCGACGCGGACGCGGTCACGGGTGCGCTCGATCTCGATGCGGGCGACGCCCGCACGGTCGAGCTGCGTGGCGAGGAGTCGGCGGATCTTGACGTCCTCGGCGAGGTAGTCGCTGTACCGCTGGCCCTTCTTGGTGCTGTCGGAGAACCAGCGCGACACGTGGTCGGTGGTGATTCCCAGACGGAAACCGTAGGGGTTTACTTTCTGACCCATTACTTGGTCCCCTCCTCAGGAGTGGCCAGCACGACGGTGATGTGGCTGGTGCGCTTGTTGATGCGGAAGGCACGACCCTGAGCACGGGGCTGGAATCGCTTGAGGGTGGTTCCCTCATCGACGAAGGCGCGGGACACGATCAGGTCCTGGTCGTCGAGGTACTCGTTCGAGGCATCGGCCTTGACGCGAGCGTTGGCCATCGCCGAGGCGACGAGCTTGTAGACGGGCTCGGACGCACCCTGCGGCGCGAACTTCAGGATGGCCAGTGCCTCCTGCGCCTGCTTCCCGCGGATCAGGTTCACGACACGGCGAGCCTTCTGGGGGGTGACGCGGATGTGTCGCACGCGTGCGATCGACTCCACCATTTCTCTCCTCCTTCTCGTCGCCGCGTCAGCGGCGACGGCCCTTCTTGTCGTCCTTCTCGTGACCGCGGAAGGTCCGAGTGGGGGCGAACTCGCCGAGCTTGTGGCCGACCATGGTCTCGGTCACGAACACGGGGATGTGCTTGCGACCGTCGTGGACCGCGATGGTGTGGCCCAGCATCGCCGGGATGATCATCGAACGGCGCGACCAGGTCTTGATGACGTTCTTGTTGCCGGCTTCGTTGGCCGTGAACACCTTGCGGAGCAGGTGGTCGTCAACGAAGGGGCCCTTCTTGAGACTGCGAGGCATCTTCTACAACTCCTACTTGCGCTTCTTACCGGCGGTGCGGCGGCGAACGATGAGCTTGTCGCTCTCCTTGTTGGGGCGACGGGTGCGTCCCTCGGACTGACCCCACGGGCTGACCGGGTGGCGTCCACCGGAGGTCTTGCCCTCTCCACCACCGTGCGGGTGGTCGACCGGGTTCATCGCGACACCGCGGACGGTCGGGCGGACGCCCTTCCAGCGCATGCGGCCGGCCTTGCCCCAGTTGATGTTCGACTGCTCGGCGTTGCCGACCTCGCCGATCGTGGCGCGGCAGCGCGCATCGACGTTGCGGATCTCGCCCGACGGCAGGCGGAGCTGCGCGTAGGGGCCGTCCTTGGCGACGAGGCGGACCGAGGTGCCGGCCGAGCGGGCGAGCTTGGCGCCGCCTCCCGGCTTGATCTCGATGGCGTGGATGACCGTACCGGTCGGGATGTTGCGCAGCGGCAGGTTGTTGCCGGGCTTGATGTCGGCGCCGGCGCCCGACTCCACGACGTCGCCCTGCGAGAGCTTGTTCGGGGCCAGGATGTAGCGCTTGGTGCCGTCCACGAAGTGGAGCAGCGCGATGCGCGCCGTGCGGTTGGGGTCGTACTCGATGTGAGCGACCTTGGCGTTGACGCCGTCCTTGTCGTTGCGACGGAAGTCGATCAGACGGTACTGGCGCTTGTGGCCACCACCGATGTGACGCGTCGTGATGCGGCCGGAGTTGTTGCGGCCACCGGTCTTGGACAGCGGGCGCAGGAGCGACTTCTCAGGCGTCGAGCGGGTGATCTCGGCGAAGTCGGCAACGCTGGAGCCGCGGCGACCGGGGGTCGTGGGCTTGTACTTACGAATAGCCATTGTCTGTTTCCTCTACGCTTCTTCGGCTCAGCCGACGCTCGTGAAGATGTCGATGGAGCCGGACTTCAGCGTGACGATCGCGCGCTTGGTGTCCTTGCGCTTGCCGGTGCCGAACTTCGTGCGGCGGGTCTTGCCCTGGCGGTTCAGCGTGTTGATCGACGCGACCTCGACGCCGAAGATCTTCTCGATGGCGAGCTTGATCTCGGTCTTGTTCGAACGCGGGTCGACCACGAAGGTGTACTTGCCCTCGTCGATCAGGCCGTAGGACTTCTCCGAGACCACCGGGGAGATGATGACGTCGCGGGGGTCCTTGTTGAACGCGGCGGACTGGCTCATGCGTTCACCTCTTCCTTGTTGGACTCGACGCCCGACTTGGCCGCGATGAACGCGTCGAGCGCGCCCTTCGAGAACACGATGTCGTCGGAGACGAGCACGTCGTACGCGTTGAGCTGGTCGGCCGGCAGGATGTGCACGAACGGCACGTTGCGGAGCGAGAGCTCGGCGATGTAGTCGTCGCGCTCGAGCACCACGAGGACGTTGCGCGACACCGAGAGGGCGTCGAGCAGGACGAGGACGTCCTTGGTCCGGGGGGTGTCACCGAGGGCGAGGGACTCGACCACGTGGATGCGGGCACCGCGGGCGCGGTCCGAGAGAGCACCGAGCAGAGCCGCGGCGATCATCTTCTTGGGGGTGCGCTGCGCGTAGCTGCGGGGGGTCGGTCCGTGGACCACGCCACCACCGGTCATGTGCGGGGCGCGGATCGAGCCCTGACGAGCGCGACCGGTTCCCTTCTGCTTGAACGGCTTGCGACCGGCTCCGGAGACCTCACCGCGGTTCTTCGTCTTGTGGGTTCCCTGGCGCGCCGCGGCGAGCTGGGCCACGACGACCTGGTGGATGAGGGGGATGTTGGTCTGGACGTCGAAGAGCGCGGCGGGGAGCTCGACCGAGCCCGCCTTCTGGCCCTTGACGTCGATGATGTCGACAGAGGTAGCCATGGAACTACGCTCCCTTCACGGCGTTGCGAACGAACACGAGGCGACCGCGGGCACCGGGGACGGCGCCCTTGACGAGCAGCAGGCCCTTCTCGGCGTCGACGGAGTGCACCTTGAGGTTGAGCACGGTGACGCGCTCGCCACCCATGCGACCGGCCATGCGCATGCCCTTGAAGACACGGCTGGGGGTCGAGGAGGCGCCAATGGAGCCGGGCTTGCGGTGGTTGCGGTGCGAACCGTGCGAAGCCGAGACGCCCTTGAAGTTGTGGCGCTTCATGACACCGGCGAAGCCCTTGCCCTTGCTGGTGCCGACGACGTCGACCTTGGTGCCGGCCTCGAAGACGGCGTCCACGGTCAGCTCCTGGCCTGCCGAGTAGTCGGCGGCGTCGGAGGTGCGGACCTCGGTGAGGTGGCGGCGGGGGGTGACGCCCGCGGCGTCGAAGTGACCGGCGGCGGGCTTGTTCACCTTGCGCGGGTCGATCGCACCGGCGGCGAGCTGGACGGCGGTGTAGCCGTCCTTCTCCTCCGTGCGGACCTGGGTCACGACGTTGGGGCTGATCTCGATGACGGTGACCGGCACGAGCTTGTTGTTCTCGTCCCAGACCTGGGTCATTCCGAGCTTGGTGCCGAGGAGGCCCTTGCTGGTCTTCAGCGTGGGGGAAACAGTGACAGACATGGTGGCACTCCTCCTTAGAGCTTGATCTCGATGTTGACGTCGGCCGGCAGGTCGAGGCGCATGAGCGAGTCGACGGCCTTGGGCGTCGGGTCGATGATGTCGATGAGGCGCTTGTGGGTGCGCATCTCGAAGTGCTCGCGGCTGTCCTTGTACTTGTGGGGAGAACGGATCACGCAGACCACGTTCTTCTCGGTCGGCAGCGGCACGGGGCCGACCACCGTTGCACCGGCACGGGTGACCGTGTCGACGATCTTGCGCGCCGACGTGTCGATGACCTCGTGGTCGTACGACTTCAGTCGGATGCGGATCTTCTGTCCCGCCATGTGTGATCTCTCACTCTCTTGTTATTGCGTCGTACGCGACTCCCCCGGCCGGAGCCGGACTCGTCTCGCATTGGACGCGCTCGCGAAGGAACTCCGGTGACCCGGAAAAGTGCAACCAGTGTTCTTCTGTCAAAAGCACCGCACCCTCGGGGCGCTCCGATCGGCGTGCAGAACGCACGACGCACGGAGAGACCGTTGAGATGTCGGTTGTTGTCGTTCTGCTACCCGCCGCCTCGACGTCGCACCCGCGTGGCCGCCCTCTCGGGTCGAGCCTCCGCGATGCCGTCTCGGCACTGCCTGGCAGTGTCCCCCTGCGAGCAGCACGCCACCCGAGAGGAAATTTTGAACTAGAAGAGTCTCCCACAGATGCCCCACCCCTGCAACCCGGGCGTGTCGCGCCGGAGGGCTCCTTCGCGAGCACGTCGTGACGGACCGTGGGAGCCGGTCGCTCCGAGCAGCAGCGCGGGTCGAAGGGCCTCCCCCGCTACTCGAAGAGCAGGGCCCGGACGGCGGTCTCGGCCGACGCGGGGCGCGACGCGTCGATGGTCTCGCCGGCGCGGAAGTGGTCGAGCAGCCGCGGGTCGACGTAGCTGGCGCGGGCGACCGTCGGCGTGTTCCCGAGCACGTCCGAGGCGTCGCGCATCGCCTGGGCGATCGCGGAGTTCCGAGCGCGCTGCGTGGCCTGCGGTCCCGACTTCGCCAGGCTCAGCGCGGCCGCGACCGTGCCGTGCAGAGTGCGGAAGTCCTTCGCCGTGAAGTCGTCGCCGGCGCGCTCGCGCACGTAGTCGTTGATCTCGGGCGCCGAGACCGGCCGCCACTCCCGCCCGTCCTTCCAGGCGAGCAGGCGGGCGTTCGGCCCACGACGCTTGAGAGCACGGACGACGCGCGAGAGGTCGTGGTCGAGGATCTCGCTCGTCCACGCCTGATGGCTCTTCCCGGGGAAGGCGAGGGCGACCCGGTCCCCGTGGGTCGTGGCGTGCGCGCACAGGAGCGTCGAGAGGCCGATGCTGCCGTGCTCCTTCGCGTACCTCTCGCTGCCGACGCGGAGCGATCCGGTGTCGAGCATCCGGAAGGCGGTGGCCAGCGCGCGCTCGCGGCTGGGTCCGTCCGAGCGGAGGGCGATGGTCACGGCCCGGCGCGCCCCGGGCAGGGCCTCCGCGAGCCGCAGCGCCCGGTCGAACTTGATTCGGTCCTTCTGCTCGCGCCAGGTCGGATGGTAGATGTACTGGCGGCGGCCGGCGGAGTCGACGCCGGTGGCCTGGATGTGCCCGTTGGGGTACGGGGCGATCCAGACGTCCGTCCAGGCCGGCGGGATGCCGAGACGGTCGAAGCGCGCGCGCAGCTCCTTGTCGGCGACGGTCGCGCCCTTCGGGTCGCGGTAGCTGAAGCCGGAGCCCGCGCGCACCCGGGTGTAGCCGCGCCCGCTCGAATCGGTCCTGCGGAGTCGTTGCGCGCGAGTGTCAGCCATCGATCCGACGATAGGACGGCGGATCCGAGGCCCGCACCCGCTTGACGGCGGGGACGAGCAGTCGGTCGGCAGCCGCTACTCGTTGCCGATCCGCTTGTCGGCCTGGCGCTTCAGGTCCTCGATGCGGTCGTCGTACTTGCCGTTGGTGAGGCGGCTGGCGATCTCGCCCGCCTTCTCGAGGGTCTGGTCGGAGACCTGCTCGGCCTTCTCGCTCCGCAGCGCGTCCTGGGCCTTCCGGCTGTTGAGCAGTTCGCCGGCCTGGCGTCCGAGCTTCCCGAGATCCACGATGATGCCTCCTTGTAAACGCGCACAGGGCGGCGCGTGCCTCAGTGTGGCGCTCCCGGCTGGGGGAACGGTGCGGGCGCGCCGGTCAGCCGGCCAGTGCGATCACCTGCTCCGCTGCGTCTGCCAGGGCGCGGCCGTAGGAGGGACCGTGACCGGCGGCGTGGACGGCGAGCGGGTGCAGCTGGTGGAGTGGCACCCGCTCCTCGTAGCCGACCCCCAGCGGATGCTGCTCGCGGTAGCCCTCGAGGACGGCGTCGAGGTGCGGAGCACCGAAGAGGGCCAGCATCGCCAGATCGGTCTCGCGGTGTCCCCCGTGAGCGGCGGGGTCGATCAGGACGGCGCCGTCCGCCGTCCAGAGCACGTTGCCGGTCCAGAGGTCCCCGTGGATCCGGGCGGGCCCCGCACCGTCGTCGAAGGCTCCGGCCGCCACCCGGCCCAGAGCCTGCTCGACGAGCCGCGACTCGGCTGCCGTGAGGTTGCCCGCCTCCACGGCGGGGCCGAGGAACGGCCGCACCCGCTGCTCCGCGTAGAAGCGCCCCCACGAGTCGTCCGGGCGGCACGGCATCCCGCGGCGGCCGATGTACGCGGGGCCGGTCCATCCCGGGGGCGGCGCTCCGAACGCCGCGGCTCCGGCGTCGTGCGTCCGGGCGAGCGCGGCGCCGAGAGCCCGAGCCGACTCGGCCGAGGGACGCACGGAGCGGATCTCCTCCAGCTCGATGCGCCCGGGCGACACCCTCTCCACCCCGACACAGCGCGCACCGCCGTCCGCCTCGCGCAGCCAGTCCAGGCCGGCCGCCTCCCACTCGAAGAACTGCGGGAGGGCACGGGGGTCGCTCTTCACGAAGGGCATGCCGCCACGCTAGCCGGGCGTCCCCGGGAACGACGAGAGGGGCCGCCCGCCGAAGCGGACGACCCCTCTCGAGAGATCGGTAGGACGGACCTACTTGATGATCTTGGTGACCGTACCGGCACCCACGGTGCGTCCACCCTCACGGATGGCGAAGCCGAGGCCCTCCTCCATGGCGATCGGCTGGATCAGCGCGACCGTCATGTCGGTGGTGTCGCCGGGCATGACCATCTCGGTGCCCTCGGGCAGCGTGATGACGCCGGTGACGTCGGTGGTGCGGAAGTAGAACTGCGGACGGTAGTTCGCGTAGAACGGGTTGTGACGCCCACCCTCATCCTTGGACAGGATGTACGCGGTGCCCTCGAAGTCCGTGTGCGGCGTGACCGAACCCGGCTTGACGACGACCTGGCCGCGCTCGACGTCCTCGCGCTTGGTGCCGCGGAGGAGCAGACCGCAGTTCTCGCCGGCCCAGGCCTCGTCGAGCTGCTTGTGGAACATCTCGATTCCGGTGACCGTGGTCTTCTGCGTCGGGCGGATGCCGACGATCTCGACCTCGGAGTTCAGAGCGAGGGTTCCACGCTCCGCACGGCCGGTGACGACGGTTCCACGACCGGTGATCGTGAAGACGTCCTCGATCGGCATGAGGAACGGCTTGTCCTTGTCGCGCACCGGGTCCGGGATGGACTCGTCGACCGCGTCCATCAGGTCGAGGATCGACTGGGTCCAGGTGTCGTCGCCCTCGAGGGCCTTGAGGCCGGAGACGCGCACGACGGGGGCGTCGTCGCCGGGGAAGCCCTGCGACGAGAGGAGCTCGCGGACCTCGAGCTCGACGAGCTCCAGGATCTCCTCGTCGTCCACCATGTCGGCCTTGTTCAGCGCGACGAGGAGGTAGGGGACGCCGACCTGCTTGGCGAGGAGGACGTGCTCACGGGTCTGAGCCATCGGGCCGTCGGTGGCGGCGACCACGAGGATCGCGCCGTCCATCTGGGCCGCGCCGGTGATCATGTTCTTGATGTAGTCGGCGTGACCCGGGGCGTCGACGTGCGCGTAGTGGCGCTTCGGCGTCTCGTACTCGACGTGCGAGATGTTGATCGTGATGCCGCGCTGGCGCTCCTCGGGAGCGGAGTCGATCGACGCGAAGTCACGCTGGACGTTGGTCGCGGACGGGAACTTGTCCGCCAGAACCTTCGAGATCGCCGCGGTGAGCGTGGTCTTTCCGTGGTCGACGTGACCGATGGTTCCGATGTTGACGTGCGGCTTGGTCCGCTCGAACTTGGCCTTAGCCACTGTGGGTCCTCCTCAGGACTTAGGTGCAAGCATCCGCATCCGGGCGGCCGCACGGGGCGGCACGAGGACAGGAGGACTTGCGGGGGTTTTGTGTACGTATGTTACCGGCAGTGGTCGTGCGGCCGTCCCGCTGCGACAGGGGGCGCGCTGCACTCGGCAGCAAACCCGCACGACACTACCAGGCCGCCGCCGTTCCGGGGAACGGCGACGGCCCAGGGGCGGAGCTACTCGCCCTTGTTCTTCTGGACGATCTCCTCGGCCACGGCCTTGGGGACCTCGGCGTAGGTCTCGAACGTCATCGAGTAGACGGCGCGGCCCGAGGTCTTCGAGCGCAGGTCTCCGATGTAGCCGAACATCTCGGACAGCGGGACGTTGGCCCGGATGACCTTGATGCCGGTGGCGTCCTCCATCGACTGGATCATCCCGCGACGCGAGTTGATGTCGCCGATGACGTCACCCATGTACTCCTCGGGAGTACGGACCTCGACGGCCATGAGCGGCTCGAGGAGGACCGGCTGCGCCTTGCGCGAGGCCTCCTTGAACGCGATCGAGCCGGCGATCTTGAACGCCATCTCGGAGGAGTCGACGTCGTGCGCCGCTCCGTCGACCAGGGTCGCCTTCACGCCGACCATGGGGTAGCCGGCGAGCACGCCGACCTGCATGGCGTCGCGGATGCCCGCGTCGACGGAGGGGATGTACTCGCGCGGGACGCGGCCACCGGTGACGCCGTTGACGAACTCGTAGGTCTTGTCGGCCTCGACCTCCATCGGCTCGATGGTGATCTGGACCTTCGCGAACTGGCCGGAGCCACCCGTCTGCTTCTTGTGGGTGTAGTCGTACTTCTCGACCGTGCGGCGGATCGTCTCGCGGTACGCGACCTGGGGCTTGCCCACGTTGGCCTCGACGTTGAACTCGCGCTTCATGCGGTCGACCAGGATGTCGAGGTGCAGCTCGCCCATTCCCTTGATGACCGTCTGACCGGTCTCCTGGTTCTGCTCGGTGCGGAAGGTGGGGTCCTCCTCCGCGAGCTTCTGGATCGCGGTGCCGAGCTTCTCCTGGTCCGCCTTCGTCTTGGGCTCGATGGCGACCTCGATGACGGGCTCCGGGAAGGTCATCGACTCGAGCACGACCTGCGCGGCCGGGTCGCTCAGGGTGTCACCGGTGGTGGTGTCCTTGAGGCCGATGACGGCGTAGATGTGGCCGGCGGTGACCGAGTCGACCGGGTTCTCCTTGTTGGAGTGCATCTGGAAGATCTTGCCGATGCGCTCCTTCTTGCCCTTGGTCGAGTTGATGACCTGGGCGCCGGAGTCGAGCTTGCCCGAGTAGACGCGGACGTAGGTCAGGCGGCCGAAGAACGGGTGCACGGCGACCTTGAACGCGAGCGCCGAGAAGGGCTCGGTCGAGTCCGCGTGGCGCATGATGACCTTCTCCTCGTCGCGGACGTCGTGCGCCTCGATGGCGGGGACGTCGAGCGGGGAGGGGAGGTAGTCCACGACAGCGTCGAGCATCGGCTGGACGCCGCGGTTCTTGAACGCCGAGCCGCAGAGCACCGGGTAGATCTCGGAGTTGACGGTCATCTTGCGGATGGCGCCCTTGATCTCCGCGACGGTGAGCTCCTCGCCGCCGAAGTACTTCTCGAGCAGCTCGTCGGAGGTCTCCGCGACGGTCTCGAGGAGCTTCTCGCGGTACTCCGCCGCCTTGTCGGCGAGGTCGGCCGGGATCTCCTCGATCTCGTACTTCGCGCCGAGCGCGACGTCGCCCTTCGAGTCGCCGCGCCACGTGAGCGCGCGCATCTCGACCAGGTCGACGACGCCCTCGAAAGAGGACTCCGCGCCGATGGGCAGCTGGATGACCAGCGGCTTCGCGCCGAGGCGCTTGATGATCGTGTCGACCGTGTAGTAGAAGTCGGCGCCGAGCTTGTCCATCTTGTTGACGAAGCAGATGCGCGGGACGTCGTACTTGTCGGCCTGACGCCAGACGGTCTCGGACTGGGGCTCGACGCCCTCCTTGCCGTCGAAGACGGCGACGGCGCCGTCGAGGACGCGGAGCGAGCGCTCGACCTCGACCGTGAAGTCGACGTGACCGGGGGTGTCGATGATGTTGATCTGGTTCTTGTTCCAGAAGCAGGTCGTCGCGGCGGACGTGATCGTGATGCCGCGCTCCTGCTCCTGCGCCATCCAGTCCATCGTCGCGGCGCCGTCGTGGACCTCGCCGATCTTGTGCGTGATACCCGTGTAGAACAGGATGCGCTCGGTGGTGGTGGTCTTGCCGGCATCGATGTGGGCCATGATGCCGATGTTGCGGACCTTGTTCAGGTCGGTGAGCACATCTTGTGCCACGGAGTTCCTCCGATAGGTGATGGAGCCAGCGCACCGGGTTCATGGCCGAATGGCTGGGATTCTGGTGGTGGCGGTCGCCCGGTCGCGGGGATCGGGCGATCCGCCGCCGGGACCGGGCCCGCAGCGGTAACGCCGCGGGCCCGGTGGTCGCGGTCGCCCGGGGGCGGCCGCGGGGTGCGCTACCAGCGGTAGTGCGCGAAGGCCTTGTTCGACTCGGCCATCTTGTGGGTGTCCTCGCGACGCTTGACAGCGGCGCCCAGACCGTTCGACGCGTCGAGGATCTCGTTCATGAGACGCTCGGTCATCGTCTTCTCGCGACGGGCCTTCGCGTAGCTGGTGAGCCAGCGGAGCGCGAGGGTGTTGGCGCGGTGGGGCTTGACCTCGACCGGGACCTGGTAGGTCGAGCCGCCGACGCGGCGGCTGCGGACCTCGAGGGTCGGGCGGACGTTGTCGAGCGCCTTCTTGAGGGTGACGACCGCGTCCTGGCCGTTCTTGCCGGCGACGCCCTCGAGGGCACCGTAGACGATGCGCTCGGCGAGGCCCTTCTTGCCGTCCAGGAGGATCTTGTTGACGAGCTGGCTGACGATGGGGGCGCCGTAGACGGGGTCTGCGACGACGGGGCGCTTGGGAGCGGGGCCCTTACGAGGCATTACTTCTTCTCCATCTTCGCGCCGTACCGGCTGCGAGCCTGCTTGCGGTTCTTGACGGCCTGGGTGTCCAGGGCGCCGCGAACGATCTTGTAGCGGACACCGGGGAGGTCCTTGACGCGACCGCCGCGCACGAGCACCATCGAGTGCTCCTGCAGGTTGTGGCCCTCGCCGGGGATGTAGGCGGTGACCTCGGTGCCGTTGGAGAGCTTCACGCGGGCCACCTTGCGGAGGGCCGAGTTCGGCTTCTTGGGCGTGGTCGTGTAGACGCGCGTGCAGACGCCGCGCTGCTGGGGGTTGGCCTTCAGGGCGGGCGCCTTGGTCTTGGTGACCTTCGGCGTGCGTCCCTTGCGGACCAACTGCTGAATCGTTGGCACTGGTTTTGCTCCTTGAATGCTGCACGGTGACAGCGGATCGATGGTCGACATTCGGCCCTCCCGTCTCCGGGAACGGCCGAGTTCATCTGGACCCGACGCACCCCGCGGCCCCGCGAGCGGGACCGGGAGGGTGAGGGGTATGCCGTGGGGGCCGCCCGATCGGACGAACCCGCGGATCCTCGCGGACCCGGTGGAGCGAAGTGCGGCGACCGCATCGACCCGGAGGCACGACACGAGCGCACGGCAAAGCGCACACCCGAAGAATATTACGGGGAGTGACGGGGCCGGTCAACCGAGCGGCGTTCGCCCTGGGAGATGCCGCAGCGCCGCGACGAGCCGCGCCGGGACTCCGCCGTCACTCCCGCTCGTCGCCCTCCCAGCCCCAGTGGGGGCTGCGGCCGCCGGCGTCGCGACGGGCCAGGAGCAGGAGGAACAGGAGCTGGACGGCGGCCGCGAGCACGCCGGTCGCGATCGCGAAGACAGTGGGGGCGTGGTCGAGGATCCAGCCGAGGATCTCCCCCGGCTCCTGGCGGCCGAGCCCGTAGAGCGCTCCGCCCGTGACGAGGAAGAGCAGGTAGACGACGACCCCGGTCAGCAGCGACGGGCCGAGGACGCGGTGGACGGCGGGACGGGCGGCGAGGGTCACCATCGCGACCAGCACGGCGACGACGCAGACCGCCACCGACACCGGCCCCAGCAGCGGGCCGGCGTCGCGCTCGGGCACGACGTCCTGGTCCAGCAGGAGGCTGAGGACCCCGAACGCGCAGACGACCAGGGCGAGGTAGAGGAACGCGGCGAAGCCGGCCAGCGCGAGGCCGTAGCCCAGGCCGGCTCCGCGGCCCTGCCCCTGCCCCTCCGGAGTCACGACTGCGCGGCCGCTTCGCGCTCGGCGTTGCGGCGCTTGACGCCCCGGGCGCGGCCGGCGATCGCGGCGCCGCCCCAGACGCTCGCCTCCCGGCCGAGGACGCCGGCGGCGAGGACCGCCGCGAGGACTGCGGGATCGCGGACGTAGTCGAGCGCGAGGGAGCGGTCGATCGGCAGGGCGAGCGGTCCGACGGCGCTCCAGCCGCCGACCAGCGCGGCCGCGGCCGTGAGGAGGGCGACGAGGAAGCCGCCGAGGATGTAGGCCCACCAGCCCGCGCGGTTCACGACCAGCACGATCAGCGCCAGGCCGACCAGGAACGCGGCCACCGGGGCGAGGAAGAGCGCGGTCGGCGCAGCGTCGAGCGCGAGGGCGACCGGGTCGCCGCCGACGCGGTCGACGAGGAGGCGGATCGCCGTCAGGGCGACGAGGTACAGGACGGCGAAGACCGCGGTCGTCAGGAGGGCGAGCGCGAGGCCCGCGAGGCGGTTGCCGGAGCGCCGGACCGGCTCGGGCTCGGCCTCGACCGGCCCGAGGGCGCTGGGGGCGGACGCGGCGGCGGCCGGGGCGGCGGGCTCGACGGTCGGCTGCCGACCCGTCACGGGCTCGGGCCAGACGTACTCCCGGGTCGGCTGGGGTCCGGTTCCGCCGGACGTCTCGGTCGCGGAGGGGATCCGCGTGGTCTCGGCGTCGCTGCTCCAGGTCACCCGGACAGCATAGGCACGCCTTCCGCCGCGCCCGGTGCGCCGCGCGGCTCCCCGTCGACGGGGGACAGCGCCGACCGTCTACTCGAGCGGGTGGAGGAGGCGGTGCAGGAACTGCCGTGTGCGCGGCTCGCGCGGCTCCCGGAGGATCTCCGCAGGGGCGCCCCGCTCGACGACCACGCCGTCGGCCATGAAGACGACCTCCGAGGCCACCTGCCGGGCGAACTCGAGCTCGTGCGTCACGACGAGCATGGTCCAGCCCTCCCCCGCCAGCTCCCGCATCAGCGAGAGCACGTCGCCGACCAGCTCCGGGTCCAGCGCCGAGGTGGGCTCGTCGAAGAGGAGCAGATCGGGCCGCAGCGCGAGCGCCCGGACGATGCCCACGCGCTGCTGCTGACCGCCGGAGAGCTCGAAGGGGTAAGCGCTCCCCCGGCCGCCGAGGCCGACGCGCTCGAGCAGGCGCTCCGCCTCCGGGACCACCTCGGACGCGGGACGGCGCTGCACTCGCAGCGGCCCCTCCGTCACGTTCTGGAGGACGGTCAGGTGCGGGAAGAGGTTGAAGTGCTGGAAGACCATCGCGGAGTGGTCGCGCAGCCCGGTCAGCGCCTTCCGTCCGACGCCGCGGTCGAAGTCGAGGACGCTGCCGTCGGCGAGCTCGACCACCCCGCCGTCCGGCACCTCGAGGCTGTTCAGCGAGCGCAGGACGGTGGTCTTGCCCGAGCCGGACGGCCCGATCAGGGCGACGACCTCGCCGCGATGGACCTCCAGGTCGATGCCGCGCAGCACCTCCACCCCGCCGAACGACTTGCGGAGGCCGCGGGCCGTGAGCACGGGCCGGGCGTCGGTCGGAGTGTCAGCGGGCGACATAGCGGTCCAATCGCTTCTCGAGCAGGCCCTGGCCGCTGGAGAGCACCAGGCAGATGAGCCAGTAGATCAGAGCGGCCTCGAGGTAGAGGAGCATGAACTCGCTCGACGCGGTGGCGATCTTCTGCGCCTGCCGGAAAAGCTCGGTCACCAGGATGAGGGAGGCCAGCGAGGTGTCCTTCACCAGCGAGATGAAGGTGTTCGACAGCGGCGGGACGGAGACGCGCGCGGCCTGCGGGAGGATGATGCGCCGCAGCGAGAGCGAGCGGCTCATGCCGATCGTGTGCGCCGCCTCCCACTGCCCCTTCGGGACGCTGAGGATCGCCGCGCGGATCACCTCCGCCGCGTAGCCGCCCACGTTGAGGGCGAACGCGATGGTGGCGCTGGGCCAGGGGTCGATCTTCAGTCCGAGGCTCGGCAGCCCGTAGAAGATCACGAACAGCTGCACCAGGAGCGGCGTGCCCCGGATGACGGAGATGTAGGCACGCGCGATCCAGGAGAGGATCCGCACCCGGGAGAGCCGCATCAGGGCGACCGCCAGCGCGAGCACGAGCCCGATGGCGAAGCTCGCCAGCGCGAGCGGGATCGTCCCGACGATGCCCCCGGAGAGGATCGGCCAGAACGACCGGAGGACGAGGTCCATTGTGTTCTCCCGCCTTCGCGGGAGGATCCGCGGTCGGCTCGATCGGGTGGTGGCGTCGGGGGCGGATCGTCTCCGCCTCCTGGGGAATGCTGGCACGCTTCGCGCCGAGGCGGGCGCCCTTGCAGGCGGACCCGCGGCCTGAGCCGCTCCGCCGCTCCCCCGCGACGGGGCCGCTCACGCACGAGACGGCCCCTCCCGGAAGGGGAGGAGCCGCCTCGGGGTGGGGCTACTGGGAGACGTCGGCTCCGAAGTAGCGCTCGGAGATGGAGGCGAGTGTGCCGTCCTCGCGCAGCTCGTCGAGGGCGGAGTCGACGGCCTCGACGAGGTCGTCCGAGCCCTTCGGGAAGGTGAAGGCGCTCTCGGAGGTGTCGTCGGTGGTGACGGCGACCTTGAGGCCCGCGGCCTGGTCGGGGTAGGTCGTGGACCAGTCGAGCCAGGTGAGGCGGTCGTTCACGGTCGCGTCGACGCGGCCCTGCTCGACGAGGGCGATGGCCTGCGCCCAGCCCTCGACGCCCTCGACCTCGGCGCCGTTCTCCTGCGCGACGGTGTACCAGTTGCTCGAGAGCGACTGCGCAGTGGTCTTGCCGGAGAGGCCGGCGAGGTCGGTGATCGAGGTGTCGCTCGAGGGGACGATCACGACGCCGGGGCTGACCGAGTACGGCTCCGAGAAGTCGTACTTCGCCTCGCGTTCGTCGTTGATCGAGACCTGGTTCGCGATCACGTCGAAGCGCGCTCCGTCCAGGCCCGCGAACATGGCGTCCCACTGCGTCTCCTGGAAGTCGGGCTCGACGCCCAGCTTCTCGGCCACGGCGGTGATCACGTCGACGTCGTAGCCGGTGAGAGCTCCGGTCCCGCCGTCGGCGTGGAAGGAGAAGGGCGGGTAGGTGCCCTCGGTGCCGATGGTGAGCTTCCCCGACTCCTCGACCTCGGCCAGGGTCAGGCCGGAGCTCGCGGAGGCGGTGCCCTCGCCGCTCGAGCCGGAGACCACGTCGTCGGTCGAGGCGGGCGCGCAGCCGGCGAGGACCAGGGCGGCGGCGGCGGCGGTCGTGCCGAGCAGGACGCGCAGGGAGGTGCGGGCGGAGAGGGTCACGGTGTTGTCCTTCGGTGCATCACGGAGTCGTGGCGGTCCCGCTGCGCCGGATGCGGCGCGGGGATCGACGAGGGGACGGGTCGTCCCGGGGCGGACCGCTGCTCGGCGGAACCGCCCGGAGTGACGATAACCAGTGGAGGGGGCGGCCCTATTCCCGGATGTCGCCGTGTGACGCCGGGAGTCCGGCCAGGAAGTGCTCGGCGCCGGCGACCTCGTCGCTCGTGAGGCCCGTCGCCGACTCCGGACGCACCAGGTGGAAGGGGGTGCTCTGCTCGCGGGCCCAGTCGTAGGCGTCCTCGTGGAGGTTGTCGTCGATCCACACCACGGCGTCGATCGCGCCGCGCTCGGCGGCCGCCTCCAGCCACACCGCGACGGGCTGGAGCTTGCTCGTCCGGCCCGGGAACCGCGGGTCGCGCGGGAGGCCGCCGTCGAAGACGATCGCCTCCGTGCCCGCCGGCAGCCCGAGGTCCTGGGCGAGGACCCGCGTCAAGCGCGGCGGCCAGGTCGTGGCCCACACGATCGTGCCGACCGCGGCCAGGCGGGCGACGAGCGCCGCCCGCTCCGGCTCGAGCTCCAGGCGGTGCGAGCCCGAGGCGCGATCGCTGCGGACGGAGGGGTTCAGGACGCCGTCGACGTCGAGCAGGATCAGGGCGGCCATGCCTGTCACCGTAGCGGCGGCGGGGCGGATCGCGCGAGGAGCGCTAGCGTGACGGGATGCCTCCCTCCCTCCTGCTGCCGGGAGGCCGCACAGCCGTGCTGGGGCCGGATCCCGTGCGGCCGGAGGCGCTGCTGCTCACGGTCGACGGCGCGGAGCAGTCGCTGATCGATCCGGGCGATCCCCGGGCTCTGCACCTCGAGTACCTCGCGCGCCTCGGCGCGGTGGTCGACGCCGCCGCCCCTCCCGGCGAGCCGCTGCGCGTGCTGCACCTCGGAGCCGGAGCCCTGGCCCTGGCCCGGTACGTCGCCGCGACCCGGCCGGGCTCCGAGCAGCTCGCGGTGGAGGGCGCGGCAGGACTCGTGGAGTTCGTGCTCGAGCACGCGCCGCTCCCCCGCGGCGCGCGCGTCCGACTCCTCACGGCCGACGCCGCAGGGCCCCTGCCGCCCTGGAGCGCCGACCTCGTCGTGCTCGACGTCTACGACGGGGACGAGATCCCGGAGCCGTTCTACCGCGCGTCCGTCCTCGCTCCGCTCGCCGCCCGCGTCGGCGCCGACGGGCTCCTCGCGGTCAACGTCGCCGACGACGCCGACCACCGGAGGCTGGACCGCCTGCGCGGGGTCGTCCGGGAGCTGCTCCCGGTCACCGCAGCGGTCGGATCGACGGCCTTCGTCGAGGGGCGCACCGGCGGGAACGCGATCCTGCTCGCCTCAGGCTCGGCGCTCGCCGACCACGTCGCCGGCCGCCTGCTGCGCGCCGGCCCGCACCCGGTCTCCGCCGCGGCGGATGGCGACGTCGTGGTCGCCGAGGTGGCGGTAGAAGTCGACCCGTGAGTCGAGAGTGACGCCGGTCTCGAGGTACTTGGCGCGGATCCGCTTGATGTAGGTGCGGACGGTGTGCTCGGCGACGCTGAGGTCGACCGCGACGGTGCGGACCGCGGCACCCGCTCCGTAGGCGCGCATCACCCGGCTCTCCTGCGGGCTCAGCACCGGGCGGCGCTCCTCGCGCCCGTGCACGAGCCGGTGGCGGGCGGTGTCCGAGATCCAGGTGCGGCCGGAGGCGACCGAGACGACCGCCGCCGCGAGCTCGCTGGGGTCGTCGCCCTTCCAGACGTACGCCGCCCTCTCCCGTCGCAGCACGGCCCGCACCGGCTCCAGGGAGTCGGAGGAGGAGAGCACGACGAGGCCGACGGTCCAAGCCGCCGCACGCTCGAGGGCGTCGGCCACCTCCTCGCCGGGCACGCCGTCCAGGTCGAGGACCGCGATGCGGTCGACGCCCTCCTCGTCGTGCGAGAACTGCGGCAGCAGCTGCGCGAGCAGCGCCTGCAGCGCGGCACGCTCGATCGCTGGTCCGTCGACGACGGCCAGCGTGAACCGATCGAATCCGGTCACGGGGGTCCCCTAGCAGGGGCAGGTTCGGGTCCGCCCCGGCTGCACCGTAGCGGTCCGCGACGTCGTCGTGCACGTGATGGGACATTCCGTCTCAGTGGGAGGACGCCCCAGAGCACTCCGGATCGGCTCACGGAGCGCGTGGAGGACCACCCGCGGCACCGTCTCCGGCTAGTGTCCCTCTCCATGGACGACAGCGCAGAGGGCTCCCGGCGGGCCCGGAGGATCCCCGCGGAGCAGGTCCGCAGCCGCATGATCGCCACGGCGCGCGACGTCGTCTCGAACCACGGCCTCACGGTGAGCTTCGCGCACCTGCCCATGGAGGAGTACATCCGCCTGGCCGGCGTGCCGCGCAGCTCCGTCTACCGGATCTGGAGCACGCGCGAGGAGTTCGTGGCCGACCTGGTCGGCGAGGTCTTCGTGCGGGACCGGTACGCGGAGGGCGCCGATCCCGAGGCCCAGCAGGAGATGCGCGAAGTCTACGAGCGCTCCACCGATCTGCTCTCCACGGCCGCCGGCCGCCGCCGGGTCGCCTGGGAGACCATCCGCATCGGCGCGCGGGCCAATGCCGAATCGCTCCGCCGCTCCGCCGACTGGTCGTCGTACAACGCGCTGCTCGCCTGCACCTTCTCGATGGAGGAGGGGCCTGCACGCGACGCCGTGCGCGCCACGGCGAAGCGGATCGAGGGCATGCTCACGCGCCGGATGCGCGACTTCTACGAGGAGACGCTGCAGGTCTTCGGCGGGACGATGCGCCCGGGATTCACGACGCTCCAGCTCGCCCACCTCACCGCGATCGTGATCGACGGGCTCGCCCACCGCGGCCGGCTCCTCGACGACGACCTCGACGCTCCGGTGACCGCCCCCGGCCTCGACGGCGAGCCGGTCGAGTGGACCCTGGCGGCCTGGACGATCCGCTCGATCGTCGACGGGATGCTGGAGCCGGTCGCGGAGGACTGAGCGGACCCCGCGACCCGGATCACTCGTCCGGTTCGGTGAACCCGTCGATCAGCAGCAGCACCGACACCACCGCCAGTGACGGTCCGTCGGGATCGGCCGGGTCGAGCGGGCCGGTCACCAGCTCCGGTGCCGCGATCCGCGCGATGCACAGCCCCTCGATCAGGGCCGAGACGGCGGAGGCGAGAGCGGCGGCGCCGCGGTCCGGGCGCAGCCGGAGCCCCGCCTCGGCGAGGGTGTGCTCGTAGTACTTCGCCATGTTGTCGATGAAGTGCAGCTGGCGGGACCGCAGAGCGGATCCGATGGCGGTCCGCGCCGGCTCCTCGTGCGAGCCCACCGCGCCGGCGAGAGCGATGAAGTTGCGCCAGTGCTGCGACGAGAAGATGTTGTCGACGTTCGCGTCGACGGCGACCCGGACGGAGGCGATCAGGGCCTCGCGGCGCTGCGCCGGGGTCGGCTCGGGGTCGAGGCTGCGGTGGAGGTGGGAGTTCCCGGCCCGCAGGGACGGCTGGTCGAGGCGGGTGGCGAGGACCCGCTCCGGGATCGCGGCGATCAGCTCGTCGTAGAACGACTGGCGAGTGGGCCAGATCCGGTACACGGTGCTGCGCGGAACACCCGCCGAGCGGATGACGTCCTCGAGGGGCAGGTGGGCGACTCCGACGCGCAGGCCCTCGGCGCGGACGACCGCGAGAGCGGCGTCCAGCAGGCGGGTGCGGACCTGCTCGCGGGTCAGGCGGGGAGGACGCGCCGGCTCCTCCGCATCGAGGGGGTCGTCGCTCATCAGGCCTCCGGCGCCGGGATGCACGGAGGAGCCTCCGACATCTACTGTCCAGCCGAGCGTACCCGGAGGGAGCGCGGAACGTGAGAGGAGATCGGAGACGGGCGCGGCCCGCGCATGCGGCTCGGGTGCCGCGCGGGCCGCGCTGCCTGTCCCCCAGGCGGCCTCCCCATGGGCCGGTCCGACCGTATGCTTCCCGACAGACGTCCGTCAACTGACGCGACATGGTGTCTCCTCGGCGGTGTCCGCCGACCGGTCACGAGGACCGCCTCCGGGACTCCTCCGCCGCCGGGAGCGCCCTCGCCGCGGTCTGCGCTCGAGAGGCGTGCGGAGCGGACAGCTCGCCCGCGACGACGTCCGACACGACGCCGGTGGCGTGCTCGACGAGGTCGACGTTCCGGGTCAGCCGCGCGTGGTGGCACGGGCTCGCGTCGACGTCGACCACGAGCTTCGCGAAGCGCAGAGCATCGCCGAGCCGCGCGAACGGCGAGAGCTCGGCGACGAGGGACGGCACGTCCGCCGCGGCGAGGTAGGTGTAGCGGCAGGTCGAGACCACGTAGTCGTCGACTCCGGCCGTCGCCGATCCGGTCGCGACCATGATGTCGCCGAGGTCGACCGGCGCGGTGGCGAGGCCGAGCGCCACCGCGGCGGTCACCTGGATGTCACCCACCAGCGCCGTCACGTGCACGCCGGCGGGCCAGGGCGGCAGGGAGCCGAGCTCGGTCGATCCCGTCCGCAGGCCCTTGCCCGCCGCCGAGGCGAGGGCGTCGATCATCGGCACTCCCGTGCACTCCCCCGCGTGCTCGGCGTCCTCGGAGACGGCGTCCCCGCAGGAGGCGAGCATCGCCGAGACGCTCAGCCGGCTCTGCGGGTCCAGTCCTGCGATCACCGCGGGGCTGACCTGGCCGGAGTCGTCGACCATTCGTCCGAGGCGCTCCGCGACGTCGGATCCCGTGTTCGGGGTGCCGAAGGTGAGGACGGACGAGACCATCGAGGCGACGGCGGTCCCGTCGACCGAGCCGCTCAGCGCCTGGCGGGCGGCGAGCCCTCCCATCGAGTGCGCGACGACGACGGCGCGGTGCCCGGTCGCGGAGACGAGGCAGGCGATCGAGGAGGCGAGCGCGTCGCTGATCCCCGGGTCGGTGACCCAGCGCGCGGCGAGCCGGCGGTAGTCGAAGGTGTAGACCGCGGCGCCGTCGATCTGCTGCAGCCGGCCGAGGAGGGACGGCTCGGGAGCGTCGAGCGGAGCGGTCGCCGAGTCCGACGACACCATGTCGACGAGATGGGAGAAGGCCCCTGTGCGGTCGGCGTCGTGCGTCGCCGTGCCCAGCCAGCCGTGCAGCATCACGATGGGGACCAGCGCGGCGGCGGAGCGCGGCCGGACGTCGTCGCCCGCGAGCACGGGAGCCAGCTCCGCGACGCCGCAGGACGAGGGTGCGACCGCCTCTGCCGCCTCCGCCCGCACCGCGGGCACCACGACGACGCCGACCACCACGAGCAGTGCGGCCAGCACGACGATCACGAGTCTCATCCGCGCGTTTCCTCACGTGCCGCGACCAGGACGGGGAACGGGTACAGGCTCGACCCGACGAGCACCCATCGAGTCAATCACCCCGCTCCTGCGGGGAAGGCCGCTCGTCGCGAACGGGCGGCCCCCCGTGCGGGTGACCGCGGGTCGGGGACGCCGAAGGCCCCGCCGGTGTCCCGACGGGGCCTTCGATCGTTCAGCTCACCTGGATCAGCTGTAGTTGCCCGGCTCGTAGCCGTCGCTCGAGAACGAGTCGAAGTCGACGAACGAGAGGTCGGCGTCGCTGAACGCGGCGTCGTCCGCGAAGATGCGGTTGGGGTACCGCTCGGCCTTCGCCTCCTCGGTCGCCTCGACCGACACGTTCCGGTACTTGGGCAGACCGGTTCCCGCCGGGATCAGCTTTCCGATGATCACGTTCTCCTTCAGGCCCATCAGCGGGTCGCGCTTGCCCTCCATGGCCGCCTGCGTCAGGACGCGGGTGGTCTCCTGGAAGGACGCGGCCGACAGCCACGACTCGGTCGCGAGCGAGGCCTTGGTGATGCCCATGACCTCCTGGCGGGCGGACGCGGTCCGCTTGCCCTCGGTCAGAGCCGCACGGTTGACCTCGCTGTAGCGCGAGCGGTCGACGAGCTCGCCCGGCAGCAGCTCCGTGTCGCCGTGGTCGACCACGGTGACCTTGCGGAGCATCTGACGCACGATGACCTCGATGTGCTTGTCGTGGATCGGCACACCCTGCGAGCGGTAGACGCCCTGGACGCCGCCCACCAGGTGCTTCTGGACCTCGCGGACGCCCAGCACGCGCAGGACCTCCTTGGGGTCGACCGTTCCGACGTGCAGCTGCTGCCCGAGCTCGACGTGCTGGCCGTCCTCGATGAGGAGCTGCGAGCGCTTGAGCACCGGGTAGATGACCGCCTCGTCGCCGTTGTCCGGCTGGAGGATGACGCGGCGGGCACGGTCGGTGTCCTCGATGGTGATCCGGCCGGCGGCCTCCGCGATCGGCGACGCGCCCTTGGGGGTGCGGGCCTCGAAGAGCTCCTGCACGCGGGGAAGACCCTGCGTGATGTCGTCGGCCGAGGCCGATCCACCGGTGTGGAAGGTGCGCATCGTGAGCTGCGTGCCGGGCTCGCCGATCGACTGGGCCGCGATGATGCCGACGGCCTCTCCGATGTCGACGAGCTTGCCGGTGGCGAGCGAGCGGCCGTAGCAGGCCGCGCAGACGCCGACGGCGGACTCGCAGGTCAGGACGGAGCGCACCTTGATGTGGCGCACGCCCGCTCCGACCAGCTTCTCGATGAGCACGTCGCCCACGTCCTCGCCGGCCTCGGCGACGAGCTCGCCGGCCTCGTTCGACGCCGGGGTGGCGAGCGAACGGGCGTAGACGGAGTTCTCGACGTTGGAGTCCTTGATCCAGGCGCCGGTGGCGTCCTGGAGCATGATCGGCAGGTCGAGGCCCTTCGAGGTGCCGCAGTCCTCCTCGCGGATGATGACGTCCTGCGAGACGTCGACGAGTCGACGCGTCAGGTAGCCCGAGTCCGCGGTGCGGAGCGCGGTGTCGGCCAGGCCCTTGCGGGCACCGTGCGTGGCGATGAAGTACTCGGCGACCGACAGGCCCTCGCGGTACGAGGAGATGATCGGTCGGGCGATGATCTCGCCCTTCGGGTTGTTCACCAGGCCTCGCATGCCGGCGATGTTGCGCACCTGCAGCCAGTTGCCGCGGGCACCGGAGGTGACCATGCGGTTGATGGTGTTGTCCGTCGGGAAGTTCGCGCGCATGGCCTTGGCGACCTCGTCGGTCGCCTCGGTCCAGATCTTCACGAGCTCCTGGCGGCGCTCGGCCTGAGTGGTCAGACCCTTGTCGTACTCGGACTCGACCTTCGCAGCCTTCTTCTCGTAGCCCGCGATGATCTCGGGCTTCGACGGCGGCGTGAGGATGTCGGACAGCGCCACGGTGACACCCGAGCGGGTGGCCCAGTAGAAGCCGGCGTCCTTGATCCGGTCGAGGGAGGCGGCGACCTCCACCTTCGGGTAGCGCTCCGCGAGGTCGTTGACGATCCCGGAGATGGTCGTCTTGTCGGCGACCTGCTCGAAGTAGGGGTAGTCGACCGGCAGCGCCTCGTTGAAGAGGGCGCGGCCGAGCGTGGTCTCGAGGAGGACCGGCGCGATGACCTTGCCGTTCTCGTCGATCTCGACGCCCTCGGGTGCCTGACCCTGCGCGAAGTACACGTCCGACATGCGGATCCTGACCTTCGAGTTCAGGTGCAGCGAGCCCTGGTCCTTCGCGAGGATCGCCTCCGAGACGGAGGAGAACGCGCGGCCCTCGCCGGCGGCGCCCTCGCGGATCGTCGTCAGGTGGTGGAGGCCGATGATCATGTCCTGCGTGGGCAGGGTGACCGGACGGCCGTCCGAGGGCTTGAGGATGTTGTTCGACGCGAGCATCAGGATGCGCGCCTCGGCCTGGGCCTCGACGGACAGCGGCAGGTGGACGGCCATCTGGTCGCCGTCGAAGTCCGCGTTGAACGCGGCGCAGACGAGCGGGTGCAGCTGGATCGCCTTGCCCTCGACCAGCTGGGGCTCGAAGGCCTGGATGCCGAGACGGTGCAGCGTGGGCGCACGGTTCAGCAGGACGGGGCGCTCGCGGATGATCTCCTCGAGCACGTCCCACACCTGCGGGCGCGAGCGCTCCACCATGCGCTTGGCGGCCTTGATGTTCTGCGCGTGCGACAGGTCGATCAGGCGCTTGATCACGAACGGCTTGAACAGCTCCAGCGCCATCTGCTTGGGCAGACCGCACTGGTGCAGCTTGAGCTGCGGGCCGACGATGATGACCGAGCGTCCCGAGTAGTCGACGCGCTTGCCCAGCAGGTTCTGGCGGAAGCGACCCTGCTTTCCCTTGAGCATGTCGCTCAGGGACTTGAGGGCGCGGTTGCCGGTTCCGGTGACGGGGCGGCCGCGGCGGCCGTTGTCGAAGAGGGCGTCGACCGCCTCCTGGAGCATGCGCTTCTCGTTGTTCACGATGATCTCGGGGGCACCGAGGTCGAGCAGGCGGCGGAGTCGGTTGTTGCGGTTGATCACGCGACGGTAGAGGTCGTTCAGGTCGCTGGTCGCGAACCGGCCTCCGTCGAGCTGCACCATCGGGCGCAGCTCCGGCGGGATGACCGGGACGACGTCGAGGACCATCGCGGCCGGCGAGTTGCCGGTGGCGAGGAACGAGTTGACGACGCGCAGCCGCTTGATGGCGCGGATCTTCTTCTGACCCTTGCCCTCGGCGATCTGCAGGTGCAGCGTCTCGGCCTCGGCCTGGAGGTCGAACTGCTCGAGGCGCTTCTTGATCGCCTCGGCGCCCATGTAGGCCTCGAAGTAGACGCCGTACCGGTCGACGAGCTCGTTGAAGACCGCGTCCTCGGGCTTGAGGTCGCCGACCTTGAGGGTGCGGAACTGCTCCCACACGCTCTCGAGCCGCGCGATGTCCTCGTCGAAGGACTTGCGGATCTGGCCCATCTCCTTCTCGGCGCCGTCCTTGGTGCGGCGCTTCTGGTCGCTCTTGGCGCCCTCCGCCTCCAGGGCGGCGAGGTCGGTCTCCAGGCGCGCCAGGCGGTCCGCGATGCGGGAGTCGCGCTGGTCCGAGAGGGTCTTGATCTCGAGCCGGAGCTCGTTCTCGAGGCCGGGCATGTCGGCGTGACGGCCGTCGTCGTCCACGTCGATGATCATGTACGCCGCGAAGTAGATGACCTTCTCGAGGTCCTTCGGCGCCATGTCCAGCAGGTATCCGAGGCGCGAGGGGACGCCCTTGAAGTACCAGATGTGGGTGACGGGGGCGGCGAGCTCGATGTGGCCCATTCGCTCGCGGCGGACCGAGGACTTGGTGACCTCGACGCCGCAGCGCTCGCAGACGATGCCCTTGAAGCGGACTCGCTTGTACTTGCCGCAGGAGCACTCCCAGTCGCGAGAGGGTCCGAAGATCTGCTCGCCGAACAGGCCGTCCTTCTCGGGCTTCAGGGTGCGGTAGTTGATGGTCTCGGGCTTCTTCACTTCACCGTGCGACCAGCGACGGATGTCATCGGCCGTTGCGAGGCCGATGCGCAGCTCATCGAAAGTGGTTACGTCGAGCAATGTTTTCTCCTTGTCGGAAAACAGGGTGTCTCGTCAGAGACGGGAGGTCGTCGGATGCTGGCGCGGATCAGATGTCGTCGACGGAGGACGACTCGAACCGGGAGGAGATGTTGATGCCGAGCTCTTCCGCGGCGCGGTAGACCTCGTCATCGGTGTCGCGCAGGCTGACCGCGGTGCCGTCGGCCGAGAGGACCTCGACGTTCAGGCACAGGGACTGCATCTCCTTGATGAGGACCTTGAAGGACTCCGGGATGCCGGGCTCCTGGATGTTCTCGCCCTTGACGATGGCCTCGTACACCTTCACTCGGCCGAGGATGTCGTCCGACTTGATGGTGAGGAGCTCCTGGAGGGCGTAGGCGGCGCCGTAGGCCTCGAGGGCCCACACCTCCATCTCGCCGAAGCGCTGTCCGCCGAACTGCGCCTTACCACCGAGCGGCTGCTGGGTGATCATCGAGTACGGGCCCGTCGAGCGCGCGTGGATCTTGTCATCGACGAGGTGGTGCAGCTTCAGGATGTACATGTAGCCGACCGAGACCGGGTCCGGGAAGGGCTCCCCGGAGCGGCCGTCGAACAGCTGCGTCTTGCCGGACGAGCCGATCAGGCGCTCTCCGTCGCGGGTCGGGGTGGTGGAGTCGAGGAGCCCTGCGAGCTCCTCCTCCGCCGCGCCGTCGAAGACGGGGGTCGCGACCTTGGTGCCGGGCGCCGCCTCGCGGGCGTGCTCGGGCAGGCGCGCGGCCCACTCCGGCTGGCCCTCGACCTTCCAGCCCTGCTTCGCGATCCACCCGAGGTGGATCTCGAGGACCTGGCCGAAGTTCATGCGGCCGGGGACGCCGAGCGGGTTGAGGACGATGTCGACCGGGGTGCCGTCGGCGAGGAACGGCATGTCCTCGACCGGCAGGATCTTCGAGATGACGCCCTTGTTGCCGTGGCGGCCGGCGAGCTTGTCGCCCTCGGTGATCTTGCGCTTCTGGGCGATGTAGACGACCACGCGCTGGTTGACGCCCGAGCCGAGCTCGTCGTCGCCGTCCTGCGCGTCGAACACCTTGACGCCGATGATCGTGCCCTGCTCGCCGTGGGGCACCTTCAGCGACGTGTCGCGGACCTCGCGGCTCTTCTCGTTGAAGATCGCGCGGAGCAGGCGCTCCTCGGCCGAGAGCTCGGTCTCGCCCTTGGGCGTGACCTTGCCGACGAGGATGTCGCCGGGGCGGACCTCGGCGCCGATGCGGATGATGCCGCGCTCGTCCAGGTCGGCCAGGAGCTCCGGGCTGACGTTGGGGAGGTCGCGGGTGATCTCCTCCTTGCCGAGCTTGGTGTCGCGGGCGTCGACCTCGTACTCCTCGATGTGGATCGAGGAGAGGACGTCGTCCTTCACCAGGTTCTGGCTGAGGATGATCGCGTCCTCGAAGTTGTGGCCCTCCCACGGCATGAACGCGACGAGCAGGTTCTTGCCCAGCGCGAGCTCGCCGTTCTCGGTGGCGGGGCCGTCGGCGACGACCTCGCCGACCTCGATGCGCTCGCCGGCCGAGACGACCACGCGGTTGTTGTACGAGGTGCCCTGGTTGGAGCGGTCGAACTTGCGGAGGAAGTAGGTCTGCGTGCCGCCCTCGTCCAGCTGGACGGTGACGGAGTCGGCGGAGACCTCCTGGACGACACCGGCCTTGTCGGCGGTGATGACGTCGCCGGCGTCGATGGCCGCGAAGCCCTCCATGCCGGTTCCGACGACGGGCGACTCGCTGCGCAGCAGCGGGACGGCCTGACGCTGCATGTTCGCGCCCATGAGCGCGCGGTTCGCGTCGTCGTGCTCGAGGAACGGGATCAGCGAGGTCGCGACCGAGACCATCTGGCGCGGCGAGACGTCCATGTAGTGGACGCGCTCGGCGTCGACGAGCTCGACCTCTCCGCCCTTGGGGCGGACCAGGACCTTGCCCTCCGCGAAGCGGAAGTCCTTCGTGAGGGGGGCGTTCGCCTGGGCGACCAGGTACTCGTCCTCCTCGGACGCGGTGAGGTAGTCGATCTGCGAGGTGACGGTGCCGTCGACGACCTTGCGGTAGGGCGTCTCGATGAAGCCGAACGAGTTGATGCGCGCGAAGGACGCGAGCGAACCGATCAGGCCGATGTTCGGGCCTTCCGGGGTCTCGATCGGGCACATGCGGCCGTAGTGCGAGGGGTGGACGTCGCGGACCTCGACGCCGGCGCGCTCACGGGAGAGTCCGCCGGGGCCGAGCGCCGACAGGCGGCGCTTGTGGGTCAGACCCGCGAGCGGGTTGTTCTGGTCCATGAACTGCGACAGCTGGCTGGTCCCGAAGAACTCCTTGATCGCGGCGACGACGGGGCGCACGTTGATCAGGGTCTGCGGGGTGATCGCCTCGATGTCCTGCGTGGTCATGCGCTCGCGGACGACGCGCTCCATGCGGGACAGTCCGGTGCGGACCTGGTTCTGGATCAGCTCGCCGACCGCGCGGATGCGGCGGTTGCCGAAGTGGTCGATGTCGTCGACGTCGAGACGCAGCTCGACCGCCTCGCCGTCGCGCACGCCGGGGAGGGCGGTGCGGCCGTCGTGCAGGGCGACCAGGTACTTGATGGTCGCGATGATGTCCTCGACCGTGAGCACCGAGTCGGACAGCGCCTTGTCGATGCCGAGCTTGCGGTTGATCTTGTAGCGGCCGACCTTCGCAAGGTCGTAGCGCTTGGAGTTGAAGTAGAAGTTGTCCAGCAGCGCGCGGGCGGCCTCGGCGGCGACCTGCTCGCCCGGACGGAGCTTGCGGTAGATGTCGCGGAGTGCGTCCTCCTTGGTGAGGATGTTGTCCTTCTCGAGGGTCAGCTCGATCGACTCGTAGCCGGCGAACTGCTCGAGGATCTCCTCGCTCGTCAGGCCGAGGGCCTTGAGGAACACGGTGACCGACTGCTTGCGCTTGCGGTCGATGCGCACGCCGACCTGGTCGCGCTTGTCGATCTCGAACTCGAGCCAGGCGCCGCGGCTCGGGATGACGCGGGCGGAGTAGATGTCCTTGTCGGACGTCTTCTCCTGCTGGCGCTCGAAGTAGACGCCGGGGCTGCGCACGAGCTGGGACACGACGACACGCTCGGTGCCGTTGATGATGAACGTGCCCTTCTCGGTCATCAGCGGGAAGTCGCCCATGAAGACCGTCTGGGTCTTGATCTCACCCGTGAGGTGGTTCATGAACTCGGCCTCGACGTACAGCGGAGCGGCGTAGGTCTTGCCGCGCTCCTTGCACTCCTCGATCGTGTACTTCTCGGGCTCGAGGTACGGGTTCGTGAAGCTCAGCTGCATCGTCTCGCTGAGGTCCTCGATCGGGGAGATCTCCTCGAAGATCTCGTCGAGGCCGGAGTTGGCGGGGAGGTCCTCCCGGCCGGCGGCCTTCGCCTCGGCGACGCGGGTCTTCCACGCCTCCGAGCCGACGAGCCAGTCGAAGCTCTCGGTCTGCAGCGCGAGCAGATCCGGAACGGTCAGGGTGTCGCTGATCTTGGCGAACGAGAGACGCGAAGCTCCGCGTCCGTTCTTGGGTGAGGTGGTGGTCGCGGTGGACGCAGCAGCCAAGGAAGGAACCTCCGTAGACCCTCGCGGGTCTCAATCTGTGGGATGTGTGGAGTGGGCTCCCGCCGGACGGGCCGCCACCCCTGCCCGCACGCCGTGCGGACCGAGGCGACTCGGTCTTGGGGGCGGGGCTAGAGTGTGGCAACGGCATCCACCATCTGATGCCGGGTTCCGGTGACCTGCCGACCGCGATATGAGGGCATGGGTACTCGGGAGCGCAAAGTACGAATATAGCCGCATCGCGCCACGCCGCGCAAGTGCGGATGCTTGCGCCGCCCCGCGGGGTCCGGTATACGAGGCCACGGCCTCCCGGATCGATCCGACCGGGCCGGGCGCGGAGCCCCGCCGTCCCACCGCCGCGGCAGACTGGTCGGATGCAGGAACGCACCGGCCGCCGACGCGGAGACGACTCCGAGCACCCCCGCGCCGTGCTCGCCAGCGGGTACACCGCGCGGATCGAGCCCGACCGCCACTCGCCCGAGGCGGCGACCCTGGTCGTCGACGGCACTCCGCAGTCGCACGTCGACCTCGCGGATCCGACGCACCTCTCGTTCGAGTACGTCCGCCGGATCGGCCACGCGATCGACCTCGTCGCCCCCGAGGGCGAGAGCGTCACGGCGCTCCACCTGGGCGCCGGAGCGCTGACCCTCCCCCGCTACGTCGCCGCGACCCGGCCGGGCTCGCGCCAGCAGGTCGTCGAGATCGAGGGCGCTCTGGTCGAGCTGGTGCGCGAGGCGCTCCCGCTCCCCCGCGGGGCGCAGATCCGCATCCGCCAGGGCGACGCCCGCGAGGTGCTCGGCAAGCTGCCGCCCGGGCTGCGCGGCACGGTCGACGTGGTCGTCGTCGACATCTTCTCGGGCGCGCGCACTCCCGCGCACGTGACCAGCGCCGAGTTCTACGGGGCGATCGCGCCGCTGCTCGCCCCCGGCGGCCTGGTCGCGGTGAACGTGGCCGACGGCGGCGCGCTCGCCTTCGCCCGCGCCCAGGCCGCGACGCTCGCCTCCGTCTTCGCGCACACCGCGATCATGACCGACACCCAGATGCTCAAGGCCAAGCGCTTCGGGAACGTGGTGATGCTCGCCTCGGCCGATCCGCTGCCGCTCGACGGCCTGCCGCGGCGCCTCGCCTCCGACCCCGCGCCCTCCAAGCTGGTGCAGGGGCGGGAGCTCGAGAACTTCATCGCCGGCGCCCTCGTCGTCACGGACGAGACCGCCACCCCGTCGCCGCTGCCGGCGCGGAGCGTCTTCCAGGTGCGACGGGGCTGACCCGGGCCGCGCGTCGGGGCGCCGTCCGGGGACCCGCCGGTACACTCGACGCCGGGGTCAGCGACCCCGACCGTCCTCTCGTCCGCCGCGCGCGACGATCCGGATCCGCACTCCACGAGGAAGCATCGCCCTGAGCATCATCATCCGCCACGACCCCGCGACCCTCCACGAGGAGATCGACGTCGACGCCGCCCAGGAGCGCCTGGAGGAGATCGGCGCGCTGCGCAGCCTCGCCGCGCTCACCGAGAAGGCGGAGCTGCTGCGCCTGCTCGGGCGCGTCGACGAGGCGTGGGACCTCGCGAACGAGGCCGTCCGCCGCACCCGCTTCTCCGGCGACCGCGCCGAGCTGCTCACCGCCCGTGTCCGCCGCGCCCGCCTCATGCAGCTGCGGGGCCGCACCGACGAGGCCCTCTCGGAGCTCGCGCTCTGCGTCGAGGAGGCGCGCACGCACGAGTGGCACCTCGAGCACTCCTTCGCGCTCAAGCACCGCGGCCTCACCTTCTTCGAGCTGGGCGAGTACGGCCGGGCCATGCGCGACTTCGACGCCGCGACCGCCCTCGGCGAGCGCGTCGGGGTCCCCGAGGAGGAGCTCGAGGTCGCGCGCCTGGGCTACGCCGCCGCCTCCGAGTTCCAGGACGGGACCGACCGCGAAGCCCGCACCGACGGCACCGCCCGCGGCCGACGCCGCGCCGACGGCGACGAGTCCTAGGCAGCGCCACCGGTGGCCGACCTCGAGGACGTGGCCCGCTGGGCCGACGCGCTGATCGAGGAGCACCTCGACCCCTCCTGGTCCTTCGCGCTCGACCACGCGCGCACCCGCGGCGGCGCCTGCCACTGGACGCGCCGACGGATCACGGTCTCGCGCCACCTCGTCGCCCGCTGGAGCGACGAGGAGGTCCGGCAGACCCTCCTGCACGAGGTCGCTCACGCGCTCGCGGGGCCCGACGCCGGGCACGGACCGCAGTGGCGGCGGATCGCGGCACGGCTCGGCTACACGGGATCGCGCACCCACAGCAACCCGACCGCGGACGAGCTCGCGCCGTGGGTCGGCACCTGCCCGGGCGGACACCTCTTCTACCGCCATCGCCGGCCCACCCGGCCCCTGGCCTGCGGCCGCTGCGCGCGCCGGTTCGAGCCCGCGAACGCGATCCAGTGGCGGCGCCGACCGGTCCCGGCGCCGTGACCGCGGACGAGGCCCCGCACGGCGGGCGCACGCCGGTCACCGGGCAGTGGCTCCCCGAGGCCGACGGCCGGCGCTGGTGGTTCGACTCCGGAAGCCTCGCACTCGACTTCGCCACGACGGGAGCACTGCCTCCGGGAGCGGCCGAGCACCTCGACTCCGACGCCGCCCTGGCCGCCTGGCTCGCCGAGCGCTTCGAGGCGGTCGGCCCCGAGAGCCGGGACGCGCGCCTCGACGACGCGCTGATGCTCCGGGGCGCGATCGCCCGGCTGGCCGTCGCGGCCGAGGCCGGCACCGCGCCCGACCCGCGCGACGTCGACGTGGTCAACCTGGTCGCGGCGATGCCCGACATCCCACCGGTGCTGGGCGGAGGGTCGCGGCAGGCAGGACGGCTCCATGCGGCGGGCAGGCAGGCGCTCGCGTCCATCGCCCGGGAGGCCGTGGGGCTGCTGGGCCCGGCCGTGGCCGGACGGCTGAGGCGCTGCGCGGATCCGGAGTGCCGGATGCTCTACCTCGACACGTCCCGCGCCGGCTCGCGCCGCTGGTGCTCGATGCAGCGCTGCGGGAACCGGTCGAAGGTCCGGGCGTACCGGGCGCGCGCCGCCGCCCCGCGCGGCTGACGCACCGCCGCGGCACCGGGAGCGGCACCGCGGCGGGACGGGTCAGTCGGAGACGCGGACCGAGCGGTCGAAGGCGACGTAGCCCGAGAAGTCCTTGCCGACGCGGTCGAACGCCGTCGGGTAGGGGTGCGGGTACGACCAGGCCTTGTCCTTCTGCAGGCCGTCGCCGGTCTGCACCGAGAAGTACTGGCACTCGCCCTTCCACGGGCAGGTGTAGGGCGTGGGGCTCTCGACGAGCACGCCCTCGGCGATGCTCGACGGCGGGAAGTACCAGTTGCCCTCGATCGAGATCAGGTCGGAGTCGGGGGCGTCGGCGAGGACGACGTCGTTGAGGACGGCTTTCATGCGGGCCAGCTTTCGGTCGGGGCGGGGGCGGAGGGACCGCCTCCGCCGAACGCTACGCCGGGGGCGGGCGAGTGGTCGAGGCGGCGGCTCGGATCCGCAGGGGCTTGTGCGCTCCGCGGACGCCCTGCACCGCTCGGAGGCCGCGCCCGCCGGAGCGGCGGGTCAGCGGAGGACCGACACCTCGTCGACGGCGTCGACCCGGGCGGCGGCGCGGACCTCGTCCGCCCGCCCCTCGGCGGCGAGCAGGCGGCCGGACTCGGACGCGGTGAGCAGATGCGCGCACGCCCGGCGCAGGCCCTCGTAGGACGCGCAGGCCACCGCGGCCTCGGGCGAGACGTGGTCGATGCCCAGCCCGATGAGCGCGTCGACGACGGCGCCGGCCGCCAGCTGGTCCTCCATCGCGAACCGCGCCGCTCCGCTGTCGTCGACGTCGCCGAGTGCGATCACGTTGACGCTGGTGCGCCCGCCGTTCTCGTGCTGGCGCTCCAGGATCCAGCGGGCGACGGCCGAGCGGTCGGCCAGGCCCGCGCGGACGACGCGGCCCTCCACTCCCCCGAGGTCGGGGCTCTCGCCTCCGGGCAGAGCGTCGACGAGCACCGTGACGTGGGCGGGGGCGAGCACGCGGAGGGCGCGGGCCCCCCACTCGAAGCGGATCTGGTAGGTCGACTGATCGACGGAGGCGGCGGGAGCGGTCACCCTGACACGGTAGCGAGCCCCGGAGGCGCATACACGTCCGGGGCTCCGCGCGCACCCGGTTCCCGCGCAGGGGCGGGCGGAGGAGGATGTCCCTCGTGAAGGTGATGCTCAAGCACGTGCTCGACACCGACGCCGACTCCGCCTGGCGCGCCCTGCAGAGTCCGGCCGTGTTCCGGGAGGTGATGTCCCCGCTCCTGACCGCCGCGTCGCTGGACGAGGGCGGCTTCCGCCCGACCTGGGGGCTCGGCTCCCACGAGGTCGCGATGGACGCCCTCGGGATCGTGCCGATGGGCGCACAGGAGATCGACCTCTCCTACCGCCGCGTCCCCTCGATGCCCGACGTGCGGATCCTGCGCGACAGCGGCGGGCCCCTCACGGGCTCCCTCCGCCTCATCACCGCGTGGGACCACCGCATGGCCGTGGCCCCGCTCCCTGACGGGCGCACGCTCTTCCGCGACCGCCTCGAGTTCTCGGCGGGTCTCGCCTCGGCCGCGCTCTGGCCTTCGATGTGGGCGTTCTGGCAGTGGCGCGGCATCCGCATCCGCTCCCTCGCCCCGTCCTGGCGCCACGATCTCGGTGCCGACACCCGCCCGCGCGGGGAGTCCGCCGCATGAGCCCCGACGGCGTCGCCGAGGAGGAGACCGAGCTGTCGCGCTCGGAGCTCCTGCGCCTCCAGTGGCCCTCCGCCGACGAGGAGGAGCAGGACGACGACGACGTCTCGCCCCGCCGCCGCCTCACGACGGCGGTCGAGGTGTCGGACTGGCGCCGCCACGTCCAGGCCCTCTACGCGGAGGTGCGCCGGCTCTCGAACGTGGACCTGCTCGCCGCGCACGCGTCCTGGATCCGCGGGCGCAACGCGCTCTTCGCGCAGCACCCCTCCACCCCCCTCCTCCCGGCCGACCGCGCGCACTTCCGCTCGCTGCCGATCGCGCCCTACGACGCGGCCTGGCGCTTCGAGCTCGAGGTGGCCCCGGCCGAGGAGGCGCGGCGGATGGACGTGGAGACCGGCACTGACGGCACCGTCCCCTTCGAGCTGATCGGCACGGTCGAGGTGCCGGACACCGGCAGCCTCGACGTCTGGCGCCTGGCGTCCTACGGCGGAGGCCTGTTCCTGCCGGTCAAGGACGCCCTCGCGGGGACACCCGGCGGCACCTACGGCGGCGGCCGCTACCTCCTGGACACCGTGAAGGGCGCCGACCTCGGCCCGGGCTCCGCCCCGGGGACGCTGGTGCTCGACTTCAACTTCGCCTACAACCCCTCCTGCGCCTACGACCCGGCCTGGGCCTGCCCGCTCGCCCAGGCGGGCAACCGGCTGCCGGTCGAGGTGCCGGTCGGCGAGCGCTACCGGGGCTGACACCGACCCTGGACGTTCTCGGAGGGGCGGCCGATAGCCTCCGGGCGGCGCCGTCGTGAGCCGGAAAGCAGGAAAGCCGCATGCCCCGTCCCGTCCTCCTCGTCACCGGAACCTCCACCGGCATCGGCCGCGCTACAGCGATCGAGGCCGCGCGCGCGGGCTGGCGGGTGGTCGCCACCGTGCGGGATCCGGAGCGGGCGGAGGGCCTGCGCGCCGCCGCCGCCGAGGCACGCGTCGAGCTCGACCTGCGGGCGCTCGACGTGACCGACGCGGACTCCGTCGCCGGCTGCCTCCGCGCCGTGGAGGAGGAGCTCGGCGGTCTCGACGCCCTCGTGAACAACGCCGGAGCCGGCCATCTCGGCACCCTCGAGCTGGAGAATCCGGAGGAGCTGCGCCGCGTGATGGAGGTCAACTTCTTCGGCACCGTCGCGGTCACCCGCGCCGCGATGCCGATGCTGCGCTCGTCCCGCGGTCGCATCGTCACCGTCTCGAGCGTCGGCGGCGCGATCGGGCAGCCGTTCAACGAGGACTACTGCGCGGCGAAGTTCGCGGTCGAGGGGTTCTTCGAGGCGCTCGCCCCGGTCGCCGCCTCCGTCGGCGTCCACGTGTCGCTGATCGAGCCGGGAGCGGTCCGCAGCAGCTTCGTCGAGAACGTCGGCATCGACGCGGCGGCGATGCTCGCGCAGGCCGGCCCCTACTCGCCGGCGCTCGGCGCCTACCTCGACCGCGCCGCGTCGTCCTTCTCCTCGACCCACGCGCAGGACCCGTCCGACGTCGCCGCCGTCATCCTGAAGACCCTGCGCGACCCGGAGCCGGCCTTCCGCGTGCAGACCTCGGACTGGGTGGGCGACTTCGTCGGGACCAAGCTGAGCGACCGCGACGGCTCCCGCGTGCAGGCCGCGATGCGCGGATGGATCGGCATCCACTAGAGTGGGATGGTGCGAGCGCAGCGACTGCGCTCCCCCGCGTCGTAGAACGCCCCTTGTCCCCTAGGACTCTGACCGTCGAGGATCCGTCCCGACCATCTGGCGCACGTGCATGAGGCCCCCGGCCGCGCGCACCGAATCGTACGGCGAACGGATGTGACCACCGTCACCTTCGCCCGAACGCCGATCACCCGCGCCCCGGCCACCGCCCGCGCGTCCTCGATCGGCATGATGCCCCCGAAAGGCACCACTCCATGTCGAACACCCCCCTCTCCTTCAGCGCCCTCGGCGTGCCGGCCCCCCTCGTGGCCGCGCTCACCGCGAGCGGCATCACCGAGCCCTTCCCGATCCAGGTCGACACGCTGCCCGACACCCTCGGCGGACGCGACGTCCTCGGCCGCGGCAAGACCGGCTCCGGCAAGACCCTCGCCTTCTCCATCCCGATGATCGCCCGACTCGGCGGCTCGCTCGCCGGCGGACGCCGCCGCCCCGGCCGCCCGCTCGGACTCGTCCTCGCGCCGACCCGCGAGCTCGCCACGCAGATCACCGCCGCGATGCAGCCCCTCGCCGACGCGTACGGCATCGTCACCACCACGATCTTCGGAGGCGTCTCGCAGCAGCGCCAGGTCGCCGCGCTCAAGCAGGGCGTCGACATCGTCGTGGCCTGCCCGGGCCGCCTCGAGGACCTGATGAAGCAGGGCTTCGTGAACCTCGACGCCGTCGAGATCACCGTCCTCGACGAGGCCGACCACATGGCCGACCTCGGCTTCCTGCCGGTCGTCACGCGCATCCTCGACAAGACCCCCCGCGGCGGGCAGCGCCTGCTGTTCTCCGCGACGCTCGACAACGGCGTGGACAAGCTGGTCAAGAAGTACCTCCAGAACGAGGTGCTCCACTCGGTCGACGAGGCCAACTCGCCGGTCGCGCTGATGACCCACCACGTGTTCGAGGTCGACGGCCTCGACGCCAAGAACGCTCTCGTGAAGACGCTCGCGTCCGGCACCGGCCGCCGCATCCTCTTCATGCGCACCAAGCACCACGCGAAGAAGCTCGCCAAGCAGCTCACCGGCCAGGGCATCCCCGCGGTCGACCTGCACGGCAACCTCTCGCAGGTCGCCCGCGACCGGAACCTCGCCGCGTTCGGCGCCGGCACCGTCAAGGTCCTCGTCGCCACCGACGTCGCCGCCCGCGGTGTGCACGTCGACGACGTCGAGCTCGTCATCCACGTCGACCCGCCGATGGAGCACAAGGCGTACCTGCACCGCTCGGGCCGCACCGCCCGCGCCGGCAGCGAGGGAGACGTCGTCACCGTCGTCCTGCCCACGCAGCGCAGCGACGTGAAGACCCTCCTCCGCAAGGCCGCGATCCAGGTCGCGCCCCAGCAGGTGACGGCTGACTCGGCCGCCGTCGCGAAGCTCGTCGGCGACGTCGCTCCGTACGTCACCCCCAGCGCCGTCGTCGAGCCCGTCCGCGGCCAGTCGCAGGGCGGACGCTCGCAGGGCGCCAACGCGCAGCGCAAGCGCGCGGCCCGCACCGAGGGCACCGCCGCACCCCGCGGCGGACGCTCGACGGGTGCCGCGACCGGCGGAGGCGACCGCCCCCGCCGCGACCGCACCGCCGCCGAGGGACCCGCCCGCGGCGGCGCCCGCGGAGGCCGCAGCCGCTCGGCCGCCGGTGCCCCCTCGACCTCGGGCGGATCGCGCTCGTTCTACAGCACCGCGACCGGCGGAGCGGCCTCGGCCGCTCCCGCCCGCGAGTCCGCCGGCGGAGGCGCCCGCCGCGGCGGCCGCCGCGCGCAGGGCTGACCGTTTTGTGCGCCGCGTAGCGGCGCACCGCG
This sequence comes from Rathayibacter sp. AY1C5, assembly GCF_002931705.1. Lineage (NCBI taxonomy): Bacteria > Bacillati > Actinomycetota > Actinomycetes > Micrococcales > Microbacteriaceae > Rathayibacter > Rathayibacter sp. AY1C5. The sequence continues at coordinate 48,330 of NZ_PSWD01000016.1, forward strand.
GTCGGCTTCAAGCACGGTCGCGACGCGCAGAGCGTGTCGCGACCGGCTAGGCCGATCCGCTCGCACGCGGATCGACCGTTCGCCTCGCGGGGAGCGGCTGGTCCGGGGGCTGAGCGTTCGGTGATCGCACGTCAACGCTCGTCCTGATCAGGACGCCGACATCACGAAGGGCCGGGGCCCGCGACTACTGGTCGCGGGCCCCGGCCCTTCGTCGTTCACGCTTCACCTCTTCGAGCGGAGTCCCGCGCAGGGAGCTCCGGAAGTCCTCACCGCGTCCTGATCAGGCGATCCCCTGCTGCGCCGTCGTCGGGCAGGGGCGCCGCCTCTCCTCGCCCGGTCACAGAGGTCCCGTGGATGCCGGATCCACGAGCCGAACGGCCGAGTCGCGTGCCGGCGAATCGGTCCAGGCGGACGCACGATGCTCCAGCCGGCCTGCTGTCCCTGCGAGCCGACCGCGGCGCGCCGCTATCGGCGCAGGAAGCACCGCGGCCGATCCGCGCCGCTAGGACAGGCGGCCGACGGAAGCGAGCGCGGCGCGGATCAGCGCGCCCCGCCCGCCCTCCATCTCGGCGGAGATCGCGTCGGAGCAGGCCTCGTCGGGGGTCATCCAGGTGAGCTCGAGGGCGTCCTGGCGGGGGTCGCAGGTGCCGGTGACGGGGACGACGTAGGCGAGGGAGACCGCGTGCTGGCGGTCGTCGGTGAACGGTCCCATGCCGGGCATCGGGAAGTACTCGGCGACGTGGAAGGGGAGCGGGCTCGCCGGGAGGAGGGGGAAGGCCATGGGACCGAGATCCTTCTCGAGGTGGCGGAACAGCGCGTCGCGCAGCGTCTCGCCGTACATCACGCGGCCCGAGACGATCGTGCGGGTGATCTGGCCGGAGGGGGTCGCGCGCAGGAGCACACCGACCTCGGTGACCTGCCCGAGCCCGTCGACCCGGACGGGCACGGCCTCCACGTACAGCAGCGGGAGCCGCCGGCGGATCTCGGCGAGTTCGTCGTCGGACAGCCACCCGGAGTTCGGGTCAGGGGTGCGCACGCTCATGCAGCCATTCTCACCCTTCGCGGCTGGTGTTCCGACCGGCGGCGGCGATCCCGCACTCAGGGGGATGATGGTGCGATGGGAATCGACGCGAACGCGGTGCTGTGGTCCTCCTCCGAGCGCGACCGCGTCGGCAGGCCCCTCCTGGTGCTGCTGCACGGCTACGGCTCGCACGAGGGGGACCTGTTCTCGCTCGGCGCCTACCTGCCGCTGGAGCCGGTCCTCGCGTCCCTCCGGGCGCCTCTCGCCCTGGGCGGCGGGGCGAACGCGTGGTGGCCCCTCCGGGTGCCGCTGGTGCCTGATGAGCCGCGGGCCGATCCCGAGGCCGTCGAGGCGGCGGCGGCGGGGGTGATCGAGTGGCTCGACGCTCTGGGGCACCCGGGTCCGGTGGGGCTGCTGGGCTTCTCCCAGGGCGCCGCGCTGGCGGTGCAGCTGCTTCGGCGCGCGCCGGGCCGCTTCGCCTTCGCGGTCGCTCTGTCCGGGTTCGTGGTCCCGCTCGCCGAGGGCGACGACGCGGACGAGCGGCTCGCCCGCGAGCGTCCTCCGGTGTTCTGGGGCCGCGGGACGCTCGACACGGTGATCCCGGAGGAGCTCGTGCGGGACGCGGCGGCCTGGTTCCCGGAGCACACGGCGCTCGACGCCCGGGTCTACGAGGGCGTCGCCCACGGAGTCGGGCAGGCCGAGCTCGCCGACATCGGCACGTTCGTGCGTCTCGGCTTCGCCTGACGGGCGGGCTCCCCCGCGTCAAGGGCTCGCCCCCGGGCCGCGGCCCCGGCAATGTCAGAGGTGGCAGGGAGGATGGGTGCATGCCGGACGTCCTCGAGCGCTTCTCCCCCGCCACGCGCGCGTGGTTCGAGGGCGCGTTCCCGGCGCCGACCGCCGCCCAGGAGGGCGCCTGGTCGGCCATCTCGAGCGGAGCGCACGCCCTCGTGGTCGCTCCCACCGGCTCCGGCAAGACGCTCTCGGCCTTCCTCTGGGCGATCGACCGGCTCGTGCAGGGCCCGCCGCCGGAGGATCCGCAGCACCGCACGCGCGTGCTCTACGTCTCGCCGCTGAAGGCTCTCGGCGTCGACGTCGAGCGCAACCTCCGCTCGCCGCTCGTCGGCGTCACCCAGACGGCGCTGCGGCTGAGCGCCGAGGGCATCGGTACCGCGCCGGCCACGGTCACCGTCGGGGTGCGGTCGGGAGACACGCCCGCCGCCGAGCGGCGCGTGCTGCAGAAGACGCCGCCGGACATCCTGATCACGACCCCCGAGTCGCTCTACCTCATGCTCACCTCGGCGGCGCGCGAGTCGCTCCGCGGCGTCGAGACGGTCATCGTCGACGAGGTCCACGCGGTCGCGTCGACCAAGCGCGGGGCGCACCTCGCCGTCTCCCTCGAGCGGCTCGACGCCCTGCTCCCGAAGCCGGTGCAGCGCATCGGCCTCTCGGCGACGGTGCGCCCGCGCGAGGAGGTGGCCCGGTTCCTCGCCGGCCGCTCCCCGGTCGCGATCGTGGCTCCGGCGTCCGAGAAGCAGTGGGACCTCAGCGTCGTCGTCCCGGTCGAGGACATGTCCGAGCTGGGGACGGCGGCTCCGCAGGACGGATCGACGATGGGGGCCACCGGTCCGCAGAGCGGGTCGATCTGGCCGCACGTCGAGGAGTCGATCGTCGACCGGGTCCTCGCGCACACCTCCTCCATCGTCTTCGCGAACTCCCGCCGTCTCGCCGAGCGGTTGACCGCCCGGCTCAACGAGATCTACGCCGAGCGCCGCGAGCTCGCCGCGGAGCGGGCGCGCGAGGCGGGCGAGCCCGTCGCAGTCGGGGCCCTGCTCGCCGAAGCGGCCTCCTCCTCCGTCCGCCGCTCCCCGGCCGAGGCGATGGGAGCGGCCGGGGGCACGAGCGGAAGCGGGCAGTCCGCGCCCGACGAGGAGCCACTGCTCGCCCGCGCTCACCACGGCTCGGTGAGCAAGGAGCAGCGCGCGATCATCGAGGACGACCTGAAATCCGGCCGCCTGCGCTGCGTGGTCGCGACCTCGAGCCTCGAGCTCGGGATAGACATGGGCGCGGTCGACCTCGTCGTCCAGGTCGAGACGCCGCCCTCGGTCGCGAGCGCCCTGCAGCGCGTGGGCCGAGCCGGCCACCAGGTCGGCGAGGTCTCGCGCGGGTCCTTCTACCCCAAGCACCGGGCCGACCTGCTCCACTCCGCCGTGACGACGGAGCGGATGCGCTCCGGCCTGATCGAGGCGATCGCCGTCCCCGCGAACCCGCTCGACATCCTCGCGCAGCAGACCGTCGCCGCGACCGCCCTCGAGAGCCTCGACGTGGACGACTGGTTCGACACCGTCCGCCGCAGCGCCCCCTTCGTGTCCCTGCCCCGCTCCGCCTACGAGGCGACCCTCGACCTCCTCTCGGGCCGCTACCCCTCCGACCAGTTCGCGGAGCTGCGGCCGCGCCTCGTCTGGGACCGCGACGCGAACACGCTCACCGGCCGGCCCGGCGCCCAGCGCCTCGCCGTCACCAGCGGCGGCACCATCCCCGACCGCGGGCTCTTCGGCGTGTTCATGGTCGGCGAGCCGGGCTCGACCGGCAACCGCGTCGGCGAGCTCGACGAGGAGATGGTCTACGAGTCCCGCGTCGGCGACGTCTTCGCGCTCGGAGCCACCAGCTGGCGCATCCAGGAGATCACCTACGACCGCGTGATCGTGACGCCGGCGTTCGGCGAGCCCGGGCGCCTCCCGTTCTGGAAGGGCGACTCGCAGGGGCGCCCCGCCGAGCTCGGCGAGGCGATCGGGGCGTTCACCCGCGAGGTGGGCGCCGCCGCCCCCGAGACGGCCCGCGAGCGCTGCACGGCGGCCGGGCTCGACGAGTACGCGACCAGCAACCTCCTCTCCTTCCTCGACGAGCAGCGCCTGGCCACCGGGCAGATCCCGGACGACCGCACCCTCGTGCTCGAGCGCTTCCGCGACGAGCTGGGCGACTGGCGGCTGGTGCTGCACTCCCCGTACGGGATGCAGGTGCACTCGCCGTGGGCGCTCGCCATCGGCGCTCGCGTCCGCGAGCGGCACGGGGTCGACGGAGCGGCGATGGCCGGGGACGACGGCATCGTCGTGCGGATCCCCGACACGGAGTCGGAGCCGCCGGGCTCCGAGCTGTTCCTGTTCGAGCGCGAGGAGCTGGAGCAGCTGGTCACGAGCGAGGTCGGCGGCTCCGCCCTCTTCGCCGCCCGGTTCCGCGAGTGCGCGGCGCGGGCGCTCCTGCTCCCGAGGTACAACCCGGGCAAGCGCTCCCCGCTCTGGCAGCAGCGGCAGCGGGCGGCGCAGCTGCTCGACGTCGCCCGCACCTACCCGACCTTCCCGATCATTCTCGAGACCGTCCGCGAGTGCCTCCAGGACGTCTACGACCTGCCCGCGCTGCTCCGGCTCGCCGCGCGGCTGGACGGGCGCGAGCTGCGGATCCTCGAGGTCGAGACGCCGACCGCCAGTCCGTTCGCGCGGTCCATGCTCTTCGGCTACGTCGCGGCCTTCATGTACGAGGGCGACAGCCCGCTCGCCGAGCGCCGTGCCGCGGCGCTCTCGGTCGACGCGACGCTCCTCGGCGAGCTGCTCGGCCGGGCGGAGCTGCGCGAGCTGCTCGACCCGGCCGTCCTCGCGCAGATCGAGCGCGAGCTGCAGCGCGTCGAGCCCGAGCGCCGCCTCCGCGGGCTCGAGGGCGCCGCCGACCTGCTCCGGCTGCTCGGCCCGCTGACGCTCGACGAGCTCGGGGAGCGCCTGGTCGACGAGTCGGTCGCCTCGGCGGACGTCGCGAAGGCGCCCGCGATCGAGCGCGCGGTGCTCGAGGCCGACGTGGCCGCGCTCGTGAAGGCCAAGCGCGTCCTGCCCGTGGGCCTCGGCGATGAGCAGCGGTACGCCGCGATGGAGGACGCCTCCCGGCTCCGCGACGCTCTCGGCGTGCCCCTGCCGATCGGCGTCCCCGTCGCCTTCATCGACCCGGTCCGCGATCCGCTCGGCGACCTCGTCGCCCGCTACGCGCGCACCCACGGCCCCTTCACCGCCGCCGCCGTCGCCACCCGCCTGGGCCTCGGAGTCGCGGTCGTCACCGACACCCTGCGCCGCCTCGCGGGCGAGCGCCGCGTCTCGGAGGGCGAGTTCCGCCCCACCGGCACCGGGACCGAGTGGTGCGATGCCGAGGTGCTGCGCCGCCTGCGCAGCCGCTCTCTCGCCGCGCTCCGTAAGGAGGTGGAGCCGGTGGACGCGGCCGCGTACGCCCGCTTCCTCCCCGCCTGGCAGCACGTCGGCGGCTCGCTCCGCGGTATCGACGGCGTGGCCTCCGTGATCGACCAGCTGGCCGGCGCGCCCATCCCCGCGTCCGCCTGGGAGTCGCTGATCCTGCCCGCCCGGGTGCGCGACTACTCCCCCGCGATGCTCGACGAGCTCACCGCGACCGGCGAGGTCCTCTGGGCCGGCGCGGGCACCCTGCCCGGCAACGACGGCTGGGTGAGCCTCCATCTCGCCGACACGGCAGGGCTGACCCTCCCCGTCCCCGCCGCCGAGTCCGTGACCCTGACCGAGCTCCAGCAGGAGATCGTCGGCGTGCTCGGCTCGGGCGGCGGCTACTTCTTCCGCCAGCTCTCCGACGCGGTCGGCTCCACCGACGACGCGGGCCTCGTCGAGGCCCTGTGGGAGCTGGTCTGGGCCGGGCTCGTCACGAACGACACCCTGGCGCCGCTGCGCACCCTCGTCGGCTCGACCGGCGGCGCCCACCGCCAGCCGCGCGCCCCCGCCCGCGCCCGCGCGCCCCGGGGCCGGATGACCGCCCGCCCCACGATGGCCACCCGCGTGGGGCCGCCGACCGCCGGCGGCCGCTGGTCGATCGTGCCGCTCGCGGAGTCGGACGCGACGATCCGCGGGCACGCGCTCGGCGAGACGCTGCTCGAGCGGTACGGGATCGTCACCCGCGGCTCCGTGCAGGCCGAGGGCGTCCTGGGCGGCTTCGCCCTCGCCTACAAGGTGCTGAGCGGCTTCGAGCAGCAGGGCCGCGCCCGGAGGGGCTACTTCATCGAGAAGCTGGGAGCAGCGCAGTTCGGCACAGCCGGCAGCGTCGACCGGCTCCGCACGTTCGCCCCGCAGGACGAGGCGCAGGAGCGCTCACGCCCGGTGCTCGCGCTGGCGGCGACCGACCCCGCCAATCCGTTCGGCGCCGCTCTGCCGTGGCCGCAGGGCGAGGGGCACCGCCCCGGTCGGAAGGCCGGCGCGCTGGTCGCCGTCGTCGACGGAGCGCTCGCGGTCTACCTCGAGCGCGGCGGCAAGACCGCCCTCACCTTCACCGCCGACGAGGCGGCCCTCGCCGACGCGGCCGCCTCCCTCTCGCAGCTGGTCCGCTCCCGCGGGGTCGAGAAGCTGACCGTCGAGAAGATCGACGGCGTCTTCGCGCTCGGCACGCCCTTCGGCGACGCCCTCGTCGCCGCCGGCTTCGTCGCGAATCCGCGCGGCCTGAGGATGCGCTCGTGAGCGCCGGAGGGAGCCCGCGTGCCCGAGGGTGACACCGTCTACCGATCCGCCCACAACCTCGCCGAGGCGCTGGACGGCGAGGTCCTGACCCGATGCGACGTCCGCGTGCCGAAGTACGCGACGGTCGACCTCACCGGCGAGACGATCGACGAGGTCGTCCCCCGCGGCAAGCACCTGCTGATGCGGGTCGGCGACGCGCTGATCCACTCCCACCTCAAGATGGAGGGGAGCTGGCACCTCTACGCCCGCGGCGAGGGCGAGCGGCCGAAGTGGCACCGGCCGGCGTTCCAGGCCCGGATCGTCCTCGAGACCGAGGACTGGCAGGCGGTCGGCTTCGAGCTCGGGCTCCTCGAGATCGTCCCGCGCTCGGCCGAGGAGGACGTGGTCGGCTATCTCGGCCCCGATCTGCTCGGCGCCGACTGGGACGCGCACGAGGCGCTGCGACGCCTGTCCGCCGATCCGGAGCGGCCGATCGGGCTCGCGCTGCTCGACCAGCGGATCATGGCCGGACTCGGCAACGTCTACCGCGCCGAGCTGTGCTTCCTGCGCGGCGTGCTGCCCACGCGCCCGGTCGGCGGGAGCGGCGACCTCGTGCGCACCATCGCGCTCGCGAAGCGGCTCATCACCGTGAACCGCGAGCGGATCGAGCGCACGACGACCGGCAACCTGCGCCCGGGCCAGCAGCTCTGGGTCTACGGCCGCGACCGCAAGCCGTGTCGGCGCTGCGGCACTCCGATCGAGCGCGGTGAGCTCGGCGACGACGAGCTGCAGCTGCGGGTCACCTACTGGTGCCCGCACTGCCAGAGCTGAGGGGCTACTCCTCGACCGCGGAGCGGCGCCCGGGGACGTGCTTCTCGTGGACGCCGACGTCCGTCAGGCGCTCGATGCGGTCGACGTGGCGGCCGGGCTCGCCGCCGTCCGCGACGATCCAGCTGCCGACGAGGAGGAACCCGTCGCGGCCGCCGGCCGTCAGCGGGCCCGTGATCGTGAACGACCCGAGCGCCGGAGTCGAGAACGCCACGCGCACCGTATCCCCGTGCTCGAGTCCCTCGGCCGAGCGCTCCCCGCCGACCTCGTCAGCGTCCGGAGCCAGGGCGATGCTCTGGATCTCGGTCCCCGTGCCGAGGAAGACGTCCGCGACGACGAGCTCGCCGCCGACGGCCTGCCGGACGACCCCCTCGATCCCGTAGAGGCCGTAGCGCGGGGAGCGGACGAGGACGCGCACCGAGTCGCCGATCGCGACCTCGGCGAGAGCACCCCGGATCGAGGCGACGTCCCTCCGCGCGGGAGGAGCGGACAGGGCGTCGAGGATCGGGCTGGGCATCCGATCAGGGTAGCCGCTCCGGGAGCGCACCCGCCCGGCGGATCGGCGGCGGATCCCGGGCGGCCGGGGCGCCAGGTCGCATCGGCCGCCGTCGCCGCGCGCGACCGGCGGAGCGCCGGCCGGAAGGCTCCGGCACCGCGAGACCCCGGCACTGCGGAGACACCGGCACCGCCGGGAGACGCCGGTACTGCGGCAGGCACAGGCACCGCCGGGAACGACGAAGGCCCCGCCTGAGCGGGGCCTTCGGACGATGCGGAGTCGGTGGGATTTGAACCCACGGAACCCAATAAAGGGTTCTCCACCTTAGCAGGGTGGTGCACTCGACCGGACTATGCGACGACTCCTGAGCGCCCGCTGGCGGACGCACGACGACCATCATAACCGCACGCGCGAGGGCCTCGCGACACGGGCGCCCGCCCCTCCGCGGGAAGGCGGGAAGCCGCCTACTGGTCCGACAGGGGCCGGCCGATCGTGCAGGTCTCCTGCTGCGCCGTCTGCCCGGAGACGTCGCTCGGGAGGGTGACCGGCCCGTCGGGTGCGCTCGTCGCGGGGGCGTCGGTCGCGGGGGCGTCGGTGGCCGGCGACTCCGTGGCCGCCGGAGCATTGGTCGCCCCGGGCTCCTCCCCCGTCGACTGCGAGCCGCCGCCGGTGGTGCCGCTCAGCGCGATCGGCTGGTCGGCGAGGAGCGCCGCGTTCAGCGCCGCCGCCGCGTCCTCGCTGGGGTACACGCCGTTGCCGTCGATGAAGGTCGGGTACTGCACGAAGACCACGTTCGCGAGGTCGACGTCCTTCACCGCGAGGCCGATCGACACGAGGGTGTTCACGTTCTCGAGCGAGGTGGAGAGCTGCATGTTCGAGACGGCCGCCTTCGCGAGGCCGTAGAGGTTCACCGGGTTCGAGAGCGTCGACGCGCTCTTCACCTTGCGCACCAGCGATGAGAGGTACACCTGCTGGCTCGAGATGCGGGTGAGGTCGCTGCCGTCGCCGACGCCGTGCCGGGTGCGGAGGAACGCCAGCGCCTCGGCGCCGACGAGCGTGTGCGTGCCCGCGTCGAGGTTCAGCCCCGTGTACTCGTCCTGGATCGGGGTGGCGACGCAGACGTCCACTCCGCCGACCGCGTTCGACATCTCGATGACGCCCTCGAACTGGATGAGCGCCGCGTAGGGGATCTCGAGCCCGGTCAGCTGCTCGACCGTCTGCACGGTGCACGCCAGCCCGCCGGCCTCGAGCGAGGTGTTGATCTTCGCCGAGTCCACCGCGTCCGAGACGGCGCCGGTGGCCGGGTCGGTGCAGGAGGGGATCGGGACGTAGAGGTCGCGGGGGAAGCTGACGACCTCCACGGTCGAGTGGTCGGCCGAGATGTGCATGAGCATCGTGACGTCGTTGAGGTTCTCGGCACGCTCGCCGTAGGCCCCGGCGGCCGATCCGTCGGCGCTGTCGCTGCCGGCGAGCAGGATGTTGACGCCGCCCTCGATCGCCCCGATCTCGGGCACGTCGCCTCCGCCCGAGTCGATCCCTAGGTCGACGGACGGACGCGCGCTCCCGGCGATCAGCGAGGCGGCGATCGCCACGATGCAGACCGCGCTGAGCACGCCGACGCCCACGCAGGCTGCGAGGATCCGCGCGGCGAAGCGCACGCCGCTCGGGCGGCGCAGGCGGCCGTGCCGTGCTGCTGTGGTCCGGGTGGACGCGCGTTCGCTCATCGGGTCGTACTCTCTCTCGGCTGCGGGACGCGTGTCGTCCCGGAGTCAGCGCGCGAGGTGGAGAGCACCCGTGGTGCCGCCCGCCCTCGGCTCAGCCGAAGAAGCCGACCGAGCAGGTCTGCTGGTCGGCGCTCTGGCCGGTGACCGATTCTGGCAGGGCAACCTTGGATCCGTCCTCGGGAGTCGCTGCAGGAGTGCCGGGTGCAGGAGTGCCCGGTGCCGCCTCGGCCGTCGCCAGCGGATCCGCGGTCGCCGGGCCCGACGGAGCGGCGGTGTCGGCCGGGGCCGCCGCCTCGCCCTCCACGGTCGCGCCGGCGCCCGTGCCGCCGGTGATGGCGATCGGCTGATCGGTCTGCAGGGCGCTCGCCAGGACGTCGCCCGCGGCGCGGTCCGGCTCCACTCCGCTCGGAGTCGCCCCGGTCGGGTACTGCGCGAAGACGACGTCCGCGAGGTCGACGTCCTTCAGCGCGAGTCCCATCTGGACCATCGTGTTCACGTTGTCGAGACCGGTCGAGAGCGTCATGTTGCCGAGCGCCGCCTTTGCGAGCCCGTAGAGCGCGACCGGGTTGAGGAGGGTGTCCGCGCTCTTGATCCGGCGCACGAGCGCCGAGAGGAAGACCTGCTGGTTGCTGATGCGGGTCAGGTCGCTGCCGTCGCCGATGCCGTGGCGGCTGCGGAGGAACTGCAGCGCCGCCATGCCCTCGAGCGAGTGCACGCCCGGCTCGAGGTAGGTGTTCGTGTAGGGGTCCGCGATCTCGGTCGCGACGCAGACGTCGACTCCGCCGACCGCGTTCGACATCTCGATCACGCCGTTGAACTGCACGACCGCGCCGTAGTCGACCCGGACGCCCATGAGGTCCTCGACGACCCCTGCCACGCAGCCGAGGCTGACGTCGCTGCCCATCGCCTCGTTGATCTTGGTGTCGTACCGGGCGGGGATCGTCTCACCCGTGGCGGCGTTCACGCACTCCGGGATGTCGACGTACATGTCGCGGGGGAAGCTCACGACCGTCGCGTTGCTGTGGTCGGCCGAGACGTGCATCAGCATGTTGACGTCGTTGAGGACGCTCGTCTCCTCATCGGGGTCGCCGTAGGCGTCGCCCTGGCCCTTCCGCGAGTCGCTGCCGACGACGAGGACGTTGAAGCCGCCCTCCAGTGCGCCGATCTCCGGGGCGCCTCCGGCCTCGACGCTGGAGCCGGCCGCGCCCGGGTGCAGGTCGACCGAGGGCTGCACGGACTGGACGATCAGCGTCGCCGCGATCGCGACCACCGACACCGAGGCGACCACGCCGACACCGCCCACGAGGGCGGCTCCCTTCACCAGGGTCCGCGCGAGGGTGTGCCGCTTCTGGCGGCCGTGCCGCACGAAGGGGCGCGGCGTGCGCGGAGTGTCGCGAGTCTGTGTCGAAGGGCCCGTGCGGCGCATCCGTCTCCCGGTGTCGAGGCGTCAGTGGTGCGGAGGTGAGGGCCGGGCGTCGGTCCCGGGCGTCGCGCAATCCTATACAGAGGGCTGGCGCGTTCCGAAGGAGAGCGTGCAGGCCTCCGTCGTCGCGCGCCAGGACGGGCGTCGGACGGCGCCGGCGAGAAGCGACGCGAAGAACGGGACGGCGTGGCGGACGGCGCGGCGGACGGCGTGGCGGAGGGCGTGGGATTCGAACCCACGAGACGTTTCCGCCCACCAGTTTTCAAGTCAGGTCGACACGGCAACAGCCGCCCCGGGGGGATCGCATTGCGCCCGCAACCGCGCGGATCTCGTCCCTTCTCGTATTGGCAGATCCCTCCCGGTACCCACCGCTAATGGCACGGGGCTGGCACGGGGCGAAGGCTGGAGGCGCAGGCTTAGCTGGCGACGTGTCGCCTCAAGCGGTCACTCGGCAGATGCCGATTCGCCTGACGACTTCTTCTTCTCGGGAGGCGTCGGAACAGGGAATAGATGGCGAGCGATGATGTACACGACGCCGACGGTCTGGACAACTGTTGCCGAGAGCCAGCCGAGCATCACGCCGGGCGGAACCCGCCAGTGATTCTCGACCCCGTACCAGACGAACACGACGTCGGCGATCCATAGCTGCACCCCCACCGCGATAAAGGTCGACCGCGCGAGGATCTTCTTGAGCTTGAGGTTCGCCTTACGGTCCTCAAGGTCAACTTCCTTGCGGCCCCGCTTATAGGTCCCGGGCTCGTAGAACTTCTTGTCCCGCGTGCGTTGCTCGATCTCCCGCGCGGCAGTGTTCCGAGCGGCGACCGACTCGCGGTCGAACATGATCTGGTCTCTCGCCGCCGCCCTCGACCCGGCCTCCGTTTTCGGGCCGCTCGCGGGTGCATCACCATCAGTGGTCGTAGCGCGGGTTCCCTTGGGCACATTCGGAGAGTCAGGTCTCGAGAGCGGCACGGAAACGACAGTGCCGTCCCCCAACGTGACCTTCGCCTGCCGCCGACGCATGGCGAGGATGGTCTGTCGCGCCTCCTCGAGGATGCGATCACGGGTCTCTAGCCGAGCTATCTCCTCGGGCGAGCGTTCAGCATCCGGCTGACTCTCGGTCGGGTCGGCGCCTTCCTGCTCTGCGCCTCCCGGTTCCTCGCTCAAGCCGCCAGACCGAGGTTCTTAAGCCGGAAGGTCATGGCATCCAGGGAAACCTCGAAGATCCGCGCCATCTGAACCACGCTGACATCGAGGTTCGTGAGGGCCTCGACCGTTGCTTCTGGCATGAGCAAGTTCGCGGCAAAGTTGTTCGCGAAAATCTCCTCCTGGTCCACGCCAGCTCGGGCCGATGCTCCTCGGTAGTCGACGAACGCGATCTCATCGTCGCTACCCGCGTGGCGGACGAAGTGTCCAATCTCGTGGGCACACGAGAACCGGCGGCGGACCAGGGACTCACTGACGTCGAGGATGATCTCAGGGCCCTGTCCCGGCAGCTTTCGAAGCATGCCCGAAACGTCGGAGCCGATGTTGGCCGAGTAGACGTAGATGCCGAGGCTTTCTGCCACTGCGAAAGGGTCGACTGGAAAATCTGCCGACCAGTTGGCTTCCAGCGTCTCTTCGGCGAGGCGCTTCGCCTCCTGCTTGACGTTCACTTCGCCTCCTCGTTGCGATCCGCTGCACAGAGCGTGGTGACGGCGGGCTGGTGGCCAGACACGACGGGAGATCGTCGGCACGTTCGAGCCTGATCTGATCATATTCGGTCTCCCCACAGCGTCAACGACACCCGCGGGGTGGACATTCCTTCGAAGGTGCGCAGGCTCTACGCCCCATCGAGCGATCGGGCCCCCCGCGCCGCGAGAGGCTGGAATCGCCGATGTCCGTCCGAGCCGGAGCTGTCGTCTGGCCACACCTCCGGCAAGCTCGTCGCCGACGCAGTCAAACCCGGCCCTGCCTCGCGCGCGCCCGCGCACGAGGCATGTCCTAGCCCATGAGTGGACTGCCTCACCCGCGCTCGAGGGACTTTCCTGAGCCATGGGCGCACTGTCCGAACGCGCGAAGGCCCCTGCTCGGAGTGAGCACGGGGCCTCCGTCGTGTTGCTGCCTAGTGGTCGCGGAGCGCGTCCGGGGTGTCCTTCCCGAGGTCGAGGTCGAGGCGGCGTCCGTGGTCGTCCTCGAGCTTGCGGCGGGTCGCTACGCCGCGGACGGTGTACCGCACGATCGTGCCGGGATTCGCGGGCTGGTAGCTGCGGCCTCCGACGGTCACAGACGCGACGACGCCGCCCTGCTCGAGCACCGCGTGGTTGTCGGGGTCGAATCGCTCCGGGCGGACGCGGTCCCATCCGAGCGCCGGCACGCCGCCGGCCTCGAACGCCTTCGCGACGTCGAGGATCCACGCGTTGTGCTTCTCGACAGCGCGGGCGAGATCCTCGATCGCCTCCGCCGCCTGGTCGCGCTTACGGAACAAGTCGGGCCTCCTCGTGAGGAGGTCGGACGCCGCGAGCTTCGCGTTCCCGGCGGCTTGCGCCCTTGTCCGCTCGAGGGCTTCACGCTGTCGAGCGCGGGCGCCCTCGTCCTGGAGGCGGGCGTGCGCGACGCGAGCCTGAGCCGCGCCGAGGTCGATGGGCGAGCCCTCGCCGTCGCGGATGCGCTGTTGGAGCGCGGCGAGGTTGGCCTCTGCCAGCTCGAGGGGGGTCGGTTCGGTCATCGTGAGATCCTTCGTTCGGAGTTGGCGGGCCGGGAGCGGCCCAGGAGCCCGCGGGCGGCGATCAGAGCGCCGATCAGCGGGAGTCGAAAGAGGCGGCAGGGTTGAGAGATCCTGCCGCCTCTGAGCGGCTGTGAGCGGCGATCCACTCATCGAGACCGCGGATGACGACGCGAAGGTCGGCCGCCTGCGGGCGAGCCTCGGTGAGGTCGCGAGCCTGCTGGGCGGCGTGAGCGCGGATGACGCGGGCGACCGTCGGGCAGTGCTCATCGAGCCACCGGACGGCGTCTCGCGGAGTCGCGAGCTGCGCGCCGTCGTCGAGAGCCGGACGGCGCGCACTCGTGCCGAGGCTCGACGTCACGAGGCGCTCCCCGGGTCGAGTTCCAGCTCACACATCGGGCAGGTGGCGTTGCCGACGTCGGCAGCCGGGTGCACGGGCAGGCCGCAAACGAGGCAAGTCGTCCACCGGAACGGATCCTCAACCCCCAGCGCCTGCCGCCAGGCGACCACGCAACGAGGGCAGACCCCGAGGCCGTCTGTCCGCATCTGGTGCTCCCCGCACAGGGGCGCCACCCGCTCGGTCTCGAGGTCGAGCAGCCACCTGTACGGGCGGCCCGGCTCACGCGTCGGCCAGACAGCGACACCGGACATCAGCGGCCCTCCTCGATCGGGAGGTACGCGCGCTGGTTGCCCTCGACGACCAGCTCGCGCGGCACGTCATCCCATGCATCGGCCACCGGCGGAGTCGGGGTCGGCACAGTCGGCGAGGTGCGCGGCGCGCTCTTCGTTTCAGAATCGCCACCGTCTACAGCTAGACCTTGACCTTCACCTCTACCTCTACCTACGCGCTGCGTCACGTCACCCAGCTCGTCTCGCGTCGCGTCACTCAGCGCGTGCGCCGTGACGGTCGGACGGGGCTTGCGCCCGCTCTGCACGCGCTGCTGCTCGCGGTACCGTCGCGCTCGCCCTGCCGCGTTCGCTCGAGCGGTCGCCATAGCCTCCGCGGTGGACTGGTTGAGGCGATCGGCGGCGTCCCACCCGAGGAGCTGCATACCCTCGTCGCTCGTCTCCGCGATGCCCGCGGACTCGAGTTCTCGGACGGCGGCGGCGACGATCTGCACGTCGCCGGAGGGGTGCATCCGAGCGAAGTAGCGCACGGGGATCCGGCCGTCCGTCGCGGAGGCGTTGCTCCACATCAAACATGACGTCAGCACCCGCCAAGCGGCGTCTGACAGGTCGTCCATCATCAGTGAGCCGTGCCAGCTCACGGGGAGCCGGGCATCCATCAGGCGGCCTCGCGGACGACCACGAGGCGTGCAGCGGCGAGCGCCGTCTCGATGGTCGTCGCCATCACGACTCGATGCCGAGGAGGCGCCGGAGGGGCGCGGTCGGGACGAGGATCGACCGGCCGAGGCGGATCGACTCGATGCGGCCGGCGGCGACGTCCTCGTAGGTCTGGCCGCGACCGCGTCCGAGTACGCGGGCAGCCTGCGTGACGGTGATGGTCGGCTCCTCGAGGAGAGCGCGCTTCTCGGCGGAATTGAGGGGTTCTGGCATGGGAGGCATCCGTTCTCTTGTGTATCTGCCGTTCAGAGTGGATCACGTTTTGTACCTGTGCAAAGCTGTGCGTGCACAAGTTGTACGGAGGACCCATGCCCAAGACCACCAACCCGCGCCGCCGAGAAGTGGAGGCCGCTGTCATCGACCGCGTACGCCACGAGATGGACCGCCGAGACTGGCAGCTCTCAGACCTACTTGTCGCGCTCGACGAGGCAGGCCACCCCGTGCGGCATCGGACGATCTTGAAGCGCCTCCTCGAAGGCGAGCGAGCCCTCACGGTCGACGATGCCGCTGGCCTCGCCGCCGCTTTCGAGATCGACGTCGCCACGCTCATCGAGCCGCCGACCGATCGGAACAGCAAGCTCTTCGCCCTCGCCGTAGCCAGCGGCCAGTACGCGGAGCGCAGAGTGGCCGATGCGGCCCGAGAGCTTCGTCTTGCGGAACGCGGACTGCGCCAGGGTGTCGAGGACACGGCGATCTTCCTGCGCGATTCGTCGCGAGACTCGCAAGGCGAGGCGACACTGGGCGAAATCCGGGAGAAGGTTCTGCGGCAGCAGCTCCACGCGCTCGACAACGCCTCCAGCGACGACGCGCCTGACCTTCGAGCGTTCATCGAGCGCGTGCTCGAGTACGCAAAGGAGACCGACGAGAAGGGCCTGGATCTGGAGTTCTCGAACGCGACTCGAGACATCGGCGCCTTCGACATCTTCCGCACCGAGTTCCCGATCGGCGAGGAGACGAACCTCGATGACTGAGCGGCAGCGCAAGACGAACCGTCAATCATTCGGGTCGACGAGGAAGCTTCCGAGCGGCAAGTGGCAGGCCCGCTACCCCGATGAGGCGGGGCGGCCGATGACTGCGCCGACGACCTTCGGCACGAAGCGAGAGGCCCTCGACCACCTGGCCGCGGTGCAGGCTGATCGCCTCCGCGGGTCGTACATCGATCACCGCTCGGGGGTCCAGCCGTTCGGCGACTACGCCCGCGCGTGGATCAATGCGGGAGGGTCCCGCGGGAAGCTCGCACCCCGCACTGCCGAGCTGTACGCCGACATCGTCGATCGCCAACTAGAACGCTTCGACGCGATGCCGCTGAGCGCGATCTCTGGTGCGACCGTCCGCGCCTGGTACACCGCCATGCGCCGCACGCTGGCCGCTGCGGCGACAGCCCGCGGCGGGTCCGGTGAGACTCGCCTCCGTCAGTCCTACGCCCTCCTAAGGGCGATCCTGATGACCGCGGTGAATGACCGCATCATCTCGGAGAACCCAGCGCGCATCGTCGGCGCCGGAGTCGCGAAGAGCCCGGAGCGCCCACACCTCGACCCCGCCACCTTCGCGCGCATCGTCGCCGAGCACCCTGAGGACATGCGGCCCCTGCTCGTCCTCGCGTTCGGCGCGCACCTCCGCATCGGCGAGCTGATTGCTCTCGAGCGCCGCGACCTCGACCTCGACTCCGCGACGCTCGTTGTCGAGCGGCAGACGATCACCGTCGGCGGCGAAGAGATCACGACGCCGACGAAGACCGGCGGCGCCCGGACGGTCACACTCCCGGCGACCGTGGTCGACATCATGCGCGAGCACCTCGACGGGCGCCCGGCCGCGTTCGGGAAGGCGCCCCTGTTCGCTCGCCCCGACGGTCGGCCGATCTCTCGCGGACAGATTCAGTGGCAGTGGCGGAAGGCGACGACCGCCCTCGAGCTGCGCCACTTCCACCCGCACGACATCCGGCACGCTGGCCTCACCGCGGCGGCGCAGGCGGGGGCCACTCTCCGCGAGCTGATGGACCGCGCTGGGCACCGGACGGCGAAGGCCGCGATGCTCTACCAGCACGTCGGCGCGGAGCGCGGACAGGTCATCGCGGCCGGAATTGACGCGGCCCTCGCAGGTGGTTCCCGGGGCCGCTATGGCACGCGGCTGGCACGAACGGCCGTGGAGGAGCTACCCGCGATTCCGACCGCTGTCGAGTAATCGAGCGCCTGACCTGCGGATTCTGAGGGCGGAGGGCGTGGGATTCGAACCCACGAGACGTTTCCGCCCACCAGTTTTCAAGACTGGCTCCATCGGCCGCTCGGACAGCCCTCCCGGCCGCTCCCGCAGGAGCGACACCCGATAGTAACCGCCGAGCGCGCGGGACCGTGGTCAGCGCAGCGCCGAGAGCGCGACCGCCACGCCGTCCTGGTGGACCGAGGGGATCACGGCGGAGGCCACGGCCCGCACCTCGTCGGGCGCCTGCCCCATCGCGAGCCCTGCGCCCTCGGCGGCGGCCCAGGTGAGCATCTCGATGTCGTTGCGGCCGTCGCCCAGCGCGACCACGTCGCTCCGCTCGATGCCCAGCTCCTCGCGGACGACCTCGAGCGCGGTGGACTTGTTGACGCCGTGCGGGGCGATGTCGAGCCAGGCGGTCCAGCCGATCGCGTAGCTGACCTGGTGCAGGCCCATCTCCTCGACCAGCGAGGTGAACTCCTCGATGCCGGTCTCGGGCGAGATCACGACGACGCGGGTGCACAGCCGGCCGAGCAGCTCCTCGAAGGGGACGTGGGTCGTCTCGGCACCCATCACGGCACCGCCCGGGAACGCCTCGGTGTAGAAGAAGGCGCCGTCCGCGTCCTCGACGGCGTAGTGCGCGTCGGGGAGGGAGCGGCGGATGGTCTCGAGGACCTCCGTCGGGTCGAAGGTCTCGACCGTCTCGGGGACGTACGCACCGGACGCGTCGCGGCGGAGCGTGACCGCTCCGTTGCAGCAGATCACGTACTCGGGCGAGATCCCGAGGCGCTCGACGACCGGCAGGGTGGAGGAGGGCGAGCGCCCGGTGGCGAGCATCACCTCGTCGCCCTGGGCGGCCACGCGGGTGATCGCGTCCGTCACCGCGCGGGTGATGGTGCCGTCCTCGTGCATGACGGTGCCGTCGATGTCGAGGGCGACGAGGCGGCGGCCGGAGGCGCGGGCCGCGCTCATGCGACGGGCTCGAGCACCTCGAGGCCGCCGAGGTGGGGCCGCAGCGCCTCGGGGACGAGCACCGAGCCGTCCGCCCGCTGGTGGGTCTCGAGGAGGGCGACGATCCAGCGGGTGGTCGCGAGCGTGCCGTTGAGGGTTGCGACCGGAGCCGTCCTCCCCGACTCGGTGCGGTAGCGGGTGTCGAGGCGGCGGGCCTGGAACGTGGTGCAGTTCGAGGTCGAGGTCAGCTCGCGGTAGGTCTCCTGCGTGGGGACCCACGCCTCCACGTCGAACTTGCGCGCCGCGCTCTGGCCGAGGTCGCCGGCCGCCGTGTCGATGACGCGGTAGTGCAGGCCGAGGCTCTGCAGGACGTCCTCCTGGTACGAGAGGAGGCGCGCGTGCTCCGCCTCGGCGTCCTCGGGGAGGGTGTAGACGAACATCTCGAGCTTGCTGAACTGGTGCACGCGGATGATGCCGCGGGTGTCCCGTCCGCCCGAGCCCGCCTCGCGGCGGTAGCAGGTGCTCCAGCCCGCGTAGCGCTTCGCGCCGCCGGAGAGGTCGAGGATCTCGTCGGCGTGGTAGCCGGCGAGGGCGACCTCGCTGGTGCCGGTGAGGTAGAGGTCGTCGTCGCGGAGGCGGTACACCTCGTCGTCGTGCTCGCCGAGGAAGCCGGTGCCGTCCATGATCTCGGGGCGCACGAGGGTCGGCGTGATCAGCGGGGTGAAGCCGGCGGCGAGCGCCTTCTCGAGGCCCAGGTTCATCAGCGCGATCTCGAGGCGGGCGACCAGGCCCTTGAGGAAGTAGAAGCGCGCGCCGCTGACCTTCGCGCCGCGCTGCATGTCGATGCCGTCCAGCAGCTCGCCGAGCTCGAGGTGGTCGCGCGGGGCGAAGTCGAAGACGGGGCGCTCGCCGACCGTCCTGACGAGCTCGAACGACTCCTCGCCGCCCGCGGGGACGCCCTCGATGATCGGGTTGGCGATGCGCTTCACCAGCACGGTGAAGGCGTCGTCGGCCTCGGACGCCTCCTGCTGGGCCTGCTTGGCGGCGGCGGCGAGGCGCTGGGCCTCGGCGACGAGGGCCGCCTTCTCGTCCTTCGGAGCCTTGGCGACGGTCTTGCCGAAGGCGTTCTGCTCGGCCCGGAGCCGCTCCGCCTCGGTGATCGCCGCACGGCGCACGCGGTCGGCCTCGAGCGCCTCGTCGACCAGCTCGACGGAGTCGCCGCGCGCCTCCTGCGAGCGCTTCAGGACGTCCGGGTTCTCGCGCAGAAGTACGGGATCAATCACCCCAGCAGTGTAGAGGAGGGCCGGGACGGGCCGCCGCCCGCGCGTACCCCCGGGGCCGGCTGAGCATCGGCCGCGAGGAGGCATCCGATCGCGCGGACGGCTGCGAATCTGAGTCATCCCCCGAGAACGTCCCCCCGCGTTCGACACCCCTGCTCCCCTGAAGGCTCTTCCATGCACGCCACCCCCCTCATCGACGCGACCCCCGGCGTCGTCCTCGAGCGCGACGGCTCCGGCGCCCGGATCACCCTCAACCGCCCCGACGCCCTCAACGCGATCGATCTCGGCACCGCGCGACTGCTGCTGAGCACCGTCGCCGACCTCGACGCCGACGCCGGCTGCTCCGTCATCGTGATCGCCGCGGCCGGCCGCGCGTTCTGCACGGGCGGCGACATCTCGGCGATCATGGGGTCCGAGAACCCGGACCACTACCTGCGCGACGTCGCGACCACGACCGCCCAGGTGATCCGCCTGCTCGAGGACAGCCGCGCCGTCGTCGTCTGCGCGATCGACGGCATGGTCGCCGGCGCCGGCATCGCCTTCGCTCTGGCCGCCGACATCGTGATAGCGACTCCCGCCGCCCTCTTCCTCAGCGCGTACGGCGACGTCGGGCTCGTCCCGGACGTCGGAGTCACCGCCGCGCTCCCCCGCGTCGTCGGCCGCCGCCGCGCCCTGGACTTCGTGCTGTCGGGCCGCCCGGTCCGCGCGGCCGAGGCGCTGGAGTGGCAGCTCGTGACCGAGGTCGTGCCGCGCGCCGACCTCGCCGGCCGCGTCGACGAGCGCGTGCGCGCCCTGGCGGCGAAGCCGGCGCACGTCGCGTCCGCCGCCCGCCGCCTCCTGCGCACCGACCCGCTCGACCGCGCCGAGCGCATCGTCGAGGAGACGGACACCCTGGTCGAGTTCCTGGCGGTCCCCGCCACGCGCACGCTCCTGGACGCCGAGCACGAGCGCCAGGCCCGCCGCGCCGCCCGGGCGACCGCCTCGCTCTGACCCGGCGCGAGCGTCCTCGACGACGCTCCGGCTCCGGGCCGGGCGGACGTCCGCCCGACGGCCCGCGGATCGGCCGGGCGTTCTCCTCCGATCTCGGCTACGGTGGTCCCCGCGAAGGGGAGTAGTTCCCACCGTCCGCCGAGCGGACGACGAGGCGCGTCGACATGCTGGTCCGGGACGATCCGGGCCCGGCGCTCCACCCCGGCTCCGGCCGGGGCGAACGAGACCTTCGGTCAGTCGACGCACGTCCTGACCGGTCCTCTCGCGCGGGTCGGCGGACCTGAGCCAGGAGATCGCATGGCGACCACCGCCCCCACCCCCAGTCCCGCACAGGTGCGCCGCTGGCGCCGCTACCTCGCCGACGAGCTCGCCGAGGCCTCCGTGTACCGCGACCTCGCCGGCCGCCGCTCCGGCGAGGAGCGGGAGATCCTGCTCGCGCTCGCCGTGGCCGAGGGACGCCACGAGGAGCACTGGCGCGAGCTGCTCGGCTCCGCGGCGGAGCCCGCGCCCCGCCCGGACCTCCGCACGCGCTTCCTCGGCTTCCTCACCCGCCGTTTCGGCTCCGTGTTCGTCCTCGCCCTGATCCAGCGCGCCGAGGCCCGCTCCCCCTACGCCGACGACGACGACGCCACCGAGGCGATGGCCGCCGACGAGCGGATCCACGGCGAGGTCGTCCGCGGGCTCGCCGAGCGCGGTCGCAACCGCCTCTCCGGGACGTTCCGCGCGGCGGTCTTCGGAGCGAACGACGGCCTGGTCTCGAACCTCGCCCTCGTGCTCGGAGTGGGGGCGAGCGGAGTCGGGACGGGGGTCGTCCTGTTCACGGGCATCGCGGGCCTGCTCGCCGGCGCCCTCTCGATGGGCGCGGGCGAGTTCGTCTCGGTGCGCTCGCAGCGCGAGCTGCTCTCGGCCTCCAGCCCGGACCTCGACGCGAACCGCATCGTCCCCGACCTGGACGTCGACGCGAACGAGCTCGCCCTGGTCTACCGCGCTCGCGGGATGACCCAGGAGCAGGCCGACGCGCGTGCCGCCTCCGTCTTCACGGGCCTGCGCGGCGGCGCCGTCACCTCCCCCATCACGCTGGGCGGTCCCGCAGGAGACCCCGACGTCGACGAGCACGAGTCGATCGGCACGGGCATGGGCGCGGCGCTGTCGAGCTTCTGCTTCTTCGCCTCGGGCGCGATCATCCCGGTGCTGCCCTACCTGCTCGGCCTGACGGGGCTCGCCGCGGTGGTCGTCGCCTGCGTGCTCGTGGGCATCGCCCTGCTCGCCACCGGCGCGGTCGTCGGGCTGCTCTCGGGCGCCCCGCCTCTGGCACGGGCGCTGCGCCAGCTCGGGATCGGCTACGGCGCGGCCCTGGTGACCTACCTCCTCGGCCTGCTCTTCGGCGCGTCCGGAGTCTGAGCCTCGGCCTCGAGGAGCTGCGCGGACTCGCGCGGCTCCTCGGCGCGGGGCCGCACTGCGACGCCGCGCCACCGCAGCGCCGCCACTCCGACCGCCAGCAGCAGCGACGCCGGCAGGCAGCCCAGCAGGGGGATGCAGGAGTAGTAGAGGAGCTGCCGCTGGATCCACGCGGGCGAGGGCACGTCGGAGTCGCCGTAGTAGGGCGGAGGCGGCGAGGAGTAGCCGGTGTAGAGGAGCGCGAGGCCGATCAGGGTCCCCGCGAGGCCGGCGAGCAGGAGCACGAGGAGCCACGGGTTCCGCAGCAGGGGCGCCTCGCGCAGGGGCTCGGCGGGAGCAGCGGGAGCGGGGTCGGCGGCCGGCTCCGGCAGGGGTGCGGGCGCGGTCTCGGCGCCGAGGCGGTGCGACCGCCGGCCCTCGGCGGCTCCGGCGATGTCGGGCAGGGCCATGATGCGGCGCGGTCCCGGCGCGGACGAGGAGCCGGGGCGGACCACGCGCGACTCCGGGAGCGCGGGACGAGCGGCGGCTCCGGACGTGGCGGCGGGAGCGCCGGGGGCGGCACCCGAGCCGGGCCTCGCGAACGCCCGCTCGTCGCCTCTCAGACGCTCCACCGGTCCCGAGAACCCGCGCTGGAAGGCCGGGTCGTAGCGCGGGTCGACCCGTTCGTCGTCGTCAGTCATCGTCGCGACCCGTCATCGTCGTCCCCGGTCATCGTCGACCTCCGGCTCGTGGGAGAGGATCCCGCGCAGCCAGTCGCGGGCCTCGAGGAACACCTCGTCGTCGTAGCGTCGCACGGAGGTGACCGGGCGGCGGTCAGCGCGCGGATACGAGCCGAGGAAGATCACCTTCGGGCTGAAGCGCCGCAGCCCCATCAGCGCGTCGGCGACCCGCTCGTCCTGGACGTGCCCGTCGAGGTCGATGACGAACCGGTACCGGCCGAGGGCATCGCCGATCGGCCGCGACTGGATCATGCTCAGGTTCACCCCGCGAGTCGCGAACTGCTCGAGCATGTCGAGCAGGGCGCCCGGCTGGTCGGCCGGGAGCTCGGCGATCACGCTGGTCTTGTCGGCGCCGGTCGGCTCGGGCAGCGCGTGCGAGCGCGAGACGTGCACGAAGCGCGTGACGGCGTTCGGGTTGTCGCCGATCCGCTCCGCCAGCACCGCGACGTCGTGGTGGGCGACGATCCCGGGAGGGGCGATGGCCGCGTCCGCGGGCGATCCGCCCAGCAGGTCGACGGTGGCCTGGACGTTGCTGGAGGCCGGCAGGTGCTCGTGGCTGGGGATCTCACGGTCGAGCCACACCCGGCACTGCCCGTAGGCGACGGGGTGCGCGGCGACGGTGCGCACCTCCTCGAGGCTCGTCCCCGGGCGGCCGACCAGGATGAACGACACCGGCACCAGGTACTCGCCGACGATGCGCAGCCCCGGGATCCGCGCCAGTGCGTCCTGCGCGGCCGTCACTCCGCCCTCGACCGAGTTCTCGATCGCGATCACCGCGCCGTCGCTGCGGCCGGTGACCAGATCGCTCAGCGCCTCCCCCACGTTCGCGACGCTGCGCCACAGCTGTCCGCGCGCCTCCGGGACCTGCGCGAGGGCCGCCTCCGTGAACGTGCCGCTGGGCCCGAGATAGCTGTAGGCACGGGTCTCGGGGGCGCTGTCGGGCATGGCGCAAGCCTAGCCAGCCGCGGTACCCCTGCAGGGGGCCGGACTGCCACTATGGACCGCATGACCGATCGCGCAGGGAAGCCGGCACAGGCCTCCGATCTCATCGACGTCGAGGCCCTCGTGAGGGCGTACTACGAGAAGAAGCCGGACGTCTCCGACCCGGCTCAGAAGGTGGTGTTCGGCACCTCGGGCCACCGCGGATCCTCGTTCGACACGGCCTTCAACGAGGACCACATCGCCGCCGTCACCCAGGCGATCGTCGAGTACCGGACGGAGCAGGGCATCACCGGCCCGCTGTTCATCGGCGCCGACACGCACGGGCTCTCCCGCCCGGCCCTCACCACCGCCCTCGAGGTCCTGGTGGGCAACCAGGTCCGCGTGCTCGTGGACGAGTTCGACGACTTCGTGCCGACCCCGGCGCTCAGCCACGCGATCCTCCGCTACAACAACGACCCCGCGCACACCGACCGGGCCGACGGCATCGTGGTCACCCCCTCGCACAACCCGCCCCGCGACGGCGGCTTCAAGTACAACCCGCCGCACGGCGGCCCCGCCGACTCCGACGCGACGACCTGGATCGCCGACCGGGCCAACGAGCTCATCGCCGACGGCAACCGCGGCGTGACCTCGGCCGAGCCCTCCGCGGTCGAGACCTACGACTACCGCACGCACTACGTCGCGGACCTGGCGAACATCATCGACCTCGACGCGATCCGGAAGGCCGGCGTGCGGATCGGGGCCGACCCCCTCGGCGGCGCCTCCGTGCACTACTGGCAGCTGATCGCCGAGATGCACGGCCTCGACCTGACCGTGGTGAACGGGGAGGTCGACCCGGCCTGGGGCTTCATGACCCTCGACTGGGACGGCAAGATCCGGATGGACCCGTCCTCCCCCAGCGCGATGGCCTCGGTGGTCGCGCGCGCCGGCGACTTCGACATCCTCACCGGCAACGACGCCGACGCGGACCGGCACGGCATCGTCACCCCCGACGGCGGGCTGATGAACCCCAACCACTACCTGGCCGTCGCGATCGACTACCTCTACCGCCACCGCACCGGCTGGCGCGAGGACGCGGCGATCGGCAAGACGCTGGTCTCCTCCTCGATCATCGACCGGGTCGCGGAGTCGCTGGGCCGGCGCCTCTGGGAGGTCCCGGTGGGCTTCAAGTGGTTCGTCCCCGGGCTGGTCGACGGCTCGGTCGGCTTCGGCGGCGAGGAGTCCGCGGGCGCCTCGTTCCTCCGCTTCGACGGCACCGTCTGGACCACCGACAAGGACGGCATCCTCCTCGCGCTGCTCGCCTCCGAGATCGTGGCGGTCACCGGGAAGAGCCCGTCGGCGCTCTACCGCGAGCTGACCGAGCGCTTCGGCGACCCGGTCTACGAGCGCGTAGACGCGGTGGCGACGAAGGCGCAGAAGGCGGCCCTCGGCAAGCTGGACGGCGACGCGATCGCGGCGACGACCCTCGCCGGGTCCGAGATCACCGCGAAGCTCTCGAAGGCGCCCGGCAACGGCGCGGCCGTCGGAGGCGTCAAGGTCGTCACCGAGGACGCCTGGTTCGCCGCGCGCCCCTCCGGCACCGAGGACGTCTACAAGATCTACGCCGAGAGCTTCCGCGGCCTCGACCACCTGCACGAGGTCCAGGCCGAGGCGCGCACGATCGTGGACGCGGCGCTGAACTCCTAGGCGCTGCGCTCAGTCGCCCGAGAAGGCTCGTTCCCGCCCAGGAGAACGAGCCTTCTCGGGCGACTCAGCGGCGGTGAGGAAAGGGCCGGCTACCAGCGCGGGTGGACGGTGGGGCGGAAGTGGGTGTCGTAGAGGGCGTTCACGGCCTCCATGAAGGCGGGGCCGAGGGGCGCGGCGGAGGCGGCGGCCGCGTTGGCGCGGGCCTGCTCGGGCGAGCGGGCGCCGGGGATCACCGAGGTGACGCCCTCCTGCTGGATGATCCAGGCGAGCGCGGCCGCCGCGGGGGCGAGGCCGTGGTCGTCGGCGAGGCGGGCGAACTCCTGCGCGGCCTCCACGCCGGTCGCGAAGTCGACGCCCGAGAAGGTCTCGCCGACGTCGAAGGCGGAGCCGTCGCGGTTGTAGCTGCGGTGGTCCTCCGGCGCGAACACGGTCTCGGTCGTGTAGCGGCCGCTGAGCAGGCCCGAGGCGAGCGGGACGCGCGCGAGGATGCCGACGCCGGCCTCGCGGGCGGCGGGCAGCACCTCGTCGAGCGGCTTGAGGCGGAACGCGTTCAGGATGATCTGGACGCTCGCGACGTTCGGTCGGGCGATGGCGGTCAGCGCCTCCTCCGTGCGCTCGACCGAGACGCCGTAGGCGGCGATCGCGCCCTCGGCGACGAGGGTGTCGAGGGCGTCGTAGACGGCGTCCTCGGAGTAGACGGAGGTGGGCGGGCAGTGCAGCTGCACCAGATCGAGAGTGTCGACGCCGAGGTTGGCGCGCGAGCGGTCGGTCCAGACGCGGAAGTTGTCGAGCACGTAGTTGGCGGGGATCTGCTCCGCGCGACGGCCCATCTTGGTGGCGACGAAGACCTGCGCGTCGGGGTGCGCCGCGCGGTAGGCGCCGATCGTCCGCTCGCTGCGGCCGTCGCCGTAGACGTCGGCGGTGTCGAAGAGGGTCACCCCCGACTCCACTGCGGCGTCGAGCACGGCGAGGGCGTCGGTCTCGGCGACGTCCCCCCAGTCGGCACCGAGCTGCCAGGTTCCGAGGCCGACGACGGAGACGGGGGCGCCGGTGCGTCCGAGGATTCGAGTTTCCATGCCTCCACCGTAGGTG
Source organism: Rathayibacter sp. AY1C5 (assembly GCF_002931705.1). Classification (NCBI taxonomy): domain Bacteria; kingdom Bacillati; phylum Actinomycetota; class Actinomycetes; order Micrococcales; family Microbacteriaceae; genus Rathayibacter; species Rathayibacter sp. AY1C5. The sequence continues at coordinate 74,607 of NZ_PSWD01000016.1, forward strand.
CGGCCGAGCCCGCGGCGGACCCCCTTGCGCGTGCTCTAACGTCGAGGGCATGCCCCTCCTCGTGCTCGGAAGCGCCAACCTCGATCACGTCCACCGGGTCGCCCGGATCCCCGCTCCCGGAGAGACGGTGCTCGCCCTCGACGCGAGCACGTTCCCGGGCGGCAAGGGCCTCAACCAGGCCGTCGCGGCCGCACGGACCGCGCCCGGCACCGTCTTCGTCACGAGCCTCGGACGCGACTCGGCGGGAGACCGGCTCGCCGCGGTCCTCGGCGAGGAGCCGCTGGAGCTGCGCGCCCGCCGCGGCGACGTCCGCACCGGCACCGCGCAGATCACCGTGGACGAGCGCGGGGAGAACGCGATCGTCGTCGACTCCGGAGCGAACGCCGCCCTGGTCGGGTTGACCGCCGAGGAGTCGGCCCTGGTGGCGGCGGCCGACGCCCTGCTCCTCCAGCTCGAGATCCCGACGGCGACGGTGACGGAGGCGGCCCGCGCCGCGCGCGCCGGCGGCACGGTGTCGATCCTGAACGCCGCCCCGATCGGCCCGCTGCCGGAGGAGCTCCTCGCGGTGCTCGACGTGCTGATCGTCAACGAGCACGAGGCCCGCGAGCTCGCCGCCGATCGCGGCATCACCGCCGCCGACGACGACGCGCTCGCCGCTGCCCTCACCGCGCTGGTGCCGCTCGTGCTGGTCACCCTCGGCTCCGACGGCGTCGTCGTGGCGGTCCGCGACCGCGAGCCGGAGCGCACCCCGGCCTTCCGGGTGGAGGCCGTGGACACCACCGGCGCCGGCGACACCTTCTGCGGCGCCTTCTCGGCCCGGCTCGCCGCCACGGGAGCACGGCTCGACGATCCGGAGCAGCTGGTCGCCCTCACCCGCTGGGCGAGCGCGGCCGCGGCGATCTCGGTCACCCGCGCCGGAGCGGCGGTGTCCGCGCCGACGGCGGCCGAGACGGACGCGTTCCTCGCCGAGCGCGCCTGAGCGGGAAGCTCTTCGGGGAGGCTCGCCTGAGCGGGAAGCTCCTCAGGGGGAGACGGCGCGGACACCGACCTCGGGCGGCCCGCAGCACCGTCGCTCCGGTCGGCACGGTGCACTCCGAAGAAGCACGGGACCGCCCGGCCCGGCTCCGCTCCTCACGGCGAGGCGTCCCGCCCTGCGGACAGCCGCGCCCGCTCCCCGATCCGGCTAGTCGATCGCGGCGACCCGGACGGTCACCCGCGGCCGCAGCTCCGGATGCACCCGGACGCACCACTCGCGCACCGCGGCTCCGATCGCGCGCGCCACGTCCGGCGCGGACGCCTCCGCGGTCACGCAGAGGTCGACGGCCACGGACACCTCGTCCCCCGCGACGCGGACCAGAACCGGATCGGCGAACGTGCCGCCGCTCGCGGTGCCCAGCGGCTCGACCACGATCCCGGTCGCGCTCAGCGCCGTCGCCGCGTGCGCGAGCACGTCGCGCACCTCGGGCCTGGCCGGCATCAGGGTCGCGACGCCGTCCAGGGCGCGCAGCTCCGCAGCGAGCGCGGACACCGGATCGACCGGGGCCGCCGACTCGAGGCCGCTCACGACTCCTCCGTCCCGGGGACGTAGACGTCCTCCACGCGGACGTCGATCCTCGACACCCGCAGCTCGGTCTGGGTCAGCAGCCGCGAGTGCACGCGCTCGCGCACCTGCTGGGCCGCCTCGGCGATCGGCACCCCCCAGAAGACCGAGATCGTCAGCTCCACCACGACCTCCGCGCCCGGCTCGGCGATGTCGCCGACCAGGCGGCAGCGGCCGACCAGCACGCCGGCGACGCTGTCGCCCGCCTCGCGCACGAGTCCGCGGACCGCTCCCTCGGTGATCGTGAGCGCCACGTCGGGCTGGACGCTCGCCAGTGGGATGTCGCGTCCGGCCCGCGACTCGCGGCGCACCTGGGTGAGGATCGAGCCGAACCAGCTCTCCTCCGGCGCGGGCAGGCGCGCGGCGTCGTCGTCGATGAGCGCGCCGGAGAGGGCGCGCACGCGCTCGAGGGCGCGCAGAGTGCGCCGGTGCTCCGGCGACTCCTCGATGGCGGGGTCGTACGGCGTGCGCCCGCGGTCGAGGTAGTCGCTCAGCTCGTCGATGCCGATGCCGTCGCCCTCCTGCTCCGTCGCGTCCGCCTCCTGCTCGAGCGCGGGCGGCAGCACGACGTCGTGCTCCCCCGCGCGCTCCGGCCCGTCGCCGGGACCCTGGTCCGCGTTCATCGCGTCTGCTCCCTCATCGCCAGTCCTCCATCGCCACGACCAGCGACTCGCGCGCGCGGGCGAGCTTGCCCCGCACGGCGGTCACCGTGAGACCGAGGTGATCGGCGATCTCGTTGTACGACTCCCCGCCGACCTCGCGCAGCACCCAGCACTGCCGCTGCGACTCCGGCAGCTCGGACAGGGCGTGCGCGAGAGCCCGCATGGCGTCGCTCTGCTCGGCGGCCTCGAACGGGCCGGGCTCTCGGGCCGGGGGATGCTCCACGGCGTCGACGTCGTCGGTCGGGCGGCGCTGGCGCAGCAGGTCGACGCTGGAGCGGCTGACGATCCGCATCATCCAGCTGCGCACGCTCGCCGGCTCCTTGAGCTGCGGGAGCTGCGCCCAGACCGTGATCAGCGCGTTCTGCACGGCGTCGGAGGCGTCGGCCTGCGAGCCGGTGAGGCGCCAGGCGTAGGCGCGGAGGATCGACTGGTGCCGCTTGACGAGCACCTCGAAGGCGCGCACGTCGCCCTCGGCGGAGCGCTCGGCGAGCAGCGCGTCGCTCGCCGCTTCCAGTCCGGGCACGGCGCCTCCTCCCTCTCCGCTCACGCGGCCTCGGGCCGCCTCTCAGGTGACGCTCAGGAAAAAGTCCGCCGAGCACCGTGACGAACGCCGTCCGGGCTCCGTCTCACTCATGAAAGCACAGCCCGACCGGATTCCCGCCGGGCCTTCGACCCCGGTCTGCTCAGCAACGGCAGCCGATGAGACGTCCAGGAGACCTCATGAGCGACACCACGCGCACCCCCTCCACCACCCGCGTCGACAAGACCTCCGTCGACACGGTCACGAGCCTCGGCGGCTCCCGGACCTCCGGCACCGCCCAGGGCACCACGGTCATCGACGACAGCGTCGTGGCCAAGGTCGCCGGCATCGCGGCCCGCCAGGTGCCCGGCGTCTTCGCCCTCGGCAACAACGCCGCCCGTGCCTTCGGCGCGATCCGCCAGGCCGTCGGCGGTGCCGACCACGCCCAGGGCGTGAGCGTCGAGGTCGGCGAGACCCAGGTCGCGGCCGACGTGACCATCGTCGTCGAGTACCCCGTGCCGATGCAGAAGGTCGCCGACTCCGTCCGCGCCGCCGTCTCCGAGGCCATCACCGAGCTCGTCGGCATGGCCGTCTCCGAGATCAACGTCGCCGTCGTCGACGTGCACATCCCCGGCGACGACAAGGACGACGAGGCCACCGAGAGCCGCGTCCGATGAGCGACTTCCAGCGCCCCGCGCCCACCGCCCCTGGCGGCCGCAGCACCGTTCTCGGTGTCGTGGTCGGCGCGATCCTCGCCTTCGCGGCCCTGATGTTCGGATTCTGGGGCTTCGTCCTCACCGCCCTCTTCATGGCCCTCGGCGTCGTGATCGCCCGCATCGCCGACGGCACCCTCGACGTGCGCAGCCTCGTGGACGTGTTCCGCGGCCGCACCACCTCCCGCTAGGAGCCCACCGTGACCGCTCTCGACACGCGTCCCGCATCGCCGGTGGCGGGCACCGTCACCATCACCGTCCGCTCCATCGAACGCGCCGCCGTGGCGATCGTCCACGAGGAGCTGGGCGTGGAGGTCTCCGCGATCCGCGTCCGCCTCTCCGATGACCGGGGCGGCCTCGCCCTCGCGGTGACCGCGCCGGTCGTCGTCGAGCCGGGCACCGCCCCGGCCGGCGGCTCCCTGCTCGAGCGCCTGCGCGGCGACCGCACCCGCATCGCCTCACGCATGGAGGCGCTGACCGGGCGCACCGTCAGCCGGATCGACATCCGGGTCACGGGCACCCGCACCCGAAGCACGAGGAGAGTCGCATGAGCCCCGCACCGTCGGCGCCCGACACCCGCTACAGCCGCTACCTCCGTCGCGAGACCCACAAGTCCCGCTCCGCCGCGCAGATCGTCGTCCTGGTGCTCATCGCCCTGGTCGCGGCCTACGTCGGCACGGAGGCGGTGCTCGCGATCCTCGGCGCCGCGCCCCTGCTCGCCGCACCGTCCGCCCTGCTGGGCGCGATCGTCGGAGTCGCGTCGCTGGCGAACCCCGCCCTCATCGGCGTGGCCGTCGGCGCGGGCGTCCTCGCCCTGGTCCTGCTGGTGCTCGCACTGGCGCCCGGGGCCCGGGCCCGCCACACCGTGGACGACGACCGCCTCGCCGTGGTCGTGGACGACGGCGTGATCGCCTCCTCCCTGGCCCGCGCAGCCCGCACGGCCGCCCACTCCCGCCGCGAGGACACCCGCGCCTCGCTCGGGCGGCGCACCGCACTGGTCGAGGTGACCCCCGCCTCCGGCATCGCGGTCGACCGCGACGCCGTGCAGAGCGCCGTCGACGAGGAGCTCGCCCGCATCGGCGCGAAGCCCGCCCCGCGCTCCACCGTCCGCGTCTCGACCTCCGGGAGGATCTGATGACCACGAGCAACCGCTTCGTCAACCGGCTCGTCCTGCTCGTGGTGGGCCTCGTGCTCGCGCTGGTCAGCGCCGGAGCCGTCCTGATCGCCGTCTCGCAGCCGGTCCGCGACTCCGTCCTCTCCTTCGCCGACGGCGAGGGCGCGGCCCTGGTCTCGCGCCTCTCCCCCGAGGAGGGCACCGCCTGGAGCGATGCCGCCGTCCTCTGGCCGCTCTACGCCGTCGTCGGGATCTGCCTCCTCGGCATCGTCCTCGCGCTGGTGATGGCCTTCGCCCACGGTCACGGCCGCACCGGCACCGTCCTCCGCGACGAGGCCGAGGGCGCGCCCGCCGGAGGGATCGAGATCGCGACCGGCTTCGCGGAGGACGTCCTCGAGACGGCTCTCGCCGGGCGGACGGAGCTCCTCGACGTCACGGTCGCGGCCTACCGCCACGGCTCCGAGACCGCGCTGAAGGTGCGCGTCCTCCCCCGCGGCGGCGTCTCGCCCCGCACCGTGGTCGACGCCGTGCACCAGGAGGTCGACGCGCTCGACGCCCTGCTCGGCGCCCGCCTGCCGGTCCTGCTCGAGGTCGCCTCGAGCGCCCGGGCCGGCTTCTCCAAGGAGGACCGGGTCGCCTGACTCCGGTCCCGCAGCTTCCCCGGCACCCGCCGGCGGATGGTCACACCGAACAGAAGGAGCCCCTCATGGGTGCAGACGACAAGATCCGCAACGCAGCCGAGAACCTGGTCGGCAAGGCCAAGGAGGCCGTCGGCAAGCTGACGGACAACGAGCGCCTCGAGGCCGAGGGCCAGGCCGACCAGACCAAGGCCCACACCAAGAAGGTCGGCGAGGACGTCAAGGACGTCTTCAAGAAGTGATCTGACCGGAACCTCGACGGGGCCGTCACCGCATCAGCGGTGGCGGCCCCGTCGTCGTGCGTGGAGCGGGTGCGTCGAGCGTCAGACGCCCCAGAACATGATCCGGCCGGCGGAGGCCGCGTCGATGCTCTGGTCGTGGTTGTCGGCGGTGTGCGAGGAGTAGAGGATCCTGTCGCCGTCGACGCTGGTCACGACGCCCGTGTGGTCCCAGTCGCCCGAGCCGTCCCAGTCGAACTGGACGATGTCGCCCGGCTTCACCCGGCTCCGCTCGGAGTCGGGGATCGCGGTCGCGCGCTCGGGGTGCGCGGCGAGGTAGGCGTTGAACGCGGTCGACGACGCCCAGGCGGAGCTGTACCCGCCGGAGGAGGAGTAGCTCCATTCGCCGTCCATCTCCCAGCCGCGGGCGATCAGCGACTGCGAGGTGAAATTGACGCAGTCGTTGCCCGAGATCACGCCGTACTGGGCCGAGTTGTAGTCGTTCCAGTAGGTGGAGAGGTAGTCGAGCTGCGAGGCCAGGCGGCTCGCGTCCAGCGCGGCCTGGGCCTTCGCGGCCTCGATCGCCGGGTCGGGCGTGTAGGCGAAGGTGATCGCCGAGGCGACGACCTTCGTGCTGGCGAGCACGCCGGTCGCGGCGAAGCTGGGAGTGGCGGCCGCGGTCGGGGCGGCGAGGTCGGTCGAGGCCTCGGCCGTCGTGCCCTCCGCGGCGCCCGACGTGTCGACGGCCGGCTGCACCGCGTCGGCCGGGGTCCCGTCGACGGTGACCGCCGCGGCGGAGTCGGTGACCGCGTCGAACGTGATGGCCTGACCGTCGGCGTCGAAGAAGGCGACCGGGACCTCGCCCGCTGCCTCTCCGTCGGCCGGAGGGGCGGTGACCGTGATCTGGTCGGGGTTGTCGACCGCGACGCTGCCCTCGGCCTCGCCGAAGCGCACGGTGGCGACCGAGTCCAGGTTCGATCCCTCGAGCGTCACGCTCGTGCCGCCGGCGACGGTGCCGGAGGTGGTGGAGACGGAGCTGAGGACGACCCGGGCGGAGGCGGTGGTCGCGGGGAGCACGGCGACGCTGGTCGAGGTCGGAGCAGCGGACGGCGTCGCGGTGGCCGACTCGGCCGAGGAGCCGGTGCCGACGGTGAGGCTCAGGCTCGACGCGACGGCCACGACGACGAGCCCGCCGGAGACGGCGAGCGCCAGCGTGCGCGGGGACGGGCGGAAGAAGGAGGCTCCGCGGCGGGCGGGCGCGGTGCGGAGCCGGTGCCCCTCCGCTTCGCGGCGGTCGCGGCGGGACGAGAACGATCCCTCCGGGGCGGGGTGCACCGGAGGGATCGTTCTCGTCCCGCCG
>NZ_PSWD01000017.1:0-69019 GCF_002931705.1 Rathayibacter sp. AY1C5
GTCGGGGGCTGCGGGGAGGGATCGGGCAGTGCACTGGGCGGCCGGTGGGTTCGCGACCCGGCCGGTCGTCGTGCTCGGAGCATCCCGACCACTGCCGCGCAGGATCCCGCCGATCACGCCCCGTTCGGGCCTCCTGGCCCGACCTGCCGCCGCCTAGGCTGGCGCGGAGGAGGCGACATGGAGCCGAAGGACCCGCGCGACGAGGACCCCTCGAGCGGGCCGGCGCAGCCGCGTCCGGGGGACGGGCCGACGCCGTCCGAGCAGGCGCTGCGCGCCATCCGCGATGTCGCGAACGGGGCGGACCCGACGAGCGAGGCGTTCCGGCTGTCGAACGACTTCACCGACCGGCAGGCCGAGCGGCTCCGGAGTCTCCTCGCGCGCTTCCGCCGCGGGCGCTGACGGTCACGAGGGCGGCCTGCCGCCGGCGGCGGGCGATCGATCGCTGCGCGCCGGTCGTGTCGGCCATCGCCGAGGGCGCGCTCCCGATGCCGCCGTCAGCCACGCCACCCCGCACGGTCGCGATCCGCGCCCTCGCAGGCCGCGGACTCACTCCTCCGGCCCGCTCCGCCGCCCCGCATCACCCCCGAATGGCCGCGATCCGCGCCCCTTCACGCCGCGGACGCCCCGCACGAGCCCACTCCTCCGGCGCTCGGCTAGCCTCGGAGGCACCCGCGAGGAAGGCCCGCATGACCCACGACACCGCCTCGGCCGCCCCGACCCTCGAAGCCGTCGCCGCGCTGGCCGGAGTCTCCCGCGCGACGGTCAGCCGGGTCGTCAACGACTCCCCGCGCGTGAAGGACGGCGCCCGGACGGCCGTGCTCGCCGCGATCGAGCAGCTCGGCTACGTGCCCAACCGCGCCGCGCGCTCCCTCGCCAGCCGCCGCACGCAGACCGTCGCGCTCGTGGTGCCGGAGTCGGCGGCGAAGGTGTTCGCGGATCCGTTCCTCGCCTCGGTCGTGCAGGGCGCCGCGATGGCCTTCGCCGGCACCGAGTACACGCTCACCATCGTGATCGCGTCCGAGGCGGCGCCCGAGAAGACGCGGCGCTACCTGCTCGGCGGCAACGTCGACGGCGCGCTCGTCGTCTCGCACCACAGCGGCGACCACTCCTACGCGCAGCTCGGCGCCTCGCTCCCCGTGGTCTTCGGCGGGCGGCCGCTGACGGAGGAGGGCGGCAGCTACTTCGTCGACGTCGACAACACCGGAGCGGCGCGCACGGTCACCGAGCACCTCCTGGGCCTCGGCCGCACGGCCCCCGCGATGATCGCGAGCCGCCAGGACATGCCCGCCGCGATCGACCGCCTGTCGGGCTGGCGCTCGGCCGTCACCGCCGCGGGGCTCGACGACTCGCTCGTCGAGTACGGCGACTACTCGCCCGAGGACGGCGCGACGGCGATGCGCCGCCTGCTCGACTCCGGCCGGCCGATCGACGCGGTCTTCGCCTCCAACGACCAGATGGCGGCGGGCGCCCTGACGGCGCTGCGCGAGCGCGGCCTCACGGTGCCGGGCGACATCGCGCTCGCGGGATTCGACGGCGACTACTTCGCCGAGGCGAGCGAGCCGCGCCTCACCACGGTGCGCCAGCCCTCCACGGGCCTCGGCGAGGCGATGGCGGACGTGCTGGTGCGCCTCCTGGCCGGCGAGGAGGTGCAGCGCGTGACGCTGCTGCCGACCGAGCTGCTGGTGCGCGGCTCCACGGTCGCGGGCGCGTGACCCCGCGCTGAGTGCGCTGACCCGTTCGCTGAGTCGCCCGGATCGGCTCCCCGCTGCGGTGTGTCGCGAGCCGATCCGGGCGACTCAGCGCTGGACGGGCTCGTCGGGGACGTCGAGCAGGTGGAAGGGGCCCCGGGGGAGCGGGCCTGTGCTCCACAGCGCGACGACGGCCCAGCCGAGGTCGGCGTGCGCGACGGCGCCCTCGGGCAGGGTCCGGGTGAAGAGCGCGTAGTCGATCCCGTCGAGGGGGAGGGGGCTCACGTCCCACGCGGGCCGGTCGGCGGCCAGCTCCTGGGCCCGCGCCTCCGCCGCCACCATCGCCGCTCGCGCCCGGTCCCCGGGCAGGCCGGCGGGGATCACCGAGAGGAGGAGCGAGCCGATCGCGAGCGCGGCCGTCGCGACCGGGTCGGTGACCACTCCGTGCACCGAGCCACGCGGGCCGAGGCGGACACCGGTCAGCCGCAGCGTGCGGACCGAGTACGAGCCGGCGTCCCGCTCGGCGCGGACCGAGAGGTCGTCGACCGGCCCGTCGTCCGTCCGCCCACTCCCGTCGACGGACCACGGATCGGAGACGGGGACCAGCGCGCGCACGCACTCATCCGACTCCCTGCGGTGCCGCCGGTCAAGAGGCGCAGGGCGAGGATCCGCGCTGTGGTGCTCGGATCGGCCGGCCGCTCCGGCGTGTCGTGAGCAGATCCGGGGCACCTCAGTGCGGAGCCGCGGAGATGCTGAGGCCCGCAGGCGCGCCTCAGAACTCCTCGTAGTTGTAGGGCTCCGGGTCCTCGTCGATCACGGGGCGCGCGATCGTGGCGCGGTTGCTCTTGATGCGGGAGCGGATGTCCTCGACGGCGGCCTCGACGGCGCCGGTGGTCGACTCCTCGTCCTTGATGGAGACCTCGACGGGGACGGCGACCAGCTCGCTGCTCGCGTCGAGGGTCATCTTCGCCTCGATGAGCTCGCCGTCCTCGGTGAACGCCGGGACCGTGACCGCTTCGGAGTGCTCCTGGCGGTCGATCGCGGTCACCAGGTCGAGGAGGGCCTCGGTCACGGCGTCGGTCGTCACGAAGCTCTTGGAGGCGTAGGTCAGCTGCTGCATGCCTCCACTCTCCCGAACGGGAGCGCCCCTCGCGCGGGGTTGCGCCTCGTCGGCCCAGCCCGTAGCGGAGGGGCAGCACGACCGGCGCGGGCGCGAGGAGTCAACCCTCTAGGCCGCGATCCGGGCGTCCGCTTCCCTGGTGGCGGGGCCTCGGGAGGAGGCGCGGGGGTCTCGGGATCCCGGGGCCCCGGCACTCGATCGGGAGGGGACCGGATGCGGCGTCGGGGACTCCGCGGCGACCGGGCGTTCCAGGGCGGCCTCCTGATCGGAGTCGGCCTCATGGCGGCCGTCGACGAGATCGTCTTCCACCAGATCCTCGCCTGGCACCACTTCTACGACCGCTCCACTCCGGCGATCGGCCTGCTCTCGGACGGGCTGCTGCACGCGGCCGAGATCCTCGCACTCGTCGGCGGCGGCTTCCTGCTCGCCGACGCCCGGCGCCGATCCGCTCTGCGTCCGCGCACGGCGTGGGCCGCGGGGCTCACGGGGGCGGGGCTGTTCCAGCTGTGGGACGGAGTCGTCGACCACAAGCTGCTCCGGGTGCACCAGGTGCGCTACGACGTCGACCTGCTGCTCTACGACTCCGTCTGGATCGCCTCGGGAGCGGTGCTGCTCGCGGCGGGGCTCCTCCTCCTGCCTCGGCGACGGCGCGCGACGGCGTGACCCCGCACGCCGACCACTCCCTGCTCGACCCGGGCCTGCTGCTCCTGGTCCCGCTGGCCGCGGCGGCGGCGCTCGGAGGGGGCGCCGCGGCACTCGAGCGGCGGCGCGGACGGCCGTGGCCGCTGCACCGCACCGCCCTGCTCCTCGGCGGGCTCGCGACCGCGGCGCTCTGCTTCACGGGTCCGCTCGCGGAGTGGTCGCACGCGGATCCGCGCGGGGCGATGCTGACGCACCTGGTCCTCGGGATGCTCGCGCCGCTCCTCCTGGTGCTCTCGGCCCCCGTCACCCTGGCCCTGCGCGCGCTCGACGTCACCGCGGCCCGACGGCTCTCGCGGCTGCTCCGGAGCCGCCCGGCCCGTCTCCTCGCCCACCCCGTGACGGCGCTCCTGCTCTCGACGGGCTCCCTCTGGCTCGTGCACGCGACCGGACTGCTCGCCGCCGCGCACGCCGATCCGCTGCTGCACCTCGCGCTCAGCGTGCACTTCCTCCTCAGCGGCTGCCTGCTGACGGCGGCGCTCGCCGGAGTCGATCCGAACCCGCACCGCGCCCCGTTCGGCCTGCGCCTGGGCGTGCTCGGAGCGGGCATCGCCGCGCACGGGCTGCTCGCGACCGTGCTCTACGCGGAGGCGCCGGACGAGACCGGACGCCAGGCGGCGCTCCTGCTGTTCTACGGAGGCGACCTGCTCGAGACGGCGCTCGCCGTGGTCGTCTGCGCCCGGCGCTACGCGGCGACGGCGCCCCGGCAACCCCCTCCGCCGAGCGCGCCCTGCTCCCTACGCTCGAACGCATGCTCCTCATCTTCGGGACCCGAGCCGTCGAGGACCTCCTCCGGACGCTCGTCTTCGTCTGCCGCGTCTGCGGGCAGCGCGACGAGCAGCGGATCCTCCGCCGCCGGACGCGCCTCTCGCTCTTCTTCGTCCCCGTCCTGACCGTCTCGACCCGCTACCTGCTCGAGTGCTCGCACTGCCGCACAGTGTCCCCGATCAGCAAGGAGGAGGCGCAGGGCTCCGTCCGCTGGGCCGGCAACTCCGACCAGTGAACGCCCCGAGCGGGAGGCTCCCGCGGTGCGCTCAGCGCACCGGAGCCGGCACCGCCGCGGGACGCGCGGCGACCGCGGCCGCGCGCCGCGTCGCCCAGTTGTTGAGCAGCAGCGCCGTCACGACGATGGCCGCGCCGAGCAGGGCGACGGGCCCCGGCCGGTAGCCGCCCGCCATGCTGATCGCGAAGGTCGTGACCGGGACGAGGTTCTGGAAGAGCGTGCCGTTGAGGGCGCCGAGCAGCTTGATGCCGGCGTTCCACAGCAGCACGGCGACGACGCCGGCCAGGAGGATCAGGTAGGCCAGCTGCGGCCAGGCCGCGAGCACCTCGGCCCCGGTCGGCGGGTGCGCGGAGCCGGTGACTGTCGCCACGGCGACCGCGACGGCGATCGAGGGGCAGCCGAGCGCGGTGGTGAGCGTCGAGTACCGCAGCGCCGACCAGCCGGGGAAGGCCGCGGCTCCGCGCGTGTAGACGACCCAGCAGATCGCTCCGAGCAGGGCGAGCAGCTCGCCGAACCCCAGCTCGCCGTCGAGGAGGAGGGCGACGTCGCCGCGGGTGACGACGAGCGCGACTCCGGCGAGCGCGAGCAGGATGCAGCCGACGGTGGCGGCCGGCGGCAGGCGACGCGCGCCGATGCTCGCGAGCACCGCGCCGATCGCGGGCATCATCCCCATCATCAGGCTGACGTTCGGGGCCGAGGTGAAACGCAGAGCCGTGAAGGCGAGCAGGCCGAAGCCGGCGAATCCGGAGGCGCCGAGCAGCGCCAGCCGCCACCCGCGGCCGTCGAGCCGGAAGGCGCGGAGCCCCTCCGCCCGGGCGAGCAGCAGGGCGAGGACGACCGCGGCGGCGGTGTAGCGGATGAGGGTCATGAAGAAGGAGTCGACCGTCGCCGCGATGCTGTCCGCGACCGGCAGCATGCCGCCCCAGAGGATCGGCGGGATCAGGCAGAAGAGCAGACCTCGCGACCGCATGGCGCCCCTGACCCGTCGGGTGCGGCCGCCCCGGGCGGGGGCCGTCGCTCGATGGTGGACCCCGGCGGCTCGGCGCACAAGAGCGCCGCCGACCCCCGAAGAGCCCGCCGCGGGGCCGAGCGGAGAGGGGTGCGCCGGGTGTGGAGGAGGCTCGGCGAGCCGACTGACCTACTACGACGAAGACGAAGAAGCCGCAAGGACCTTGCGTGGCCCCTTTAGGGTGACAAAATTCACTTGCTTCCATCATCTCCGTGCCCCTAGGTTGATCGCAGCACCCCCGATGCTGTCCTCTGTCAGGCCCTGCTCCGATCCCCCCGTCGGACGCCGATCCTCACTCGGGTCGCGCCCACCCCGGCGACGACCTCCGTTCCGCGCGGGCGCTCATCAGCGCACATCGGCCCCCGGCCGCGGAGAGGAACAGTCATGAGCACACAGCCCGGCCACGGCGCGGACGAGCCGGCGGCTCCCCGTCGCCGGGCGACCTGGGAGGCGCACGACGAGACGGCCTCGCGCCCGCTCTCGGGACGCCGTGCCGCCCGCTCCGGGCGCGAGCGGGTCTCCGCTCCGCGCCGCCTCGCGTCCGCGACGCCTGCCGGAGCGGTGACGGTCCCCGCCGCCCCGACCGCGGTGCTGGAGCGTCCGGCCGCCCCGCCCGCAGTGGTCGAGCGACCGGCCGCCGCGACCGCTGTCCTGGAGCGTCGGGCCGCGATGGTCGAGGGTCCGGCCGCGCCGACCGCCGTGGTCGAGCGTCCGTCCGCCGCGACCGCGCTCCTGGAGCGCTCGGCCGCCCCGACCGCGCTGCTCGAGCGTCCGCCGGCCCCCGCCGCGGTCCTCGAGCGCACCGCACTCCCCTCCGTCGACGCCGACCGGCTCCCTCCGGCATCCACCCCGATCGCCGGCACGCGCCCCCGCAGCGGCCGCCGCGCCTCGTCGCGCATCGGCGACCTGGTCGCCGCCCTCCCCGCCCACAACGAGGAGGCCGGGATCGCCGCGGCGATCGAGGGCCTGCGCCGGCAGACCTGGCCGCCGGACCGGATCGTCGTCATCGCCGACAACTGCACCGACGCCACGGTCGAGATCGCTCTCGCGCACGGCGCCGAGGTCTTCGTCACCGTCGGGAACAGCCACAAGAAGGCGGGCGGCCTCAACCAGTTCCTCGCCGAGGTCCTCCCGGGGCTGCAGGACGACGACCTGGTTCTCGTGCAGGACGCCGACTCCGCGCTCGACCCCGGGTTCCTCGAGATCGCCCGCGGCAGGCTGCACGGCGGCATCGGCGCGGTCGGAGGAGTGTTCCGCGGCGGCGAGGGCGGCGGCTTCGTCGGCCACCTCCAGCGCAACGAGTACGCGCGCTACGCCCGCGACGTGCGCCGGCTGAACGGGAAGTGCCTCGTCGTCACGGGCACCGCGGCCGTGCTCCAGGTCGCCGTGATGCGCCGCATCAGCGCGGCCCGCCTGGCCGGCTCCCTCCCCTCCGGAGACGGCATCGGCGGCATCTACGACACCACGGTCCTCACCGAGGACAACGAGCTCACGTTCGCGATCCGCCACCTCGGCTACGACGTGCTGAGCCCCGCCGGCTGCACCCTCGTCACCGAGGTCATGCCGACCTGGGGAGACCTCTGGCGTCAGCGCCTGCGCTGGAAGCGCGGAGCGGTCGAGAACTGCGTGCAGTACGGCTTCACGCGGGTCACGGCTCCCTACTGGGGGCGCCAGCTGCTCACGATGTTCGGCTGCATCATCACCTACGTCTACCTGGCCACGATCGTCTACGCCGTCGGCTGGGGCGAGCTGAGCCTCCAGCCGTTCTGGCTGGCCGTCACCGCGATCTTCGTCGTCGAGCGGATCGTGACGGTCCGCGACCGCGGCTGGCGGTACATGCTCGCCGCCGCGTCGATGTACGAGCTCGTCGTCGACCTGTTCCTGCAGGTCGTCCACACCAAGGCCTACCTGGATGCGCTGACACGCCGTCGGCGCGACTGGTGAAACAGAGAGAGAGACATGTACAACCACATCGGAACAGCCGCCGGAGCCGGAGTCGGTGCCGGAACGCTCGCCATGACCGGGTTCGACTCGGTCTGGCTCGCCCTCGCGGCCTTCGCCCTCATCGCTGCGGGGACCGCCGTCCTGCGCATCGCTCCTCGCCGCAAGCGCGAGGTCTGAGACACGGTGGCGGGCGGGGGACAGCCCGCGCCCGTCACCGTCCCACGACCGCCGTCGCCGCGGAGGTCCGGCTCGCGGTGGAGTAGCCGGTCTTCGTCCCGGTGACGGTCAGCGTGATCCGCTTCCCCGCCTGAGCCTTCGTGAGCGTGAACCGCGGCGACGTCGCTCCCGCGATGGCCGCGCCGTCCGCCTTCCACCGGTAGGTGAGGTTGACGGGGGTCGGCGTCCACGGACCCGGGGCTGCCGTGAGCACCGCTCCGACCCGGGCCGTGCCCGTGACGGTCGGCGTCGCGGCGCCGAGGGTGCCGGCGGCGACCGGTGCGGTCGGCTGCGAGGTCGTCGGGCCGGAGCCGTCGGCGGCGCTCACCGTCACGGTCACCCGCTTGCCGACCGCGGAGGAGGGGACCACGAGATCCGGACCCGTCACTCCCGCGATGTCGACGCCTCCCGCCGCCCAGCGATGCACGAGCGGTCCCGTCCGGCCGGCGGAGGAGGACAGGGTCGCGCCCACCGCGGCGGTCCCGACGACGACCGGAGCCGGCGCCGCGTCGGACCGGTAGACCGCGACGTGGTCGACGAGCATCGTCCCGCCGGAGCTCTTCGGAGCGGCTGCACTGTCGCACCCGCACACGCCGTTCGGCAGCCCGCCCCCGATGGCGAGGTTCAGGATCAGCAGCACGTCGTTCGGGACCGCGGCCTGCCACGCGGCCGTCCCCACCTCCGACTCCCGCACCACGTGCCGGGTGACGCCGTTGACGAGGAACTCCACGCGCTCGTCGCCGGGCACGGTCCGGTCGAGCAGGGCGGAGTAGCGGTGGAACCCCGTCACGCAGGACGCGCAGTCCAGCATCCCGCTCGTCCGGCCGGCGGGCTCGTCGCAGGGGCCGCCGTCCGGCGCTCCGCAGTGCAGCGTCTGGATCACCTGGGCGGTGCCGTTGACGGCCTCGAGCATGTCGAACTCGCCGGTCGCGGGCCAGTCGATGACGGCGTTCGCGTCCCGCCCGAGAGCCCAGAAGGCGGGCCAGTAGCCGGTGGCCTGCGCGACGTCCGGCAGCTGGATCGAGGCGGTCATCAGCAGTCGGCCGCCCGCCGGCGCCGAGAACGACTTGTCGGCGGTGACGATCCGCCCGGACGTCCATGCTCCGGCGGAGTCGCGGAGGGCGCGGATGCCCAGAGCGCCGCCGCCCGTGAGGAAGACGTTCGCCGTCGACGCGGTCGTCCGGTCGACCGCCCCGGTGCCCCAGGTGCCGACCTCGTGCTCCCACTGGCTCCCGACCGGCGCGCCCGCCGGCCCGGTGAAGTCGTCGCGCAGGAGCGTGGTCCAGCCCGGGGCGTCGGCGGGCGCCGCCGTGACGGCCTGGCCGGCGGACGAGGCGGTCGGAGTCGCGGACGCCGGTGCGAGGGCGGCGACCGCCTGCGGGGGTGTCGCCGCCAGCACTCCGAGGCACAGGGCTGCGAGGGCGAGGGCGAGTCGCGGCCGGTCGAGGAGTCGTGAAGGCATGGCGAGTCCTCTGCGTCGAAGGGGCGCGCAGCTGCACGCGCCTCGACGCTAGTGAGGAGTACTCGCTCTCCCCCCACCCTCCAGGCGGGGTGATCTCCGGCACGAAAGCTCACGACCGGGCTCGGCCGGGCCGGGTCCAGGGTGCTGGCAGAGGGGCGGCCGCCGTCGCCTCCGATCGCCCGTTCGAAGGAGAACACCATGCACCGTCGTCTCACGGCCACGCTCGCCGCGATCGCCCTCGCCCTCGGAGGGGCCGTCGCCGTCGCTACCCCCGCCTCCGCCGGGCAGCTCGTCTACCGGAACGGCGGCCCGGGCAACTGCTGCGAGGTCCGCTCGCAGCGCGACTCCCTGGGTCGCGCGCAGGTCACGGTGTGGTGGCACTGCGACCAGGCGAGCAACGTCAAGGTCATCTGGAGGAACGGCCCGGACAGCGGCTGCAACACGATGAGCGTCATCAACCGCAAGTTCAGCGACAGCTCGGGAGTCGCGTCCCGCTTCGACCGCCTCGTCTCCTGCTGACCCGGACGGGCTGCCCCTGATCCCTTCCGCGAGACGCCACCTCGGTACGCGGCACGTCGCGCGAGGTACTCGGGTGGCCTCTCGCGGGAGGGGGGGCGGCGGCGGCCCCGCTCAGTGCTCGGCGCGCCCCGAATCCTCGATGAGGCGCACCTTCACGTTCACGGCGAGCGGCCCCGAGACCGACGGGTCGGCGGCGAGCAGCGCGTGCATCCGCTCGCCCACCAGGCGGAGCGTCTCGGGGGCCGGCAGTGCGGCGGACGCGGCGATGTGCGCGCTCACCGTGGTGAACCCCTCCGACCGGTCGATGTCGACCAGCACGTCGGGCTGCCGCAGGTCCAGCTTCACGGCGAGCGCGTCGGCCGCGGCCTCGACGATCGGCTGGGCGGGGTAGACCCCCGCGACTCCCTCGATGTCGCGGATCTCGGCGGTCAGCCGCTGCGAGAGCTCGGTGTCGTCGGTCATTCCCGCTCCTCCCGGTGGGGGTACACGTCGTCGACCGTCACGTCGATCGCGCCGACGGTCAGCTCGGTGTGGCGCTCCAGGGCGTAGCGGATGCGCTCGCGCAGGCGGTCGGCGGCCACGGCGACCGGCAGGCCGAACTCGAGGGCGCAGGTCACGTCGATCCGCACCACGGCGCCGGGAGCCGAGACGTCGCCGTCGAGGGTGCAGCGGCCCATGATGACGCCGCCCATCGTGTCGCCGGCGCGACGGATCATCCCGCGCACGGCCGCCTCGGTGAGCGCCAGGCGGAGGGTCGGGTCGGGGTGGCGGACGGGGATGTCGCGGCCGGAGCGCACCTCGGAGCGGATCGCGTCGAGCAGGCCGGCGATCCAGACCTCGTCGCGGTCGGGCTCGCGGTCGGCCTCCTGGCGCAGCGCCCGCGCCGAGAGCTCGGTGAGGCGGGTGAGGTTCGCGAGAGCGAGCCGGCACGCGGCCGAGTTCTCGATCGAGGGGTCGCGCGGCTCGCGGCCGCGGTCGAGGTACTCGCCCAGCTCCTCGAGCGTGTGGCCGTCGAGGTCGTCCTCGGGCACGGCGGCGTCGTCGGTCATCGCCATGCCTCCAATTCGTGGAGCAGGAATCGACGGGCCCGGGCGAGGAGGCCGCGGACCGTCGAGACGGGGAGTTCGAGAGCGTCGGCGATCTCCTGGTAGCTGTAGCCGGCGGTCTCGCGGAGTAGCCAACAGCGTCGCTGATCAGCAGGCAATCGGTCCAGCGCTTCCCAGACCGCGTCCAGCTGGAGTCGCGCCTCCACGATGCGCTCGGGCGAGTGCTCGGGCGGCGCGGGCGGATCCCAGTCGTCGATGTCGTCGTGGCGGCGGCGGACGCGGATCCGGTCGATCGCCTTGTGGGTGACGATGCGCATCAGCCAGTTGCGGATGTGCGCCGGGCTGTCGAGATCGGCCAGACGCCGCCAGCCGGTGAGGAACGCCTCCTGCACCACGTCTTCGGACTCCGCCTCGGAGCCGAGGAGCTTCGCGGCGTAGACGCGCATGAGGGCGCCGTGGCGGCGGGCGAGCTGCTCGAACGCCTGCACGTCGCCGTCGACGGCGCGCGCGGCGAGGGTCGCGTCGGACGCGTTCAGGAGGGGGTCGTCGTCGATGAGCGCCTCCTCCGCGGTCCCGCGCGCGGTGTCCCCGCGCGCCGATGCCCTCAGTGTGGGGCGCCGTCCGGCATGACTACCAGCCTTGACAACGGGCCGCCGAATCCGCTGGCCGGATTGCGAGTGCCGCCGATGGGGGACGTCTCGAGACGGGATTCGTGACATTCCGGCTCCTCGACACGTCTTGATTCCGTACCCCTCGTGCGTCCCCCCGAGCGCACGGACCCCGAACCCGGAAGAAGTCCCCATGCACTGCTCCCTCCGCCGCCGCCCCGGGCGGACGTCATGAGCGAGTCGACCTTCACCCTCGGCAGCCCGTTCGCGGGCGACGAGCGGGCCGACCGGCGCTACGAAGCCTCCGGCGACGATCCGTCCGCCGCGTCCGCCGTCTACTCCGAGGCGTACGGCGGAGGGGAGTTCCGCGTCGCTCCGTCGCAGCGCGGCTTCTCCTACCGCTACGCCGTCCGCGGCAGCGACCGGGTGACCCTGCGCACCTCCGACTGCTCCGGCGCCCTCACCGGCCAGGTCCCCCACCTGAAGGAGTACGTCGTCGGCTGGTTCCGCGCCGGCGGCGGACGCCTGAACCTGCCGCCATTCACCCGGACCGGCGCGCTGTCCGCCCCGTTCCTGTTCCCTGCGGAGCGCCAGTTCGGGCTCGAGTTCGAGCCGCACCGGCAGAACCTCATCCACTTCGCCCCCGGGTTCCTCGAGGACGTCGCGACCGAGACGCACGCCGGCCCCCGCCAGCCCGTCTCCTTCGACCACGGGGCGGACGCCGACCCCGGCGTCCTCGCCCGCTGGCGCGCCGCGGTGACGGAGGCGAGCGCCGCGCTCGCGACGGCCGCGATCACTCCGCTCGTGCGCTTCACCGCCGAGCTCGACCTCGCCCGCGTGCTGCTTCTGCTGTTCCCGTGGCGCGCGTGGGACGTGCCGGCCGTGCTCCGGCGCCCGTCCGCCTCCCGCACCCGTGTCGCGCTCGACT
The DNA here is from genome assembly GCF_002931705.1 of Rathayibacter sp. AY1C5. NCBI lineage: Bacteria > Bacillati > Actinomycetota > Actinomycetes > Micrococcales > Microbacteriaceae > Rathayibacter > Rathayibacter sp. AY1C5. The sequence goes on from NZ_PSWD01000017.1 coordinate 12,243, forward strand.
TCCTCCAGCACCACGCCCACGAGCCGATCACCCCGGCCGACGCCGCCCGCGCGGCCGGACTGCACACCCGCACACTGCAGCAGGCGACGAAGCGGCACCTCGGGGTGTCGCCGTCGGTCTACCTGCGCGACGTGCGCCTGGACCGCGCCCACTCCGACCTGGTCGCCGGCGACCCCTGCTCGACCACCGTCGCCGCGGTCGCCCGCGAGTGGGGCTTCGGCAACCTCGGCCGCTTCGCGAGCGCTTACCAGGTGCGCTTCGACGAGAAGCCGAGCCACACGCTGCGCCGCTGACGCGCAGCCCCAGCGTGCCCGAGGGCCCGGACCGTCTCACGGCAGTGCCGGCCCTCGTCGTCTCCGGGTGCGTCCCGAGGGGCCGTTTCGGAGGATGCTTCTCGTGTCCTCCGACCGGTCTTCCGGACACGGACCTCGTGACACTCGGCGCCGGCTCAGCCCGGCTGATGCACGTGGATGTCGCTGCTCGACGTCACGCCGTTGAGCTCGAGATACAGCTGCCCCTCGACGACCGACACGGTCAGCGTGTTGCGGCGCTCGAGTACCGCGACCGCGGCATCCAGGAACCCCTGGTCGAAGCTCTGCACGGTGATCTGCTCGAGCTGGTGGACGCGCTTGCCGGACCACGCCGCGATCACCTTCTCCGGGTTGCGATGCGTGTAGACCGTCGTGCGGTCGGCCAGCTTGCTCCCGAAGTGCAGTCGCTCGGCGTCCGGCGCGCCCACCTCGATCCACGTGGTCAGCCTGCCGGTGAGATCGCGGACCAGCACCGCCGGCTCGGTCGCCGTCGACGAGATCCCCTCACTGAAGGTGATCCCCTCCACGTATTCGAGGCAGTACGCGAGCACGCGCGTCATCATGTACGCGTCGGTCTCGGAGGGGTGCCGAGCGGCCCGCAACGTGATGTCCTCGTAGACACCGCGGTCCACATCAGCCAGCTGTATCGCGAAGTTGTACATCACTGCGCCGGCTGCCACGTGTGCGAGCTTATGTCCTCTCGCTCATCGAGGAGCGCGAGGCTTCTCCGGCGCCGGTGGGGGCATCGTGTCCGCGCGCCTCCACCCAGGAACGGCCCGGCAGGAGGCATCCACTCCGTCGAGAGCGTCTCACTCCGGGCGACGTCGGCGCGCATGCGCAGGTCGATGACGACGGGAGCCGACCGCTCGGCTCGCCGGGAGGGCGCGAGGCCCCGACCAGGCGACCGGACCACTCCGTTCATCCGCCTCGGGAATTCCCCGCCACTCTCTCGCCTTCTTCTGCCTGCATGCAATATATTGCATGCAGTCATCCGACCACCTCATCCCGAAGGAGCAGCCATGTCCACGTCCGCGTTCACCCCTGAGGGCGACCGGCCCACCGTCGTCCTCGTCCACGGCGCGTTCGCCGAGTCGTCCAGCTGGAACGGAGTCGCCTCCCGGCTCCTCGCCGAGGGCCTGCCCGTCCTCGCGGTCGCCAACCCCCTCCGCGGGCTCGCCCCCGACGCCGAGTACCTCCGCAGCGTCCTCGACGGGATCGACGGACCCGTCGTCGTCGCCGGCCACTCCTACGGGGGCTCCGTCGCGAGCGAGGCGGCGGAGGGCGCAGCGAACGTGCGGGCGCTCGTCTACGTCGCCAGCTTCCTCCTGGAGCCGGGCGAGAGCACCGGGGAGCTGACCGGGAGGTTCCCGGGCGGCGAGCTCGGCCCCGCCCTGACCCCCGTCCCCTTCGCGTCCGGCGGGTTCTCCGGCGACGACCTCTACATCCAGCAGGACCGGTTCCGCGAGGTCTTCGCGGCCGACGTCGACGAGCCCACCGCCGCTCTGATGGCCGCGACCCAGCGGCCGATCGCGGCCGCCGCGCTCGAGGACTCGGCCACGGCGGCCGGGTGGAGGAGCATCCCCTCCTGGACCCTGATCACGCGTCAGGACCTCGCCGTCCCCGCCGAGTCGCAGCGGTTCATGGCCGAGCGCGCCCGCTCCACCGCGGTCGAGATCGACGCGTCGCACGCCGTGACGGTCTCGGAGCCGGACGCGGTCGCGGAGCTGATCCTCGACGCGGTGCGGGCGACGCGGTGACGGGGCGGGCGGGCCGAGGGGCCGCCTCCGGCCGCCGGACCCGGGCTGCCGCGGTCGTCCTCTCGTCCGCGCTGCTGCTCGTCGGCTGCGCGGGCGCGGCCGATCCCGGCCCGGCCGTCGAGGACGCAGCCGAGGCCGCGGCGGGCGGATCCTTCGCCCTCGCGGAGGTGGACGGCGTCGACGGCTCGGACTTCCTCGTCGTCTGCCCCTACGAGTCGCCGGAGTCGGTCGAGGAGCGGACCGGGATCTCCTGGTCCGGGCCCGACCGGTCCGAGGACGAGGGGGTGCAGACGCTGATCGTGCTCGACGGCCGCGAGGTCGTGACGACGAGCGGACTGGACCGGGACCGCGTCGACTTCTGCTCGGGCGACCGGTGGGAGCCGCTCTCGCTCGACACTCGGCTCGCGGTGGGCGGAGCGGGCGCGGTGTCGGTGGAGTGACGCCGGTGGCGGCGGTGGAGTGACATATGCAATATATCGCGCGGTGCTATCGTCGTCGTATGCCCATCCCGAAGACGACCGCCGTCACCCCCCGGTCCCTCCTCCGCGACGACGTCTACCGTGCCCTGCGCGACGCGATCGTCGACGGGACGTTCGAGCCGGGGGAGCGCCTCCGCGACCAGGAGCTCGAGGCCTGGCTCGGAGTCAGCCGGACGCCGATCCGGGAGGCGCTGCTCCGGCTGGCCCGCGTCGGCCTCGTCTCGGCAAAGCCCGGCCGGGCGACGATCGTGACCCCCGCCACGGCCGAGAGCATCAGCGACGCCCAGCAGATCGCCGCCGCCATGCACGAGCTCGCCACGCGCCTCGCCGGCCCGGCCGTCACTCCGGAGGCGCTCGCCGCGATGGAGTCGGCGAACGACGACTTCGCGCGGGCGCTGGCGGAGGGCGACGTCGAGCTGGCGCTGCGCTCCGACGACGCGTTCCACGCGGTGCTCACCGGGCTCAGCGGCAACGGGATGATCGAGGACGTGCTCGAGCAGGCCACTCCGCTCATCCGCCGTGCCGAGCGCCAGCGCTTCGCCTCCCTGGCGGCCCGCGGATCCGTGGAGCAGCACCGCGCGATCGTGGAGTCCCTCCGCGCGGGCGACACCGACGGCGCCGCCCGTCTCAGCCGCGAGAACTGGATGACGCTCGACCGCCACCTGCACTCGGCCTGACGCGCTGCTCCTCCGCGGGGAGGAGTCCGCGCTCGGTCATGCGCGAGGCCGACGCGATCGCATCCGCGACGAACCGCTCGGTCAGGTCGGCATGCCCTCGCCCGCGCGCTCCGCATCCGTCCCGAGAGCTGAGCGCCGCCCTCCCCGCGCCTCCGCCGCCGGGATGCGGGTCGAGGCGGGTGCCGGGCGCGGCGCGGAACGACGGACGGCCGACGCGCGGGCGGCCGGAGCGCTCTGGAACACTCGAGCGAGGGGCGGGGGCTCCGGAGCGGGGGAGCCGTGGCGTCACGCTTCGTCGAGCTCGACGGTCTGCGCGGCCTCGCCGCCCTCGGCGTGGTCGTCTACCACTTCACCACCGCGTTCTCGCTCGATCATCCGGATGCACCGCCGGGATCCGTCGCGCTCCCGTTCGGCGAGTTCGGCGTCCAGCTCTTCTTCGTCATCAGCGGCTTCGTGATCCTGATGTCCGCGGACCGCGCGCGGCGGCCGTCGGACTTCGCGATCTCCCGCGTCAGCCGCCTCTACCCGGCCTACTGGATCGCGGTGGTCGTCTCGATCGTCGTCGGCGCTCTCGCCCGCGTCCCCGGCACCGACCTCACGCCGCTGGAGCTGCTGCTCAACTTCACGATGGTGCAGCGGTTGCTGCTGGTGCCCAACGTGAACGGCGCGTTCTGGACGCTGGCCGTCGAGATGCAGTTCTACCTGCTGGTGCTGCTCGTGCTCGTCCTCACGAAGTGCCGGTTCACGGATCGGCTGGTCCGCGTGCTGGTGGTCGTCTGGCTCGGCGTCGCCGCGACCGCCTCCGTCGCCGCCCACCTCGCCTCGGGAGGCGTCGACGTCGTCTCGGCGCCGGTCGCCGTCCGGGTCCTGGCGAACCTGACGCTGGCCGAGTACGGACCCCTCTTCTGCGTCGGAATGCTGCTGTTCCTCTCGCGACGGCAGGGGCGCTTCGAGCTCCTCGCCGTGCCGGCGGCTCTGATCGCGGCCCTGAACGCCCAGCTCCTCCACGGCGGGCCGGACGGAGCGGTCGTCCTCGGCGTCTGCGCGGCCGTCACGGTCGTCGCGATGCGGCGCCGGACCGCCGTGCTGAGATGGGCGCCGCTGCTCTGGCTCGGGCGGATCAGCTACTCGCTCTACATCCTCCATCTGGTCGTGGGCAGCGCGATCGTCAGCGCGCTCTGGCCGCTGATCGGCCGCGACGGAGCCGGACTCGTCGCCTTCCTCGTCGTCCTCCTGCTGTCGTGGGGCGTCAACGCGGTCGCCGAGGAGCGGTGGAGCCCCGCCTGGCGCCGCGCCCTCACCCGTCGGCGCGACCGCCGGCTCCCGGCGGGGACGGCGACCGCGGCCTGACGCGGCTGTGCACTCCGCTGGCCGCTCAGCGAGTGCGCCGAAGGAGCCTGTGGACGCCGGTGGCCGCGAAACGCATCTCCGCTCGACGTTCCCTGCACCTTGGCTGAGCCACCGGGACGTCCGAGCCCCGGGCCACGTCTTCATCATGTGCCACGGATCGTGAGCACCGCGGCCCCGGCCACGACCTCTGACCATCTGGAGAAGATCATGACCAACGTCACCCCCACCAGCCTCGCCAACGCCTCCTCGGCCAAGCACGGCACCGCCACCTCGGCCGGCAAGAACACGATCGCCGACGGCGTCGTCGAGAAGGTCGCCGGCATCGCGGCCCGCGAGGTCCCCGGCGTGCACGACCTGGGCAACGGCGCCGCCCGCGCCATCGGCGCCATCCGCAACGCGATCAACGCGCAGGACCGCGGCCAGGGCATCTCCGTCGAGGTCGGCGAGAAGCAGGTCGCCGCCGACATCACCGTCGTCGCCGAGTACCCCGTCGCGCTGCAGAAGCTCGCCGACAGCATCCGCTCCGCCGTCTCCGAGGCCATCTCCTCGGTCGTCGGCATGGAGGTCGCCGAGGTCAACGTCACCATCTCCGACGTCTTCATCCCCTCGGACGACAAGGACGACGAGACCGAGAGCCGCGTCAAGTGACTCCGTCCCACATCGGCCTGGTCCTCGGCGCGGTCCTCGCGCTGACCGCTCTCGTCTTCGGCTTCTGGGCGCTCCTCTGGGTCGCCCTCGCCATGGCGATCGGCTACGGCGTCGGGCGGGTCGTCGAGGGCAAGCTCGACCTGCGCTCCCTCGGCGACACCCTCCGCGGGCGGCGGTCTTCGTGACCGCGGCGGTGATGGCCGACGAGGCCAGCCACGGCCGCACGACGATCAGCTCGCGCGCCGTGCGCCGAGTCGTGTCGGCCGTCACCGCGGAGGCGCTGGACGTGGACTCGTCCGATGTGTCCGTCGAGCTCGACGACGAGGGAGGACGCCTCCACGTCGTCGCGCACGCCCCCATCCACGTCACGCCCCTGGGCGAGACGGGCCGCCGCTCCTCCGGGACGCTGCTGGACCGACTCAGCCGGGCGCAGACGACCATCCGCTCGCGCTGCCTAGAACTGACGGGCTCCACGATCGGCCGGGTCGACCTCCGGATCACCGGTGCCGACCTCCGAGAACGAAGGAGGGTGTCGTGACGACTCCCACCACTGCCGGCCGGGCGCTCTACCCGCGCCTGGTGCGGCGCGAGACGCACTCGTCCCGCTCCGGATCGGCGATCGTCCTCGCCGTCCTGCTCATCCTCCTGTTCGCGTGGCTGGGCACGGAGGCGGTCCTCGCCGTCCTCGGCCAGCCCGCGCTGCTCGTGGCCCCGCAGGACGGAGCGTCCTCGCTGCTCAACGCGGCCGCGGCGCCCATCGCGCTGACCGCCGCCGCCGGCGCCGTGCTCGCGCTGATCGGGCTCGTCCTGATCGTCGTGTCGCTCAAGCCCGGCCGCCGCGGCCGTCGCGCCGTCAGCACCGACCGCACCGCGGCGATCGTCGACGACCGCGTCATCGCGCAGGCCGTCGCGCGCACCGCCGGCTACGCCGGTGACGTCGACCCCGACAACGTGTCGGTGTCGGTCGGATCCCGCGTCGTCGACGTGACGGTCTCCCGCACCTCCGGCCGCAGCATCGACGTCACGCCGATCCGCGAGGCCGTCGACGCCGAGCTCGCCACGTTCGACTGCACCCCGCGCCTGCGCTCCAAGGTGCGCCTGTCCGAGAAGGGAACGGTCCGCTGATGACCACCACGAACCGATTCCTCAACCGGCTGCTCCTGTTCGTCGTGGGCCTCGTCCTCCTCCTCGCCGGCGGCGCCGTCGCGGTGGGGTCGCTGCTCCCGCAGGTGCAGGAGAACGTGTCCACCGCCGCGCAGGACGCGGCCGACCCCACGAGCCAGGCCCTCTCGGGCGGCACCCCGTGGATCCTCTGGGTCATCGCGGTCGTCGCGCTCGTCCTCATCCTGCTGCTGGTGCGCTTCATCGTGCGCCAGGGCCGCGGCCGCACCTCCACGCTGCTGCGCGTCGGCTCGGGAGAGGGAGCGGGGACGCCCACGGGCGGCTCCGTCACCATCGACGCGAAGGTCGCCGAGCAGGTCCTCGAGGAGGCCCTGTCGCAGGAGCCGTCCATCGTCGCGGTCGACGTGACCGCGTTCGAGATCAAGCACCAGAAGGTGCTGCGCGTCACCGCGCACACCCGCCGCGGCGCCTCGCCCGCCCGCACCCGGCAGACGGTCGACCAGGCCGTCCGCCAGTGGGACGCCCTCCTCGGCGAGGAGACGCCCGTCGTCATCCAGATCGTCAGTGGTCTGCGGACGAAGATGAGCGGCACCGCCCGCGTGCAGTAGCCGCCGGCACCACCGTCCGGCCCTCCCGATCGGGAGGGCCGGAGAGCCCCGCTCAGGCGGGATGGAAGTCTTTCTGAAGGAGCACCCCATGTCCGATCCGATGGAGCCCGGCACCGTCGAGCTCATCCGCACCGATGAGCAGCCGACCCCGAACGAGCAGAGCCGGCGCGAGTCCGCCCGCCGCGACGGGAAGCCGTCCGAGCCCGAGTCGACAGAGAGCCGGGTCGCGACCGCCGCCGGCGAGAGCGCCCAGCGCGTGTCCGGCGTCCACCACCTCGGTGGAGCCGTCGCCCGCGGCCTCGACCGCGCCTCCCGCCGCGTGCTGGGCACCAGCACCGTCCCTGGAGTCACGGTCTCGAAGGCCGACGGCGTCACCACCGTCGACATCGACCTCGTCGTCGAGTACCCCCACCCCGTCCGCGAGGTCCTGGACGCCGTGCGCGATCAGGTGCAGCGCGTGGCGGAGCCGGTCGCCGGCGGCCACGTCGTCGTCAACGTCGAGGCGACCGACGTCCACGGCCCGTTCGACCCGATCGAGAAGCCGGAGGAGGACGAGGAGCCGCTCGTCGACACCGCCAAGCGCGCCGCGTCCGACGCCCGCGACTCCGCCAAGGAGGCCGCCGGGAACGCTCGCGACGCCGTCTCCGGTGCCGTCGACTCCGCCCGCGGACGTCTGGCGGACGCCGCCGACGACGCCGCTGACGCGATGGACCGTGCGGCCGACGAGCGCGACGAGCGCGCAGCCGCCCAGAAGACGGCCGACGCCGAGCGCGCCGCCGAGCGCGACGAGGACGACCCCCGCGTCGAGACCCACGCGGCCCCGGCCGTCGTCGAGACCGCGGAGTTCGTGGTCCGCGTCCAGGTCGAGCCGGTGGACGACGACGGCGACCCCCGCACCGCGACCGTCGAGGTCGCTCCGGCGGAGGAGTCCGAGCACGTCGAGCGCGACGAGGCCGCGGCCGATCGCGACGCCGCGTCCGACGACGCCGACGCCCACCGCTCCGAGGACGACCGCGCGTCGTCCGCCGCCGGTCGGGAGTAGTCCCGTGCGCACCCGCTCGTACGGCGCGCGACGCAGGCCGCGTGCGGCCTGGATCGCGCTCGGCACGGGCGTCGTGCTCTCGTTCGTGGTCGTCGTCGCCGTGCTGCTGCCCGTCCTCGGGCTGATCGGCGCGGCGGACGGCACCACGGCCGGGGCGCTCGACGTCCCGGTCGGCGCGATCGTCCTCTCGATCGTCCTCAGCTACGCGGTCGGCCTGGCCTGCCTCGCGGTCGCGTTCCTCTCCCGCAACGCGGCCCTCGCCTGGGTCGCCGCGGTGGCCGCCGTGATCGCGACGCTCATCGGCTCGATCTGGCCGCTCGTCGCGACCGGATTCGCCAGCGTCGACCAGGCGAAGGACGTCATCCCCTTCATCCAGGACCTGATCGCCCGGGTCCGGGGGTAGCGTCGGGGCGATGAGCTCCGACTACCTCCGCGCCTACGACGACCAGCTCCGCTCCGACGCCGAGACCCCGAGCGCCGTCTCCGTGACGCGCGAGGGGCCTCTGCGTCTGGTGACCTTCGCCGGCGGACGCGGCTTCGTCACCTACCGCGACCTCGCCGGCGCCTCCTCCGCGGAGATCGCCCGCCTGGTCGCCGCGGCCTGCGCGCACTTCGACGCCGATCCCGGCATCACCCGCGTCGAGTGGAAGACCCGCGGCCACGACGAGGCCCCCGGCCTGCACGACGCGCTCGTCGCGAACGGCTTCGCGCCGGACGAGGCCGAATCGATCATGATCGGCCCGGTCGAGGCACTGCTCTCGGACCGGCCGGTCCCGGAGGGGGTCGTCCTGCGGCGGGTCGTCGACGAGCCGGACGTCCGCGCGTTCAGCGCCATGATCGACGCCGCCTTCGAGGAGGAGGTCGACGTGTCGATCGCCGATTCGCTCGTCGCCCGCCTGGCGCGCGGCGACGGCATGGAGCTGTGGGTCGCCGAGGTCGACGGGCGCATGGCGTCCGGCGGCCGGCTCGAGCCCGTCCCGGGCACCGCCTTCGCCGGCATCTGGGGCGGAGCGACGCTGCCGGAGTACCGCGGACGCGGGCTCTACGGCCTGGTCACGGCCGCCCGCGCCGCCTCCGCACAGGCACTCGGGAAGACCCTCGTGCACAGCGACTCGACCGAGTACTCGCGGCCCATCCTGGAGCGCGCGGGCCTGGTCCGGGTGTCGACGACGACTCCGTACCGTCGACGTCGTCCGTAGTCCGCGCTCCGTGGGTTCGCGAGGATCTCGAGACGCGCGCTGAGCGCGCTACTCGATCAGCATGTCGGGGACTTCTGCTGGTCGAGTAGCCCGAAGCGGCGTATCGAGACCTGCCCGTTCGTGCGTGGAGATCTCGATACGCGCGCTGCTCCGATCAGCTCGGGGACGTGATCTCGAGCGCGATGTTGTCGGGGTCGCGGAACTCGAGGAGGCTCATGCCGCCGGCGTCCTTGATCGGCTCGTGGGCGATGCCGAGGTCGTCGAGCACGGCCGCGGCGGCCTTCAGCGCGTCGAGGTCGGGGACGGTGAAGCTGACGTGGTCGAGCCCGACCCGGTCCTCGTCGAAGCGGTCGTCGCCGGGCGCGACGGGGCGCAGGCCGAGCAGTCCGCCCGGGAACTGGTAGATCACGCCGCCGAACACGAACGCCAGCTGCTCCTTCTCCTCCGGCGACGCGTCGGCCGGCGGCGCCTCGAAGGCGACGTCGAAGCCGAAGACGGAGTCGTAGAAGGGGCGCGAGACGGCGATGTCGCGGACGGTGAGTCGGACGTGGTTGTAGTCGACAGCGGGGATCGGCACAGGGGTTCCTCTCGGCGGGGCGGGCGGAGTGCCCGTCTCCAGTTGTTCGGAGGCGGCGGGCCGCCGGTTCGGGGCTGGCGCCGCCTCCGGGGATCGGGTAGCGCGTCAGTCCAGCTCGGTCGGGCGCGCCGGCTCGGCCAGCAGGGCGCGCGCCGCCATCCCGATCACCGCGCTGTAGGTGGGGTAGGCGAAGCGGACGTTCGCGAGGGTCGCGAGGTCGACTCCGGCCGCCATCGCCGTGGTCACCGACTGCACGACCTCGATCGCGTTCTCGCCGACCGCGTGCGCACCGAGCAGCAGCTCGCGGCGCCGGTCGGCGATCAGCGTGAGGAACCCGTTCTCGCGGTCGTCGATGACGGCGCGGTCCAAATTGGAGAACGGCACCGAGGCGACGACGCACTGCGGGTCGCGCTCGCGGGCCTGCTCCTGCGTGAAGCCGACGCCCGCGTAGTCAGGGTCCGTGAATCCGCCCGCGGGCAGGAGGAACTGGGGCGTGCGCCGGTTCGCGCCGAGCACCGCGTTCTCGGCGGCGGCCTCCGCCTCGAACTGCGCCGCCTGGACGAGCATGTCGCGCCCGTTCGCGTCGCCGACCGCGAAGATGTGCGGCACGACGGTGCGGAAGTACTGGTCGGCGGGGATCGCCGAGCGGACGACCTCGATGCCCGCGTTCTCGAGTCCGAGGTCCTCGACGTCGGCGGGCCAGCCGGTGGCCATGATCACCACGTCGACCTCGGCCGTGCGGTCCTCGCCGCCCTCGCGCCACGCGATCGCGAGCGAGCCGTCGTCCTGCCGCTCGATGCCCGACACCGTCTCGATCCCGGTGCGGACGCGGACGCCCTGGCGCTCGAAGGCGGCGCCGACGTGCTCGGAGATGCTGGAGTCGGAGGTCATCAGGATCCGCGGGGCGACGTCGAGGAGCGTCACCTCGGAGCCGAAGGCGTTGAAGACGGTGACGAGCTGGGCGCCCGTGTTGCCGCCGCCGATCACGGCGACGCGGCGCGGCAGCTCGGTCAGCCCGAGCACGTCCTCCGGCACGGTCGCGAGCTCGGCGCCCGGGATCGGCAGCCGCCGCGAGTGCCCGCCGACGCAGACCATGATCGAGCGCGCGCGGATCCGCCGCCCGCTGTCGAGCACGAGGGTGCTCTCGTCGACGAAGCGGGCGCGGCCCTCGTGGATCAGGTCGACCCCCGCCTCCTCGAACCGCTGCGCCTCGCGCTTGATCGAGCGCACCAGGTCGACGCGCTCGTGCACGTGGCGCACGGTCGCGGCCCAGTCGAGGACGGGAGTGCCGATCTCGATCCCGTAGTCGCCGGCGGAGCGGGTCTCGCGCATCATCCGCGCCGTCTTCGCGAGGACGCGGGTGGGCACGCAGCCGGTGTTGACGCAGGTGCCGCCGACGCGCGCGGCCTCGAGCACGACGACGCGCGCTCCCAGCTCAGCGGCGCGGAGGGCGGCGGCCGTCCCCGCGGGTCCTGCGCCGATGACGGCGACGTCGTACTCGGCCTGCTCGGGAGTGCTGTCGGGCACGGGGACCTCCGGTTCTGGGTGTGCTCCGATCCTGCCGCTCCGCGCCCCGCTGCACCCGGCCTTGACAGCCCGCCCGCGGACCGGCGTCGCGGGCGTCCCGACGCTGAACATCGGCCGAGGACGGTTGCTCGGCGGGCGCCCGGCACGGTGGGATGACCGGGTGGGCTGCGGCGGGGGACTCGAGCGGAAGGCGCTCCGATGAGCGCCCGCACCTTCGGGGTGGAGGAGGAGTACCTCCTCGTCGACGCCGGCACGTTCCTCCCGACGCCCGCGGCGCCGCTGCTGCTCGGCTCCGTGCGCGGCTCCGCTGCGGTCGCCCTGGCCGCCGAGCTCAAGGCGGAGCAGATCGAGGCGGTCGGCTCGCCCGCCCGCACGTACGACGCGCTGCTGGCCGGACTGCGCGAGGGCCGCCGCCTGGCCGACGACTCCGCCCGCGAGGTCGGTGCCCGCGCCGTCGCGGTCGCGACCAGCCCCGCCGCGTTCGAGCCGCACCTCTCGGCCGACGAGCGCTACGACCGGATGGCCGAGCGCTTCGGCCTCGTCGCCCGCGAGCAGTTCACCTGCGGCCTGCACGTCCATGTCGGGATCGGGTCGCCGGAGGAGGGGATCGCGGTCCTCGACCGGCTGCGCGGCTGGCTGCCCGCCCTCCTCGCCCTGAGCACCAACTCCCCGCTGAGCGCCGGTGTCGACACCGGGTTCGCCAGCTGGCGCTACCAGTCGTGGGGGCGCTGGCCCACCGCCGGCCCGGTCGGCATCTGGGGCGACGTCGAGCAGTACCGGAGCGTCGTCGCCTCCCTCACCTCCTGCGGCGTGCTGCTGGACGAGGGCATGCTCTACTTCGACGCCCGTCTCTCCCGTGCGCACCCGACCGTCGAGGTGCGCATCGCCGACGTCCCGCTGCACGCCGAGGACTCGGCGCTGATCGCCGTCCTGATCCGGGCGCTCGCCGAGACGGCCGTGCGCGACGCGGGCGCCGGGGTCCCGCCCGTGCCGCTGCCGACTCCGGTGATCGCCGTCTCCTCGTGGCTGGCGAGCCGCCACGGCACGACCGGCGATTTCATCGATCCGGTCGACGGCTGCCCGGCCCCCGCCTCCGCGGTACTGGCACGCCTGCTCGACCACGCGGGTCGGGCGCTGGCGGAGTCGGGCGACGAGGAGGTCGCGGTGTGCGGCGTCGAGCGGGTCCTGGCGCGGGGCACGGGCGCCGAGCTGCAGCGCGCGGTGTGGGAGCGGACGGCGTCCGCGGCCGAGGTGATCGCGGACGCGGCGGAGGCGACGCGCGCCTAGAGGCTCGCTGGTCGCAGGCTCACGGCTCGCTGGTCGCGGGCTCGGCGGTTCAGGGCTCGCTGGTCGCGGGGTCCGCCGACCCGGACTCCACCGACCCGGACTCCACCGTTCCGGACTCCGCCGCCTCGGGCTGCGGCGACTCCGGCACCAGCTGGTAGCCGCCCTCGATCGTCCCGTCCGGGCGGAGCAGGATCTGCGTGTACACCGGGGCGCCGCTGCGGAGCGTCGTGCCGCTGACCCGGAGGGGCTCCCCGGCGAAGAACGCCTCCGAGCCGGTGCAGCCGGCGAAGAAGGACGCGTCCGGGCGCTGCACGGCGAGGCACACCGTGGTGCCGTTCGGCTCGGTGATCAGCAGGCGGTCGTTCTCGGCGGTGTCGAACCCGGAGCCGTAGACGACGGCCTCCCCGGCGAGCAGGGCGAGGCCCGGCGGGACGTCGGTGGTCGGCTCCCAGCCCTCGACGAGCGCGGCGAAGCGGTCGGCGGGATCCGCGGAGGCGGTCGGCGGGGCGACGGGGTCCGCGGGCGGAGGGAGGAGGAGCGCGGTGGGGACGATCGCGCCGACCGCGGCTCCGCCGACGATCGCGGCGGCGAGCACGAGGCGGCGGCGGGGGTGCGGCGTCCGCGGGGCCGGCCGGTCGGGGTGCTCGGCGGGCGACTCCGGAGTCCCGGAGCCGGCGGTCGCCGACAGCGGAAGTGCGGTCGCCGGCAGGGGGAGACGCGAGTCGATCGCCGTCCCGGGATGCGCCGCGCCCGGCTGCGCTCCAGACGGCGCGGCGCCGGTCCGCGCGCCGGACCGCGTCACTCCGGGAGGCGCGTCCTCCGCCTCCAGCTCGCCGAGCCGTCGCAGCGCCTCGCGCCGCTCGTCCCGGTCGGCGCCGTCGTCGCGGGGTCGGGCCGACAGGATCCGCTCGAGATCCCTGCGCTCGTCGTCCTCGGCCTGCACTCCGTCAGTATGGCGGCGCCGGACACGGGAACGGCCCGCGACCCCCGGGACTCCGCCTTTTCAGCGGTGTCCCGGTGGCCGCGGGCCGTTCCGGTGCGGGCGTCAGCCCGACGGGTTCTCGACCGGGTCGCCCTCGGGGTCGGTGGCCGTCTCGGGGTCGACGTGCTCGGGGTCGGTGGTCTGCGGGTCCTCGGGAGTGTTCTTCTCGGTCATCGGATCCTCCTTGTCGCTGGATGCGGAACGTGCGGACAGGTTCCACGCTACGGCGGGAGCTCCGTGGAGCGCGCCCGGTTGACTCCGCCGCCCGGTGTCCGGAACCGAGGTCAGGAGCGGCGGATCCGCCCGAGCGGCCCGTCACGCTGCTTCCGGCCTCGGCTCCGGACGCCGCTCGCCTCAGCCGGCCCCTTCACCCGTGGCAGCCGCGGGCGTCCACCGCAAGGCCTGGCAGCGCTCTGTCGCGATTCGTACGCTGAACCCATCGAGCCGAGGAGCAGCAGCGCCACATGATCCGCACCACCGTCACCATCGAGGGCAAGACCTACGGGCTGTCCCAGGGGACCGACGTCGCCGAGCTGAAGCGGTCGGCGACCGAGGCGACGCAGGCCGGAGGAGGCCTCGTCGACTTCGTGATCGTGGGCAACCGCCAGGTCAGCGTCCTGATCTCGACGGGTGTTCCGGTGATCTTCGAGGAGCTCGAGGTGCCGGACGACGACCGCGACACCGGTGACGTCCACCAGCCGTGGGACGACATCGACTACCTCGACTGACCCCGTCCTCCCGGTCGCGCCGAGTCGCGGCCGGGTCCCAGACGCCTGAGGGGCGCCGCCGGCTGGACCCGGCGTCTCTCGGGCACCTCGTGCCGCGCTACTCCGCGGACTCGCTCTCGGCCAGCTCGCCCTCGACCAGCGTGCGGGCGGCCGAGGCGAGGGCCGAGCGGATGCGCTCCGCCGGCTCGTGCAGCATCGCCGCGATCGCGTCGACGTCGTGGCCGCCGGTGTGCCGGAGCAGCCAGGCCTGGCGCTCGAGCGTCGGCAGGGCGTGCAGGCGGCGGTGGAAGCCCGAGCGCAGCAGGTCGTCCTCGCGGATCGCCGCGGGGGCCTGCTCGGCGCGCTCCATCGCGGAGCCGCCGCGCTGCACGCTCGCGCGCCCGACCTCGGAGCGCATCAGGTCGAGGGCGCCCGTGTCGTCGAGTCCCTGCGGCCGTCCGCTGCGGACGGTGACCGCCGCGTGGCGGAGGGCGGCGCTCGCCGCGGAGTCCGACAGCGTGAGGCGGTAGGCGTACGCGTAGAGGCCGAGGGCGCGGTTCTCGAGGGCGCGGCCGGCGAGCAGTTCGCCCTGCTGCTGCGACTGCGTCATGCCGACGGCGGCGACGGGTCTGTCGTAGGTGGTCACGGTGACTCCTCGGCTCCGCGCGCTCCCGGTCGGGAAACGCGTCGGAGGCGATGCTAGGGAGTCGAGAACGATCGTTCTACCCTTGACATTTCAGAATCTTTTTCGATGCGTGCGCATGGAAGCGCTTTCCCGACAACCGTCCCGGAACGTGGAAGCGCTCTCACTCCCGCGCCGAGAGGATGCAGAACTCGTTGCCCTCCGGGTCGGCGAGCACGACCCAGGACTGCTCGCCCTGCCCGATGTCGGACCGCGTCGCCCCCAGGCCGACCAGCCGCGCGACCTCCGCCTCCTGGTCGTCCGGCACGAAATCCAGGTGCAGGCGGTTCTTCACGGTCTTGCGCTCGGGCACGTCGAGGAAGAGCAGGCTCGGCCCGCGGCCCGATGGGGCGAGCAGCTCGATGCCGTCCTCGTCCTCGTCGACGACGTCCCAGCCGAGGGCCTCCTGCCACCAGTGCCCGAGGGTCCGGAAGTCGGTGCAGTCGACGATGATCTCTTCGAGTCGGAGGGCCATGCACCGACGCTAATCGGCGCGGGGCGTGTCGGGGAAGTGCGTCCGGCGGGTCCGCGCGGCGCCGCGGCTCCGTCCGGCCGTGTCGTCCGCGGGACGGGTGCCCGTGCCGGTTCGGCACGACGGCTGGCGGCCGGAGCGGCGGCGCGGCATCCTCGACGCGGGTGCCTCTGCGCCCCGGGGACGAGGAGCAGCATGAGCACCGCACGCGAGCAGTGGGAGGCGCGCTACGCCGACTCCGATCGGATCTGGTCGGGCCGGCCGAACGCGACGCTGGTCGGGCTGGTCGGCTCGCTGCCGCCGGGCCGCGCCCTCGACCTCGGCGCCGGCGAGGGGGCGGACGCGCTGTGGCTGGCGTCGCTCGGCTGGCGCGTGACCGGGCTCGACCTCTCCGAGACGGCGCTGGGCCGGGCGCGCGCGGCCGCGGCCGAGCGGGGCGCCGACGTGGACTTCGTGCAGGCCGACCTCGCCGAGGACTGGCCGGTCGTGGGGGAGTTCGATCTGGTGACGGCGAGCTTCCTGCACTCGATGGCCGAGTTCCCGCGGATCGACGTGCTGCGGCGGGCGGCCTCCGTCGTCGCTCCCGGCGGCCGCCTCGCCGTCGTCTCGCACGCCGCACCCCCGCCGTCAGCGAGCGGCGACGACCACCGCCACGGAGCGATGCACCTCGTCGGCCCCGAGGAGGAGCTCGCCGAGCTGGCCCTCGACCCCGCCGAGTGGACCGCGGAGCTCGTCGAGACGAGGGAGCGCGCCGTGACCGCTCCCGACGGCACGGCAGCCGTGCTCCTGGACGGCGTGATGCTCCTGCAGCGACGCGGCTGAGCAGGCGCCGCTCGAGGACCCGCGGCCGGGCTAGCGTGGTCCGCGACCCCGACCCCGCAGGAGGCGCCGATGCCGCTCGATCCGTACCTCGCCGCCCGGCTGCCCCTCCTGGCCGGCCTCGCGTATCCGCTCGACGCCGAGCAGGCCGCCCGCATGGCCGCCTTCGAGGAGGATCCGGGGCCCTGGTCGCTGCCCGAGGGGATCGACGTCGTCACGGAGACCGCGTCCGGCCCGCACGGACCGGTCCCGCTGCGCGTGTACTCGCCCGCCGCACCCGAGCGCGCTCTGCTCTGGGTGCACGGAGGAGGGTTCGCCGCCGGGAGCATCGACATGCGCGAGTCGCACGTCGTCGCGGCGGAGCTCGCCCACCGGGCGCGGGCCCGGGTCGTCTCCGTCGACTACCGGCTCGCCGGCCCCGACGTCCGCTACCCCGTCCCGCTCGACGACGTGCACGCCGTCTGGCGGCACCTCCGCAGCACGGAGTCCGGATCCACACCCGTCGCGATCGGCGGCGCGAGCGCGGGAGCGGCCCTGGCCCTCGGTGCGGTCCTCCGCGAGCGCGACGCCGGTGCGCGGCTGCCGGAGCACGTGCTCCTGGCCTACCCCTTCGCCCACTTCCCCAACCCCGCCGTCGACGACGCGATCGCGGCCGAGCTGCGCGAGCTGCCGCCCGTCCTCCGCTTTCCTCCGTCGAGCATCGAGGGCATGGTGCGCACCTACCTCGGGCGGACCTCCGACCTCCCCGTCGAGGCGCTGCCCGGCTCCGCGCCGCTGGCGGGTCTGCCTCCGGTCACGGTCCTCGTGAACGAGTACGACGAGCTGCGGGGGTCGGCCGAGCTGCTCCTGCGCCAGCTCGCGGAGGCGGGCGTCTCCGTGACCGGGCACCTGGCCGCCGGCATGCCCCACGGGCACCTCAACCGGACGCCGGCGCTGCCCGAGGTCGACCGCTCGCTGCACCTCTTCGCCGCCCAGCTGCGCGCGATGGGCTGAGGCGCTCTGCCCCGTCCCGTCCCGCTCTGCCCCGCTCAGCTCAGGCGCGGTCCGCACCGTCCCGCTCAGGCGCGGTCGTGCAGGGTGACGTGGTAGCCGTCCGGGTCGGCGAAGGTGAAGGTGCGCCCGAACGGGCCGTCGATGGGAGCCGCGACGACGGGGTACCCGTCGGCGACGAGCGCGTCGTGGATCTCCTGCACGCCGGTCGCGTGCAGCCAGATCGCGGCGCCCACCCCGGGGCGGGAGGCGGAGTCGAGGTCGGTGCCGGGCGCGAGATCGCGCAGGGCGAAGGCGATCGGAGTCGTCGTGAAGACGACGGCGTGCGGCGGGCCGGCGGGCGAGCGGACCAGGCCGAGGTACTGCTCGTAGAACGCCTGGGACGCCGCGAGGTCGCGGACCTGGAGCGAGACGAAGTCGGGGCCGGTGACGGGCATGGGGTTCCTCCTCGGTTGTGTCAGCTTTCTGACACACCGGAGCGTATGTCAGAATACTGACATGAGTCAAGACGGCATCGACCTCGAGACCTCGCTCGGCTACCTCCTCAAGGAGGCGTCGAGCGCCCTGCGCGCGGCGATGGAGGCCGTGCTCCGCCCGCTCGGGATGACGGTCACCCACTACTCCTGCCTCGAGCTCCTCGCCCAGCGGCCGGGCCTGTCGAACTCGGAGCTCGCGCGGGGCGCCTTCGTCACCCGGCAGTCGATGAACGTCCTGCTGCAGACTCTGGAGCGCGACGGCGTCGTCACCCGCCCCGACGCGGCTCCCGTCGGCAAGGCGCTCCCCGCCCGGCTCACCGGGCGCGGACGCCGGAGCCTGGCCGAGGCGTCCGCCGCCGTCCGCGGGGTGGAGCTGCGGATGCTGGAGGGGCTCGCGGAGGAGGAGCGGCAGGCGGCGGCGCGCCTGCTCCGCGGGATGATCCGATCGCTGCGGGTGGACGACCGCGCCTGAGGGGCGCTGTTCCGCCGTCTGTAGGAACGGGCGCCGCGCGCTCGCCGGTACGGTCGCGCTCATGGCAGCAGGAGGAGCGGTGCGCCCGCTCGACGTCGGGATCGTCGGCGGCTCGATCGGCGGACTGTTCGCCGCGGCCCTGCTCGTCCGCGACGGGCACCGCGTGACGGTCCTCGAGCGGTCGGCGACGGGCCTGTCGCGGCGGGGCGCCGGGCTGGTGGCCCAGCAGGACCTGATCGACCTCCTGCACGCGATCGGCCGCGACGACGAGGCGCGGGTCGGCGTCGTTGCGCACGAGCGGATCACCCTCGACCGCTCCGGGCGCGTGATCGGCCGCGACCCCTCCCCGCAGACGCAGGTGTCGTGGGACCACCTCTACGACACGCTCCGCTCGCGGATCCCCGCCGACCGCTACCTCCTCGGCCACGCCGTCGCCGGGGTGCGCCCCTCGACCGGGACGGACCCGGTCGTCGTCGAGCTGCGCGACGGGAGCGGCCTGGAGTTCGACGTCGTCATCGGAGCCGACGGCCTCGGATCCGTCGTGCGCGCGGCGGTCGCGCCCGAGGCGCCGGGCAACCGCTACGCCGGCTACTCGACCTGGCGCGGGCTGATCCCGGAGTCGGCGCTCCCCGCCGGGGCCGCGGCGACTCTGCTCGGACGCTTCGCCTTCTACACCGCGCCCGGCGAGCACATGCTCGGCTACCTCGTCCCCGGACCAGCCGGCGAGGTGGAGCCCGGCCGACGGCGCTACAACTGGGTCTGGTACCGGCCCCTCTCCGAGGACGCCCTCCGCGGAGTGATGACGGCGTCCGGCCGTCCGTCGGAGAGCGTGTCCCTCGCGCCCGGCGATCTCGCTCCCGATCTCCGCCGCCGGCTCGAGGAGGACGCGGTCGACCGCCTGCCGCCGCCCTTCGCGGCTGCCGTCCTGGCCGAGTCGCAGCCCTTCCTGCAGGCGATCGTCGACTACGTCCCGCCGCGGACGGTCCGCGGCCGGGTCGCCCTCCTCGGTGACGCCGCCGTGACGGTGCGGCCGCACACGGCCATGGGCGCGGCCAAGGCGGCGGGCGACGCGCTGGCCCTCGCCGCCTCCCTCGCGCGGCACCCGGTCGACGAGGCACTCGAGCGCTACGAGGCCGAGCGGCTCCCCGTCGGCCGCGCCATCGCCGAGTACGGCAGGCGCGTGGGCCGCTCGATCCCGCTGCTGTCCGAGTGACCGCAGCAGCATGCGCCCGGCCGAACCCGGATCGACGGCGCGAGCCGATCCTCGGTCGGAGCGGACAAGGCTCGCGCTCGCCCTTCAGCGTGCAGGGTCCGATGCGCTGCCCGGCGGCGACTCGAAGGGAAGCTGGAACGGGGGTTCGCAGCATCGCATGGTCGCCACCACGTGGCGCCGGCGCGGACGATTGCAGTCGATAGCGATGAATTAGGTTTCGGCTAGAGGTGACTATCATCGGCTAGATGTTGCCTGAGCAGAACCCCTACAGCCCTGGATCCGGTCGGCGGCCGCCCGAGCTCGTTGGTCGGACTGGCGAGCTCGAAGCGTTCGACACGATCCGCGCTCGTGTCACGCATGGAATGAGCGATCGCGGCATCGTCCTCACGGGCCTCCGCGGCGTCGGCAAGACGGTGCTGTTGAACGAGATGCACCGCATGGCGGAGTCGTTCGAGTGGCTCACGGTGCGCCTCGAGGCGCGTCGGGATGAAGGCGGCGCGCGGGCCGTACGGCGTGCCCTGGCTCGAGAGCTCGTCGTGTCCGCTCGCAAGCTCACCCGCTCGAAGCCGACGGCGCTGATGCGAGAAGCGCTCGGCACGATCTCCTCGTTCAATGCGAAGGTCGGTGCAACGGGGATCGAACTCGGAGTCGCACTCAACGACGGACGTGCCGACTCCGGCGACGCTGAAGTCGACCTCCTCGAGCTCGTCGAAGACGTTTCCACCGCTCTGGGGGAGCGTCGTCGTGCCTTCGGTGTGTTCGTCGATGAGATGCAGGACCTCGATGCGGAGACGATGGGTGCGCTCATCGCCGCTCAGCATGCGGCGAACCAGCGGGAGTGGCCGTTCTACATCATCGCCGCCGGCCTCCCGAATCTCCCCCGTGTCCTCACGGAGACGCGTTCGTACGCCGAGCGCCTCTTCAACTATCGACAGATAGGCACCTTCTCTCGCGATGATGCGGCGCACGCTCTCCGAGAGCCCGCGGAGCGGCTCGGCGCTGAGTTCGCTCCCGATGCGCTCGAGATTCTCCTCGAAGCCGCAGGCGGCTACCCGTACTTCATTCAGGAGTACGGGCAGGCCGCATGGAACCTCTCCAGTCGTCTTGTCACTCTGGCCGACGCCACGGCAGCAGTGCAGTACGGGACCGAACAGCTCGATGCCGGATTCTTCCGCTCACGATGGCAGCGAGCCACGCGCTCAGAGCGACGAATGCTCCGCGCCATGGCAGCCGACGGTGAGGGACCCTCCTCCACCGCTCTCGTCACGCAGCGAATGGGTATCCCGACAACCAGCCTCGGGCCCTACCGTGCCGCGCTCATCAGCAAAGGACTGGTCTACTCACCCGAGCACGGCCAGATCGCCTTCACGGTCCCCGGCATGGCTGGATACGTCGACCGCCACCACGAGGACCTCGACGACGGGAGCCCGAGCGTCTGAAGTCGACCAGACGTCTCCTCTCTCAAGGGCTCGGAGTCCGGTCGCGTACGGGACGTCGCAGAACAGTAGGCCTGGGGAGGCATCAAGACGGAGAACCAGGGACGGCCCTGATCTTCCGGCTGGTCTCCTCAGGTGAGCCGAGGTCCGTGCCCGTCACGAGTTCATCCGCCGCCCCCGCCTGGCCGCTCCCCGCCGTCCGCCGCGCGTCCCTTGCTCCTCGACCGCGGAGACGGCACCCTCGGGTGACGGCCCACGGCGAAGGAGACGCATGGACGACGACGGACTCCTGGCTGCGCTGCTGCGGGGACGGCCGGCGACGCTGGCCGACGCGGCGGAGCTGACCCACATCGACGCGGCCGAGGTCGCCGCGGCGATCGAGCGGCTCCGCGGCCGGGGGCTCATGGGCGGCGAGGGCGAGCAGCTCGACTTCCCGGCGCCGATGGAGTGGGCGGCCGCGGCCATCGCCCGGCACACCGAGTCGGCGCGGCGGGCGGGCAGGGAGTCCCTGGACGGGATCGAGCGCGTCGTCGCGGGCCTGCCGATGCTGCTCGGCGCCTGGCGGGTCGGCGAGGACACGTCGGATCCCGTGCCGACCCTCCTCCGCCACGGGCCGCACGCGTCCGAGGACCTCTGGTTCGACCTGGTGCGCCGCGACTCCGGCTCGCTCGTGGCGGTGCTCCCGAACGTGGAGCGGTTCCTCGACCCGCCGACGGAGCGGGCGATCCGCTTCGGGCACGCGCTCGCGGCGAAGGACCGGGTGCGCGTCATCATGCCGGCCGCCGGCGCGCGCGACCCCCGGGTGCTCGCCCGGGTGGAGGCGTACCAGGCGGCGGGCGTCGAGTACCGGCTCCTCGAGAGCCCGCCGAGCTGGTTCTGGGTCGACGGCGACCACCTCGCCGTCCCGTTCGAGTGGGGCGAGACGAAGCCGACCAGCGTGCTCGGCGTGCGCCATGCGGCGCTGGCCGGTCTGGTCGAGTCGTACTTCGAGGTGCTGTGGCGGCAGGCCGCTCCGATCGGAGCGGTCGACCAGAGCTGGCTGCCGCTGCTCCGGCTGATGCGCCAGGGCGTCACGCTCGAGACCGCGTCGCACCGGCTCGGCATGAATCCGCGGACCGGCCGCCGCCGCGTGGCCGCCGCGATGGAGCACTACGGAGTGGCGACGCTCTTCGCGCTCGGCACGGCGTGGGCGGCGGACTCGCGCACCCGCGACGGCGACGCCGGTGCCGGAGAGCCGGTGCTCGATGATCCGGAGGCGCTCGAGCCGGGAGCGCTGGACGACGGCGAGATCGACCTCGCCGAGACGGTGCCGCGCGATTGAGCTCCCGCGGGACCGAGCCGTGCGGCCGACCCCTCGACGCCTTCGGGTGGCAGTGAGGAGTCGGCCGATGCGCCCGCCCGGGCACCTCTCCAGTGTCCGGACGTGACCACCGCGGGGACAAGAGCCTGTAGCGGACACGTCCGGAAGAGGACACCGCACCCGGGAGCGGATCGCCGGCGCTCCCGCTCCGGGGCGGGCGCGTGCCAGGCTTGCCGCATGGATCTCGAGGTGCGGCCGGGGCTCGTCGTCCCCGCATCGGAGCTGCAGTGGCGGTTCTCGCGCTCCTCCGGGCCCGGCGGGCAGCACGTGAACACCTCCGACAGCCGCGTGCAGCTCACCTGGAGCGTCGAGGAGTCGACGGCCCTCTCGGACGAGCAGCGCTCGCGCCTGCTCGAGCGCCTCGGGCGGCGGCTCGTCTCCGGAGCGGTCACCGTCACGGTGGCGCAGGAGCGCTCGCAGCTGCGCAACCGCGAGACGGCCCTCGAGCTGCTCCGCGGGATCATCACCGCGGCCCTCGCGCCGCCCTCCGCCCCGCGGCGCCCGACCCGGCCCACGCGCGGCTCCACCCGCCGCCGGCTCGCCGCGAAGCAGCAGCGCTCCGAGACGAAGCAGCAGCGCCGGCGGCCGCCCGGCGACTGAGCGGAGCCGGGGGTCCGTCCGGCGGGTGCGCCAGGCCGCGGTGCCCCGATCGCGCCGGACCCGGCTCAGGGAGTGAAGAACGCCTCGATCGCCGCGGTCAGGGCGACCAGGTCGTCCACGTGGGCGAGCTCGCGCGCCGAGTGCATCGAGAGCAGCGGCACTCCCACGTCGACCGTGGAGATGCCGAGCCGGGTCGCGGTCAGCGGGCCGATCGTCGATCCGCACGGCACCGAGTTGTTCGAGACGAACTCCTGGTACCCGACCCCGGCGCGCTCGCAGACGCCCGCCCACAGCGCCGCGCCGCGCGCATCCGTCGCGTAGCGCTGCGTCGCGTTGATCTTGAGCAGCGGCCCCTTCCCGGCCACCGGCTGGTTCGCGGGATCGTGCTTCTCGGAGTAGTTGGGGTGCACGGAGTGGCCCGCGTCGGCCGAGAGGCACCAGGAGGCGGCGATCGCCCGGGCGCGCTCGTCGACGCCGGCGCCGAGGGCCGTGCCGATGCGCGAGAGGACGTCCTCGAGGAACGGCCCGCTCGCTCCGGACCGGCTCGCCGAGCCGAGCTCCTCGTGGTCGAAGGCGGCGAGCACGCTGATGTGCGCGGGCGGCGCCGCGGGATCGGCGCTCGCCGCGAGGAGCGCGACGAGGCCGGCGTGCACGGAGCTGAGATCGTCCATCCGCCCGGCGGCGAGGAGCATCTCGTCGAGGCCGAAGCGGCGCGGCGCCTGCGTGTCGGCGGTGAGCAGGTCGTAGCCGGCGATGTCGGAGGCGTCGTCGAGCCCGGCGTGCGCGGCGAGCAGCTGGAGCAGGTCGACCTCGGAGGCGTCGCCGATGCCGAACACGGGGACGGTGTGCTTCTGGCGGTCGAGGGTGAGTCCCTCGTTCGCCGTGCGGTCGAGGTGGATCGCGAGCTGCGGGATCCGCAGCAGCGGGCCGGTCCGGAGCAGGCGCGTCGAGCCGTCGCGGGTGACCACGCGCCCGGCCAGCTCGAGCTCGCGGTCGAGCCAGGAGTTGAGCAGCGGGCCGCCGTAGATCTCGACGCCGGCCTGCAGCCAGCCCTTCGAACCGATCGTCGGCCGGGGCTTGAGCATGAAGCCGGGGGAGTCGGTGTGGGCGCCCAGGATGCGGAAGGGCGTGGTCGCCCCGGAGCCCTCGGGCAGGTGCCAGGCGATGATCGCGCCGTCGCGGACGACGTAGTACCGGCCGGGCCCCGCGGGCCACGCCTGCGTCTCGTCCAGCCCCGTGAATCCGGCTCCCTCGAGGCGCCGTGCCGCCTCGGCGGCCGCGTGGTACGAGGAGGGGGAGGCGGTCAGGAACTCGGCGAAGTCGGCGATGTGGTCGTCACGCGTGGTCATCCCTCCAGTGAAGCACGCGGCGCGGCCGGGACGGGGAGGGTGCCGGGGGAGCCCCTGCGGCGGCCGTCACGGCCGGGCAGGGGCACCCCGGGGCGGAGGGTCAGCGCCGGGTCAGGTCGACGTCGGCCTCCGCGGCGATCGCCTTGATCAGCGCCGAGGCGTTCTCCCCGCCGAAGCCGGCGGCCATCGCCTCGTCGATGTAGTGGCGGGCCGTCGCGACGCCGGGGACGGGTGCGCCGACGCTGTCCGCGTAGGCCTGGATCAGCCCCGCGTCCTTCTGCATCAGCGCGAGGGCGAAGGACGGCGAGTAGTCGCCGGCGACAGCCTGCTCGACCCGCTGCGGGCGTCGCACTTCCCCGTTCGAGTCCGCGACGGCCGAGGACGCGGTCATCACGGACGCGGAGTTCACGTCAGTTGCCGCGGATCTGATGAACATCCGCAGCACGATCGGGTACGTCTCGAGCAACCTCAACCAGCTCGCCCCTCGGTGGCGCCAGCGGGCGAGGGCTGATGCGCAGAAGTTGTGCGCGGGAAGAGGTGCTGAACCGCTCGTCGCCGCGTGAGGAGGGGGCGACGAGCGGTTCAGCGCTGGTCTTTCGGGTGTCGTTAGCGCACGACTCCGTCGATCTCGAAGCTGTCGAAGCTGCCGGCGAGGTACGGGTCGGGGAACTGTGACTTGCCGAGGAAGTTGCCGCTGGTGCGGCCTAGGTCCTTCGGAGCGAGCGGCATGGCGGTGTTCTGCCCGACCTGCACTCCGTTGGCGAAGATCGTTCCCGTCGTCGTGCCGTTCGTATTCGCCTTGAAGGTCACCTTGATGTCGGTCCACTGCCCAGCGGGCATCGTGAAGTTCGTCGAGATCCGTGTCTCCGCTCCATTACCGGAGGTCGTGAGGGCGAGCCCTAGCTTCCCGTCAGTCGACTTCGGCGTGAGGAACACGTACTTCTGGGTGCTGCTGCCGAAGTCGAACAGCCGGCTGAAGGTGGAGATCGAATCGACCTTCACCCTCATCGAGATGGTCAGGTCCTTCGAGCGTGACAGGATGTCCGACGGCAGCTGGGCGAAGGCCCCGTCGCTTCCGTTCAGCCGCAGCACGCTCGCCGTGCCGTCGGTGGCGGTTGCCGCCGTCCCCTTGAGCGCGAGCGCGTTGCCGTTGCCGGAGGCGTCGGGGACGGTGCCGTTCGACGATGAGTCGAAGGTGTAGGTCACCCAGTCGGCCGGGAGCGGCTGCAGGGCTTGAACGGTCACGGACACCGTGTCGGTGGTCGCAAGGACGCCGTCGCTTGCCCGGAGTGCGAACACGTAGCTGCCGGCGGTACTCACCGACGCAGACGTGCGGCGAGCAGTCGGCGACGCGAAGGTCGCGGTGGCACCGGCAGGAGCAGACTGCACGCTCCACTGCGTCGTCAGGGTTCCGTTCGGCGAGCCGAGTCCGTCGTCGGAGGCGGATCCGCTGAGCTGGATCGGATCGAGTCCGAGGGACAGCCCGGCCTGGTCGGGTCCGGCGTTGACGGTCGGCGCCGCATTCGCGCCCGGGGCGGTCGAGACCAGGTGGACGATGTACGTGCTGCCGGCGGGCGCATCGAACGGGACGCGGACCGGCGCGGGAAGCGTTCCCGCGAGAGAGGCGGGCCGGTAGACGTTGACGGTGCGCTGGCGCACGCCGTTCACGATGACCGCGTAGCTGCCCTGCGCGAGGCCGCTGACCTCCGCGATGCCGGAGTGTGCGGTGCCGGTGCGGTTGAGCATGTCCAGGCGCAGGTCGGCGCTGTTCGAGCCGACGATCGCCTGCGAGTAGGCGTCGTTCTCGAGGTCGACCGACAGCTGCTGGGTCACCAGGTTGAGGCGGCGCTGCAGGCCGTCCTTCGGGATGACGGTGGTGGAGTAGGCGTCCCGCGAGACGTCCGCTCCGTATCCGACGACTCCGAAGATCGGGTCATCGGTGACGACGTCGGCGCTGAGGGTCTGCAGGGTGCCCCACAGTCCGAGATCGCTCTCGCCGGTCATGCCCCGCCAGCCGTTGTTCAGCTTGACGTTCGCGCCTCCGCCGACCCCGAGGGTGCCGAGGTTGCCGCGCTCGGCCTGGTACGACCACGATGCGGCTCCGATGTTGGCCGGCGCGTTGCTGATCTGGCCGGAGTTGATGGTCGCGAGTCCTGCGACCTTGCCGGCGTAGTTCAGGCGCTGCAGCTCGGCGCGGCGCGCGGCGGTGATGGCCGTGGTTCCGGTCTCGAGTGCTGCGGTGTGGTTGATGTAGTCGTCCATCGTGTAGCCGGCGAGGGAGGCGCTGTACTGGAACTGCCACCAGTTCTCGCCCGTGATGGTGGTGGGGTCGGAGTACCAGTACCAGACGGGCATGCGTCCGCGGGCGGCCTCCGTCTTGGCGACGATGTCGCGCATGACGCGCAGGGCGTTCGTCTTGTCATCGTTCACATTGAGCTTGGCGAGGGTGTAGACCGCCTCCTCCCCCGTGTTGTCGTAGCTGTACTCGGAGCCGTAGGGGTAGGCGTTGGAGGAGAAGTTGGCGTACTTGATCGCCATCTTCGCTTCGATGTCGTTGGCCTGCGTGTCCAGTCCCTCGGCGCGCAATGCGGCGATGAGATCGGGTGTCGAGAGCTCACCCATGAGTCCGGTCTCCCAGTTGTAGGCGACGGGTCCCTCGTAGAGCTCCTTGAAGATCCCGTAGGCCGTCGTCAGGTACCACTGAGCGGGGTGGGCGTAGGCGATCGCGGAGGGGTTCTGCTTGGCGATGTTGTACATGCCGAAGAACGTGTTGTAGACGTGCGGGTAGGCGTAGCCGCGGTAGCCGGGCGTGGTGTTCAGGCTGCCGGGCTTCCCCTGCTCCCAGAAGTCGTAGACGGTGTACTTCGGCGCGGCGCTGGGCGACGTGTTCCCCATCAGGTTCTCCCAGACGGCCTTCTGGAGGTAGTCGTCGAGGGCCTTGATCTGGGTGGCGTCGGGCAGGGCGACGAGCTTCTCCGCGAGGAACTGGCCGTGCGGGAGTCCCCAGTCGTCGCCGAGCCCGTAGTAGCCGGCGTACTCGTTGCGGCGGCCCTGAGGGGCGTTCGTCGTGGTGGCGAGGCTGCCGTCGGGGGCGTTCATCATCCAGTCGTCGAAGGTGTAGTTGCGGATGTCGCTCGCGGAGAGTCCGTCGGACGGCTTCCACTGGGTCTTCTCGACCATGAACTTCGCATGCGTGTCGAGGAGTCCCGCGACACTGTCGATCACGGAGAACTGGAGGACGGACTGCCGCGCGGCGCCGGTCTGGTCCGTGTACGAGACGGTGACGTCGTTGGCGCCCAGCTGCGTGCGGTCGAAGGTCATCCCGTAGATCCGGTAGTCGCCGTTGCTCCGGGAGAACGTCACGACGGGGTTCGTGGGCGCTGACCCCTTGAGGTCGTTGCGGTTGCGCGCGGTGACTGACGTGATGGTGCCCTTGATCCGGAACGCCATCTCTGCGCGCCGGTCGATGGGCACGATGAGTCCGGGGACGACCGTGGTGTCGAGCAGCCCTCGATCGAACATCGTCTGCTTGAGTGCTGCGTCGTCATCGACCTTGCCGATGCGATAGGTGTAGCTCTTCGTCGCGCCCGGCGCGATGGCGACACTGGTGGAGCTGAGGTAGCCGCGGTTGGTCTTCTGGATCGCGGTGGAGTGCGGGTAGTAGATGTTGAGGCCCTTGATGTTCGAGCTCTCGTTCGCCGAGTTCCAGGCCCAGGAGGTGTTGCCGACTTCCTCGGTGCGCCAGCGGTCCTGGTACTCGAAGCCGGAGCCGGATGCGGTGTCGGCGGTCATGGCGATGAACGGGCCCTGGCCGCTGGGACGCTCGAGAGTGACGTAGGAGCCGTTCTTACCCACGTAGGAGTGTGTGAGGACCCGGGTCTCGTAGATCGAGTCGCCCTGCCTCCATAGCTCGTTGCCGGGAACGGGGACACCCCAGTCGCCGATGACGAGCTGCGTGGCCGCGGTGTTCTTGACGTCCTGCTTCCAGACCAGGGAGCCGTCGGAGGCGAGAGAGTACGTCTCGGTGACGGTGAAGCCCTTCACGCCTTCCGCGTTGGTGGAGTTCTGGTGGGTGACCGTCACACTGCTCGACGTCGCCGAGACGGTGCGGCCGTCGGCCGACTGGGAGGTCCACGCGGTCTTCCAGGGGTTCGCGCCGACACCGGTGGTCGACACTGCTCCCGTGCCGTTCGCGTAGGAGAACATCAGGTTCCCGAACCACTGGCGGTACTTGCTGTTCGTCTCGCGGGCCTGCTCCGGAGCGCTGTCCGGGTTCATCAGGTATTCGGTGTCGTGTAGGTCGCCGACGATCTTGAGCGACTGCATCGACCCGTCCGCGGCGAAGCTCGCGCGGATCTTGTCGGAGGCGAGCGTGTAGGGGTAGCTGGTGGCGGCGTCGGCGGTCTGGCCGACCACCACCGATCCTGCTGCGGCGATGACGCCGATCGTGAGCGCCGCGAGCAGCCGAGAGGCTCTGCGTGAGAGGAGGGACATGTCCTGCCTTCTTCGTCGAAGTGCGGATGCGGTGACCGGCGGCCGCCGCAGAGGAGCGAGGATCCGCCCGGCGGTGGGAGCTCGCCCGGGAATCAGGAGTGGTTCACGGGAAGCCAGATGCGCATCGACACGGGACCTCGGGATCCCCACGACCGGTACGGGGTGAGCGCCACGGTCAACGGCCGTCGGTGCGGGGTTCGAGGGATTCTGGAGAAGGGCCATTCGTGCTCGTCGCGTTCGGCGACGCTGCCGGCGAGCGTCACACGCCCCTCTCGTGCGATCGGGACCGCTCCGGCGTCCAGGGCGATGTCGTCGACGTGGGCGCCGGCGGGGAGGTCGACGGACTCGAGGCAGAGGATGTCCGGTCCGTGCTGGACGGCGACGGTGCCGCGGGTGGCATCGATCCTCTCGTCGGGCTGCACGAGGACGGGTTCGAAGGGGAGGTCGAGTTCGATCCGGTCGCCGACGCAGAAACGCCGTTCGAGGTGGAGCGTGCCGTGGAACGGTCCGGTCGGCGTCTCGGCAGCATCCCCGTCGGCGGAGACGACGACGACGTCCGCGTTCGTCGCCCAGGTCGGGATCCGCAGCGTCAGAGTCCACGGCTCGACGGGTGTGCGCGTGATGGTCACGGCGACTCGCCCCCGCTCCGGCAGGTCGCTGGAGACCTCCATCGAGACGTCTCCCTGGAGGAGAGCGGCGGAGATCGTGGCGGACGCGTACTGGTGCAGCTGCACACCCTTCGCATCGGTGGTGGCGAGGTAGCCGGACAGCGAGGCGAAGGTGCGGGCGAGGTTGTTGGGGCAGCAGGCGACGTCGAACCACGCCGCCCGCTGACTGGAGTCCGCGCGCTTGGACTGCTCCTCCGGGGAGGACGCGACGCCCGGCTCGCGCCGGTGGAGGGTGTTCGCGTAGAAGAAGGAGCGGCCGTCCTCGGACACGGCGGTGGCGATGATGTTGTGCAGAGTGCGTTCGATCAGGTCCGCGTAGCGCGGGCGGCCGGTGGCGAGCAGCAACCTCCACGAGAGCATGATCGAGCCCACGCCGGCGCAGGTCTCGCAGTACGCGCGGTCGTTGGGTAGCTCGAAGTCGGCGCCGAACGCCTCGTCCTGGTGATGCGAGCCCATTCCACCGGTGATGTAGGTCCGGCGTGCGACTGTGGCCTCCCACTGCCGCTCGACGATCGCGAGCAGCTCGGCGTCATCAGTGTCCACGGCGACGTCGACCACCGCGGACGTGAGGTAGAGGGCGCGCACCGCGTGTCCGCGGAGGACCTTGGCCTCGCGGATCGGGACGTCGTCCTGGAAGTAGGCGCGACCGAACTCGACGTCTTCCAGGCTCTGGTGACCGCGGCGGTCCAAGAACACGCGGGCTTGCTCGAGGTAGCGCTCCTCCCCCGTGGCGCGGGCGAACTCCGTGAGCGCGACCTCGATCTCCGGATGTCCGCAGACCGTCTGGCGGCCGTCCGCCCCGAACTCCGAGCAGATGTGGTCGGCGAGACGGCGCGCGGCCTGCGTGAACCCGTCCTCACCGTGGGTGCGCAGTCGCGCGACCGCGGCCTGGAGGAGGTGTCCGGCGTTGTACAGCTCATGGCCCCACTCGAGGTCGCTGTAACGTTCAGCCTGACCGTGCCGGCCGAAGCGGGTGCCGAGATAGCCGTCGCTCTCCTGCGCACTGACGATGCGGGCGGTGAGAGCGCGGATGATCGATTCGGTCTCCGGGTCCTCACGTCCGGCGGTGTGCCAGCAGAGCCCTTCGAGGGTCTTGTAGACCTCGGAGTCGGCGAACTCGCGTCCGCGACGGCCTTCGGCGAGTCCGCCCCCGACGGCGAGCTCGAAATTGCGCAGCCATCCGGCGCGCTCCAGCCAGCCGAGGTTGTGCTCGAAGGTGGCGGTCGCGTTGACGGCGACCCGACGTCCCCAGAACCCCTCCGGGTCCAGCTGGACCCGGTCGATGGCGAGGGGTGTCAGGGTCCCGGCGGCCGGGTCAACGGGCAGGGCTGGGGAGAAGGTCATGACGGGATCTTTCAAGAGTGGCGCGGGACGAGAGGAAGGACGACTGCTACTTGACGCTGCCGACGGCGAGGCCCTCACGCAGCAGCCGGAACGACAGCACGTAGACGGCCAGCAGCGGCAGCGAGGAGATGACCGCGAGAGCCATCAGCCCGGGCCAGTCGATCCCGTACCCCGACGTCTGCTGCGCGATGAGAGCGCTGATCGGGTAGTTGACCGGAGAGAGGAAGAGGTTGATCGCGAAGAGGAACTCGCCCCAGGCGACGAGGAAGATCAGCGAGCCGACCGTCGCCATGCCGTTTCGAACGATCGGGACGACGACGGCGAAGAAGGTGCGCAACCGACCGGCCCCGTCGATGGAGGCGGCCTCTTCGATGGCGTCGGGCACCGCGGCGAAGAACGGTCGCAGCAGCAGCACGGCCCACGGCAGCAACATCGCCGTATCGGCGAGGACGAGACCGGCGGTGGTGTCCAGAAGACCGAGCCTGCTGAAGATCGCGAACAGAGGGATGATGCTCGCCGTCTGCGGCACCATCTGCAGGAAGATCAGCAGCCCGAGGACGAGACCGGCGACGACGCCGTCGACGCGGCGCAGCGCGTAGGCGAACGGGACGCCGAGCGCGAGCACCAGTGCAGTGGTCCCGAGGGCGATCTGCGCCGACTGGGCGAGCGCCGTCGCGAGGGCGGGGTTCGCGAGCGCCTCCGCATAGGCGTCGAAGGAGGGCGCCGAGAGGATCGCTCCGCCGACCACGTCGCCCTGGCGCTTGAGGGAGGTGAGCACGATCCAGACAAGGGGCAGCCCGTACAGGACGTAGAGCACCACGCGTACGGTGAAGGCGACCGGCTCCCGGGTGCGGGACGGTCGCGCGACGCGGGTCGCAGCGCCGCCTCGCAGGCGGGTCAGGGGGGCGGTGAGGGTGCTCATCAGGACTCGCTCCTGGTCGATCGGACGTAGACGACGGCGAGGACCGCCACGATGGCGAGGGCGATGATGCCCGTCGCGGAACCAAGTCCGTAGTCGTGCTGGACGAAGGCCTGGGAGTAGCTGAGGTAGGGCAGCGTGGACGTCGCGTCTCCGGGGCCGCCGGCGGTCATCACGTAGATGAAGTCGAAGCTGCGGAAGGCGTAGACGACGGTCAGGATCGCCAGGATGACGGCGGTCGGCCGCGCCGCGGGGATGAGGATGCTCCGGATCTCCTGCCAGCGGCTCGCGCCGTCGACCGAGGCCGCCTCGAGGATCTCGGGGTCGATGCCCAGCAGAGCCGACCGGAAGACCAGCGCATTGAAGGGGATGACGGCCCAGGCGTTCACGATCGCGACCGAGAGCAGCGCGAACCTCGCGTCGTAGAGGAAGGGGACGCCCTCCGCCGAGAGGCCGGTCGCCCGCACGAGCGTGTTGACCAGACCCTGATCGGCGAGGAGGAACTTCCAGATGCTGCCGTTCACCACGGGCGGCATGGCCCAGATGAACACCATCATCCCCAGGAGGAAGGCACTGCCCAGCCGGGAGGAACGGAGGGCGATCGCCGCTCCGAGTCCTCCGACGACCCCGACGACCGTGACCAGGACCACGAAGGCCCCGGTGCGCAGCGTGGCGCCGCCGAGGTCGGAGCCCTGGAGCAGCGCGAGGAAGTTCTGCACTCCGACGAACGGCCAGTCCCCGTTGAGGGTTCCGGAGCTGACCTCGCTGACGCTCATCCTCATCAGCAGGTAGATGGGGTAGAGCGACAGCGCCGCGAGCAGCACTCCTCCCGGTGCGGCGAAGCCCAATCGGCCGCCGCCGACACCGGATCGTCTCCGGGTCGTGGTCGAGGTGCTGCTCACGGTCGTTCCGTTCTCTCGTCGGTCTCTGCTACTGCTGAAGCAGCGGCGTCAGGGTCGTCATCAGGTCGCCCGACAGCTGCTCGGGGGTCCCGCTACCGGCGACCGCCGCGCTCCAGGACTCACCGACGGTCTGCAGCACCTTCGCGACGTTCTCGGACGGGATCGCCGGGTCGGGCGAAGTGTGGCCGTCGTCCTGAAGGATCGCCGCGAACTGGGAAAGGATCGGATCGCTGCCGACCTTGTCGTCGGCAGCCGCGTCGGCGCGGGCGGGGATCGAGCCGAAGGCGTCGAGCAGCGTCAGCTGCCCCTGCTTCGAGAAGAACTCCTGCTCGAGGTACTCCTGCGCGAGCTCCTTGTTCTCGGAGAAGGCGCCCACGTTCTGCACCTCACCGCCGAGGTAGACGGAGCCGTCTTCACCGACGGGGATCGGCACGACCCCGTACTCGAACGCGGCGTCCTTCTCGGCCGAGGTGATCTGCCAGTTGCCGTTCACGGCGAAGGCCGTGTTCCCCGCGGCGAACTGCTGGAAGGGGACCGTCTGGTCCCACGTCGCCGCCTCCTTGGTCAGATAGCCCTTCTCGGTCCAGTCCTGCACCATCGCGAACGCGTCCTGCAGCGGCTGCTGCTCGGGTGCGGCGTAGTCCCACCCGGCACGCGAGAGCCACGGGAACGCCTGCCACTCTCCCTCGGAGTTCGCCTTGCCGGTCAGCGTGATGCCGTCCTTCCCGGCGGCCGTGGCCGAGGCGAGATCCGCCTCGAGCTCCTCGAACGAGGTGGGAGCCTCGACACCCAGCTCGGTGAGGATGTCCTGGTTGTACCAGAGGCCGATCAGGTTCACGAAGCCCTGCACGCCCATGACGTCGTCACCGACCTTCTGCACGACGGCGTCAGGGAACTGCCCGGCGTCGGCGTACTGGTCCCACCACTCGTTCATCGGCTCGATGGCCTTCGCCTCGGTGAGGGTGAAGGTGTCGGCGGCGTTGTAGACGACCACATCGGGGCCGGTGCCCGTTCCCGCGGCCTGCACGAGCTTGTTCGTCAGCTGGTCGAACGGAACGTAGACGTTCTCGACTGCGACCCCCTCGTGCGTCGACTCGAAGTCCGACGCGAGCTCCTCGAGTCCGGCGGTCTGGCCGTCGACGGAGTAGTAGTGCCAGACGGTCAGGGTGTCGCCGCCGTTCCCGGCCGAGGCGCCTCCTGCGGACGACGGCGTGCAACCGCTGAGGAGAAGGGCCGCAGTGGCGGCTGTGACCGCTGCGACAATGCTGATCCGGGTGCTGTGACGCCTCACGACGTGCCTCGCTTTCACTGTCTTCATTGACTCGGCCACCTGGTGCCAGGTATTTCATCGATGAAATCGAGGACCGCTGTCGGCGATAGTAGAGCCGCCGGGCCGCCTCCGTCAATATCCGCGATTCACCCGGTCGTATCGCGGTGCGCTGGTCGAGGCGTGCATACTGTGCGCACCAGTTCATCGATGAAACGGAACGGCCATGACCTCGCACCCCGTCCACCGAGCGCACGGCATCGTGCACCCCGCCTTCACGGTCGGGACGATCGATTCGCGGCTCTTCGGATCGTTCGTGGAGCACCTGGGCCGAGGCGTCTACGGCGGCTTGCTCGATCCTTCGCACGAGAGCGCCGACGCCGACGGATTCCGCACCGACGTCCTCGCGCTCGTCGAGGAGCTCGGAGTCACGACCGTCCGCTACCCGGGCGGCAACTTCGTCTCGGCGTACGACTGGCGCGACGGCATCGGTCCGGTCGAGAATCGTCCCGTCCGGCTCGATCCGGCCTGGCACACCGTCGAGCCGAATCGCTTCGGGATCGACGAGTTCGTCCGCTGGTGCCGGGCGGCGCGCGTCGAGCCGATGATGGCGCTGAATCTCGGGACCGACGGAATCCGCTCGGCCCTGCACCTGCTGGAGTACGCGAACCACCCCGGCGGCACGACGCTCTCGGACGAGCGGCGCGCGAACGGCGCCGACGAGGCGCACGACATCCGGCTCTGGTGTATCGGCAACGAGATGGACGGGCCGTGGCAGATCGGCCATCTCAGCGCCGGCGAGTACGGGCGTCTCGCCGCCCGCACCGCCGCCGCCATGCGCGCACTCGACCCCGACCTCGAACTGATCGTCTGCGGCAGCTCGAACGACCGGATGGCCACCTTCGGAGCCTGGGAGCAGGAGGTGCTGCTGCACACGGTCGAGCACGTCGACTTCGTCTCGTGCCACCAGTACTTCCGCTACGACGGCGACCTCTCCGCGTTCCTCGCCTCCGGCGTCGCCATGGACCGCTTCATCACCGCCATCGCCGACACGATCGGACAGGTCCGAGCACAGAGGCGATCAGAGCGTCCGATCGCCATCTCCTTCGACGAGTGGAACGTGTGGGACTTCGTCGCACACGATGAACGAGTCGCCGGAGGGCTCGAATGGGAGGAGGCGCCCCGACTCCTCGAGGACCGCTACACGGCAGCGGACGCCGTCGTCGTGGGCGACATGCTCATCAGCATGATCAACAGAGCCGACATCGTCCGGGCAGCGAGCATGGCTCAGCTGGTGAACGTCATCGGTCCGATCATGACCGAGCCGGACGGCCCCGCCTGGCGGCAGAGCACCTTCTGGCCGTTCGCCCAGGCACGGCGCTCCGCCGGCGCCACCGCGCTCCGGACCGTCGTCGAGGCGGACAGCACGGGAGCGGGCGATGACTCCGCTCCCGTCCTCGCCTTCGCCGCAGCGGCGCACGCCGACGGCTCGCTCGACCTGATGATCGTCAACCGCGCGACCGACGGCGTCACGGACACCACGGTCGACCTCACGTCGTTCCCCACCCTCACGGTGACAGAGGCACTGATCCTCCGACACGAGGACCCCTTCGCGACGAACTCGGCGGAGCTCCCCGACACCGTCACTCCGCGGCCCCTCGCCGTAGCGCTGACCGACGGCGTCCTCTCGCTCCGGATCCCCGCCATCGCCTGGGTGACCGTGCGCCTCTCGCCGACCGTCGACCTGGGATGATCGGGGAACGCTCATGGGAGGGATGATGCCGATGCCGCGATCGCGAACCCGCCCGGTGACCATGGCCGATGTCGGCGCTGCTGCAGGCGTCACCGCTCGCACGGTCTCCAACGTGCTCAGCGGCAACGCCAACGTCAGACCCGAGACCCGCGATCTCGTCCTCAAGGCAGTCCGCGATCTCGGATACCAACTCAACGTCTCCGCGCGCGGACTGCGCACCGGCCAGACCGGGCTCATCACCCTCGCGATCCCGGATCTCGCGATCGAGTACTTCGGCCAGCTCGCGACGGTCATCATGTCGGAGGCCGAGCGGCACAGCTGGACCGTGATCATCCAGCAGACCGGAGCGCGCCGAGACGCCGAGATCGCCGTCCTCTCCGGCTCCAGCCGCCAGCTGTCGGACGGACTGATCTTCCAGCCCCACGCACTCGGCCCCGGAGACGAGAAAGTACTCGTCGGGGACCGCCCACTCGTTCTCCTGGGCGACAGGATCTTCGACGGCCCGGTCGATCACGTGACCATGGCGAACACAGCCGCCGCGGCCACCGCCACGCAGTACCTGATCGACCGCCAACACCGGCGCATCGCCGCGATCGGCAGCAACCCCGCCGGCGGATCCGTCAGCGCCGCAGCACTCCGCTTGGACGGATACCGCGGTGCCCTCGAGGCGAACGCGATCCCGTTCGACCCCGCCCTCGTCGCGGTCGCCACCGAGTGGCACCACGCCGACGGCGCCGTCGCGATGACGCAGCTGCTCGACTCCCGCGTCCCTCTGGACGCCGTCTTCTGCTTCAACGACACCCTGGCCTTCGGGGCACTGCACGCACTGCACGTTCGCGGCATCCGCGTACCGGAGGACATCGCCGTCGTCGGCTTCGACAACGTCACCGCCGCCGCCTACGCGATACCCGCCCTCACCACGATCGATCCCGGCAGCCGCCAGATCGCCAAGACGGCCGTCGACCTCCTCGCTCAGCGCATCCGGAACGGCCCTCCGGCGCACCCGAGCGAGATCGTCGTCGAGCACTCGCTCATCTCCCGCCGCAGCGCGTAGCACAAGCACATTCGTCAGCGACGAGCCGGTCCGCGCCCGAGAACACGTCTGGCTTTGATCGCTGCGACTTTCTCCTTCGTGCCCTCGTACCAGGGCACGGTGCGCAGCAGCGCGGCCCTCGATCCGGTGGAGAGCATTACGGCGCGGCCGCGGGGCATCGCTCCGAGCTCGTCCACGGTCAGGATCCGTTCGCGCTTCAAGGCGGTCGAGGTTGAGCGGACGCCCTTGTTGTAGCTGGCGGAGGTCGTTTCGCGGTCGTAGTCACTGACGAGCTCGGAGACGTTCTGCAGGAAGTCGTTCTCCTTGACGCTGCCGAGGTAGAGGAACGCGTTCGACGCGCTCCACAGCTTCAACATGCCCTCCTTTCCCCGTGCCGCTCATCCAGGCGTCGATCCTCCCGCCCGACGGCAAGCGCGCCTAGCCGCGAAGCCCGCGTCTCTGCGGGACGGAGGCGCCTTCGTTTCCGCGGCGGGACGGCGCTCGTCGCTCCTGTGGTGGAAGCGCGCCCGTCACTCCTGCGTGCCCGTCACTCCTGCGTGCCCGTCACTCCTGCTCAGCCGCCGCGAGGGCGCGGTCGAGCCAGTCCGCGAGCAGCAGGCGCTCCGCGGGCGTGAGACCAACGAGCTCCGGTGCGAGGGCCCGGACGCCGACGAGGGCGGTGAGCCGCCCGCCGTCGCCGGGGGAGGGCGGGTCGGCGAGGATCCCCGCGAGCACGCTGTCGAGCGCGGCGTCGGCGAGACCGGGGTCGCGGTCGGCGGCGGGGGTGGAGAGCAGGGTGGTGACCACGCCGGTGCCCGCCGCCTGGATGAGGCCGACGGCGCGCTCCTCCGGCACGCGGAGGCGGCCCTCGGCGGCCACTCGCTGCACGCGCGCGGCGAGGACCCGCCGCCCGGAGAGGGCGGCCGGCGATCCGGAGGCGCGGCCCGGATCGCTGAGGAGGCGGAAGAGCGCGGGGTTGGCCAGGCCGAACTCCACCTGCGCGGCCCAGCCCGAGCGCAGGTCCTCGACCGGGTCGACGCCCCCGGCGACGGCCGCTTCGACCGTCCGCGCCTTGGAGTCGACCCAGGTGGCCAGCACGTGCTCCGCGACCGCCTCGAGCAGGCCGTCCTTGTCGCCGAAGAGGCGGTAGATCGCCGGGGCCTGCAGCCCGGCCGCCTGGGCGACCGCTCGCGTGGTGACGGCGGCGGGGCCCTCGTCGCGGAGGAGGCCGGCGGCCGCCTCGACGATGCGCAGGCGCGTGTCGGTCGGAGGAGTGGGGCTGGTCACGTATCGACGGTAGCGCACGGTTGCTATCAAGGGAATTCCGTGGTTATCTTCCTCGTGGTATCGCTGATACCCCTCATCGGAAGGCTCTCCCCATGATCATCGTGACCGGTGCCACCGGCGCTCTGAACGGCGCCACCGTCGACCACCTCCTCGACTCCGTCCCCGCCTCCGGGATCGCCGTCGTCGCCCGCGACGCCTCGAAGGCCGCCCGCTTCGCGGAGCGCGGAGTGGAGGTGCGCGTCGGCGACTACGCCGACCCCGCCTCCCTCCCGGGCGCCTTCGACGGAGCGGATCAACTGCTCCTCGTCTCCTCGAGCGATCCGCGGGCCGACGCCGTCGCCCTGCACGGCACCGCCGTCGAGGCGGCCGTCGCGGCCGGAGTCGGACGGGTCCTCTACACGAGCCACCAGGGCGCCGCCGCCGACACCCCCTTCGGCCCGGGCCGGGACCACGCGGCGACCGAGCGCCTGCTCGCCGAGTCCGGACTCGCCTGGACGTCGCTCCGCAACGGCTTCTACGCGCACAGCCTGGGTCTGTTCCTCGGACCGTGGCGGGAGACCGGCGTGATCGAGGTCCCCTCGGACGGTCGCGTCTCGTGGACGGCCCGCGAGGACGAGTCGGAGGCGGCCGCCCGGCTTCTCCTCTCGGGGAGCCCGCAGGACGGGCCGATCATGCTGACCGCGACGGAGGCTCCGACGTTCGAGGAGATCGCCGGGATCGCGGCCGAGGTCGGCGGGCGGCCCGTCGAGCTGCGCGTCCTCGGCGACGACGAGTGGGTCGCCGCGCGCGTCGCGGCGGGTCAGTCCGAGTTCCTCGTGCGCTTCACCCTCGGGATGCACCGGGCGGCCGAGCGCGGCTTCTTCGCGGGCACCGGCCCCGAGCTCGGGCGCCTCCTCGGACGCGAGCCGCGCAGCGTCCGCGACCTGCTCGAAGCCGGGCAGGCAGCCGTCGCCGGATGACGCCGGGCGGGCCGCCCCGGGCCCGCCCGCGTGACGAGGCGCCGCGCCGTCCGTCGAAGCGCGGCCGAGGCGGCGGCGTCTCGGCGTCAGGGCGGTTTCCCGGCTCCCCCCGCACGACGACGGGAGCCCGCCGCACCGGTGAGGTGCGACGGGCTCCCGAGGAGTGCCGTGCGTCAGCCGCAGCTGCGCGCGCTGTAGGGCGCGGTGGCCGTGGCCGTGACGGTCTTGCCGCCGACCGTGGCCGTGCCGGTGACCGTCGCCTCGCCCGCGGCGAGCTGCGTCGAGCGCACCGTGAACGCGGCGGAGCCGGAGGCGCCCGGCTTCACGCCGGCGATCGTCTTCACGCCCTCCGGGGTGCTGATCGAGACGTCCATCGGCACCGTGTCTCCGTTCTTGCCGACGACCGTCAGCACGACCTTGCCGGCGACGCAGCGCGACGTGGCGGTCGCGCTCACCTTCAGCGAGGACTGCACGGTGACCGTGACCTGCACAGGCATGCGCGACGCGTCCTGCGCGACGCCCGAGACCGTGAAGGTCCCGGCCGTGGCGTAGGCGGCGGGCGCGACGGCGTCCCAGGCCACGCCGACCGTGCTGGTGGTGCCGGCGGCGGTCGTGATCGTGGCGCGGGGCAGGACCGGCGCGGTGCCGACCGTGGTCGTCGCGGTCAGCGGAGCGACCGAGGCGACGGCCAGGCCGGGGGCGTAGCCCTCGAGCACCTTCTGGTACTCGGAGCGCGTCACCGGGATGACCGTGCCGTGGCGCGGCTTGCCGCCGTCGGCGTTCTGCGGCAGGCCCGTGCGGAGCTTCGCTCCGAGCGGCTGCCAGGAGTCGCCGTTCGCGAGGTCGTCGGTGCCGAACGGGATGTAGTGGTTCGGCCCGTCGTGGTAGTTCGGCTGGTCGATGAAGAGGAACCAGTCGAGGCCGTTCACGTCGCCCTCGTTGGCGGGGAAGACGTTGGGGCCCTCACCGCTGGTGAAGGTCTTGCCGGGCTCGCCGTTGGGCAGGCCCGAGGCCACCTTCTCC
Source organism: Rathayibacter sp. AY1C5 (assembly GCF_002931705.1). Classification (NCBI taxonomy): domain Bacteria; kingdom Bacillati; phylum Actinomycetota; class Actinomycetes; order Micrococcales; family Microbacteriaceae; genus Rathayibacter; species Rathayibacter sp. AY1C5. Next base: position 52,034 of record NZ_PSWD01000017.1, read on the forward strand.
TTGACCAGCGACCACTCGTCCGCCGGTCCGCCGGTGCCGGGCAGCGAGCCCGAGACGGTGGCCAGCAGGTCGGTGCTCTTCTCCTCGCGGAGGGTCATCGACGCCTCGTCCTTGGTGAAGCGGTAGTAGGTGTCGCCGTCCTTCGCGACCGTCGAGTCGATGGTGCCCTTGCCGGCGCCGCGCTTGACGTCGATCCACGGCTTCGCCTCCGAGAAGGAGGTGAAGTCCTCGGTCGTCGCGTACATCATCTGGTTGTAGGTGACGGAGGCGCGATCGGCCGTGTTCGTGGTCGGGTACATGTTCGAGGCCCAGAAGACGACGTAGGTCTGGAGCTCGTCATCCCAGTACGCCTCGGGGGCCCATGTGTTGCCGGCGAAGTCGGTGGAGACCTTGACGTGGCGCTGGGCGGACCAGTTCACCAGGTCGGTCGACTCCCAGACCTCGATGTACTTCGAGCCCGACTTCTGCGCGGTGTCGAAGCCGCCGGGGAGCCCGTCGATCTTCAGGTCGGTGGCGAGCATGAAGAACTTGTCGCCCTCGTGCGAGCGGATGATGAACGGGTCGCGCAGGCCCATCGTCCCCAGGTTCGAGGTGAAGACCGGCTTGCCGCCGTTCAGCGTGTTCCAGCTCAGCGCGTCGTTGCCCTTCGAGGCGGCGAGGCTGATGCGCTCGGCGCCGTCGCCCTCTCCGGTGAAGAACGCCCAGACGTACGCCTCGGTGTCGTCGGTGCCGGCGGGGAGCGGCTGCACCCGGAGGGTGAAGTCGCGGGTCCGGGTGGTGGATCCGCTGGTCGCGGTCGCGCGGACGACCACGTCGATCGCGGGGCTCCCGGTCGCGGGGCGGTCGACGTCGATGGTGCGGGTGCCGGCGGCGCTGCCGTCGCGGACGGTCGCCCCGCTCGGGCTGACGACGCTCCAGGCGATGCTCGAGCCGAGCGTGCCGGTGGTGGGCACCGAGACGTTCGTCCGGATGTCGCCGACGTCCGGGATGGCGATCGCGGCGAGGTCGCGCTGGACCTTCGTCGCGTCGTCCAGCTGCGCGGCGACGCGCACCGTGTAGTCGACCGAGCGGGTCTCGGTGCCGACCCTGTAGGTGGCGGTGAGGGTGGCGGTGGCGTCCGGCTGTCCCGCGGCGGGGCGCGTGACGGTCGCGGTGCCGCCGGTGATGGCCACGGCCGCGCTGTTCGACGTCCAGGTGATGCCGACGCCGCTGGCGGTGGTGGGCACCGTGAAGCCGGCGGTCGCCTCCGTGGGCACCGTGACCGACGCGACGGCGCGGTCGAGGGCCTGCGAGGAGTAGAGCGCCTGCACGGAGCTGCTGCTGAGGGCGCTGTCGTAGACGGCGAAGTCGTCCATCTCGCCGTTCCAGCCCGGGTCGTTGTAGGTCGAGCGCGCGATGTACGCGACGAGCGACGGGCCGAACGAGGAGACGTCGCGGGCGATCGTGCTCTGCGAGATCTGCGCGCCGTTGACGTACACGGTGAGCTTGCCGGTCGAGCCGTCGATGACGGTCGTGTAGAGCGAGAGGCCCGAGGGGGTGCGCGCGCCGACGGTCGGGGTGCCCGTCGCTCCGGCGCCGACCTCGGTGTTGTAGGGAGCGCCCGCGTTGACCGAGTTGGTGACGACCGACTTGGTGTAGCCGGAGAGGTTGCTCGGGTTGAGCAGCCAGTAGCCGGAGGAGAACGAGGCGCCGGAGGCGACGGGCGCTCCGACGAACGCGGCGGCGACGTTGCCCGTGCCGCCCTTGTGGGCGAGCCAGGTGGAGAAGGTCAGGTCCTTCTTGCCGACGAGGCCGGCGGTGGGGATCTCGAGGTAGGGGGCGGCCGCGGCGGATCCGCCGGGGAGGCTGATGAGCCCGTTGCGGAACTGGGCTCCGGAGCCGCGCAGCGTCGCGCTGTAGCCGTTGCCGCTGGTGTCGGCGACCGTGGTGCCGGTGGGGGCGGTGTCGAACGTGTAGTGGAGGAGCGGGGTCTCGGTGGCTCCGAAGGCGGAGCTGGGGACCGTGGCGCCGAGCAGCGCCGTGGCGGCGACGGTCGCGACCGCCAGAGCGGTCCTCACCGCCGATCGTGATCGTCTCATGCAGATAGGCCCTCGTGATCGGGTGCGGCGTCGAGGCACGATCCGCAGGGCCGCGGAGGTGTGCGTCTTCGCACGGGATGTGAAAGTGAACATCCTAGATCGCGGTACCGGATCCTGACCAGACCCCGGGAGAGGTCTGCGGGCTCGTGCAGAACGCCCGCCGAGAGCGCGATCCCTCGCCCGCCGACGCACAGGCCCTCCTCTCCGCCGACGTTCTGCAGGAGCCGGCCGGGTGGCACGATGTCCGCATGGCCTCCGACCGCCCCGTCCTGCTCGTCGTCGACGTCGCCGACGGCGGCCGCGAGGATCCCGAGTTCGAGATCGAGCTGCAGCTGCTGACCGCGAGCGTCGTCACGGCCGCCACCGCCGCGGGCTTCGTGGTCGACCGCATCCCTGCCGAGCAGGCCGGCGCCGCCGAGCTCGAGCGCCGGCTCGCCGCCGCCGACGCCGTCGTGGTCACCGGAGGGGAGGACGTCGACCCGTCCCTCTACGGCGGCCGACCCGACGACCCGCACCGCGGCCAGTCCTTCCCCGCCGCCGATCGCGCGCAGATCGCGCTCGTCCGCCGGGCCGTCGAGACGCGGACCCCGCTGGTCGGGATCTGCCGCGGGATGCAGCTGGTCAACGTCGCCCTCGGCGGCGACCTCGTGCAGCACCTGCCCGGCGCGGGTCACGTCGGCCGGTCGGTCCCCGGCGAGCACCTGTCGGGGATGGTCGACCACCGCGTGGCGCTCGAGCCGGGCAGCGCCCTCGCCGGCATCCTCGGCGCCGCGGAGCTCGTCGTCCGCAGCTCCCACCACCAGGCCGTCGACCGTCCGGGCGAGGGCCTCGTCGTGGTCGGCCGCGCCGACGACGGCACCGTCGAGGCCCTCGAGCACGAGTCCGCGCCGCTCTGGTGCGTGCAGTGGCACCCGGAGGACGCGGGCTCGCGCGGCACCGTGCTCACGGACCTGCTCGAGGCGGCGCTCGCCGCGACCGCTACTTGATCGACCCGCGCATCACTCCGCTGACCACCCAGCGCTGCGCGAAGAGGTACACGATCAGCAGCGGCGCCATCGCCATCAGGTAGGACGCGAAGGCGACGGTGTAGTTCGTGTTGAACTGCCCCTGGAAGACGTACTCGGCCAGCGGCAGGGTGCGGGCGGACGGGTCCGAGAGCACCACGAGCGGCAGGATGAAGTCGTTCCACGCCCACACGCAGGTCAGGATCCCGACGGTCGCGTTCATCGGGCCGAGCAGCGGGAAGATCACCTGCCAGTAGGTCCGCCAGGTCGAGGCGCCGTCGGTGCGCGCCGCCTCCTCGAGCTCGATGGGGATCGAGCGGATGAAGGCCGTGTAGATGAACGTGTTGATCGAGAGCCCGAACACGGCGTAGAGCAGGATCAGCCCGGCCTGGTTGTCCAGGCCCAGCAGGGCCGTCTCCTTCACCACCGGCAGCATGATGATCGGGAACGGCACGAAGACCGCGGCGAGCAGGTAGAAGTAGACGCCCTTGAAGAACGGCCTGTGCATGTTCCGGGCGACCGCGTAGGCGACCATCGAGTTCGAGAACAGCGTCAGCACGACGGCTCCGACCGTGATCAGCGCGGTGTTCACGAAGGCCTGGGGGAAGCGGGTCGCCGTCCACGCCTCGGCGAAGTTGCCCCACGAGATCGAGGTCGGCAGCTCGAACCCTGTGCCGCCGAGCTGGTCGGGCGTCTTCAGCGCGGTCACGACGGCGAAGTAGAGCGGCAGGAGGATCGTCAGCGAGCAGACCGCGATGAGCGCGGTCGCCCACCAGTTGATCCGGTAGGTGTCGCGGGAGGGCCGGCGCCGCCCCTCGGGCTCGCCGAGGGCGATCGCGGTCGTGGGGGTGATGGTCGATGTCATCAGAACGACGCCTCTCTGCGGCTGAGGACTCGGAACTGGATCAGCGAGACCACGATGATGATGAGGAAGTAGAGGACGGCGTTGGCCGTCTGATAGGCGTACTCGCCGCCCTGGAAGCCGCCGCGGTAGATCAGCAGCGTGATCGACTCCGTCGAGGTGCCGGGACCGCCGTTGGTGAGGGCGATGATGTGGTCGAACACCTGGAGGAAGTTCTTCATCGAGATGACCATGTTGATCGTGAAGAAGGAGGCGATCAGCGGGAACGTGATCGAGGTGAACTGCCGCCACCTCCCCGCTCCGTCGAGCGAGGTCGCCTCGTAGAGCTCGCCCGGGATCGTCTGGAGTCCGGCGAGGTAGATGATGATCGAGAAGGCCGAGGCCTGCCAGACCGCCAGCACCACGATCGCCACCCACGCCCAGTCGGCGTTCGCGAGGATGTTCTCGCCGATCACCGGGATCGCGCCGAGGATCTGCGGCAGCGAGTTCGCGAAGAGGTACTGGAACACGTAGCCGATGACCAGGGTCGAGAGCACGTAGGGGATGAAGTAGATCCCGCGGAACGCCGTCTGGAACTTGATCCGCGCGTTGAGGGCGACGGCGATGGCGAGCGAGATCACGTTCACCAGCACGGTCGCCACGATCGCGAAGCCGAAGGTGAACCCGTAGGCCTTCCAGACACGGTCGTCCTGGAGGAGCGCGAGGTAGTTCGAGGCGCCGATCAGGTCCCACGAGCCGTAGCCCGCGTAGTCGGTGAAGCTGAAGAAGATTCCGGTGAGGACCGGGACCGTGTGGAGCACGAAGAAGAGCAGGACGGCGGGGACCGTCATCCAGTAGAAGGTCTTCGAGGTGCGCCCGATGATGCGCTTGCGGCGCGCGGGCGGCGGAGGAGTGGTCGCCACCGCCTGCGCGGCGGCCGTCGTGGTCGTGGTCATGGGGTCACTTCCTGGTCGTGCGTGCCGCGACTTTGCGCCACTCACTGTCGAGGGTCCGGAGCGCCGCGTCGGCGTCCCCGCTGGCGAGGAACGCCTGGAGCGTGGGGTTGAGCGGGATGCTCGCGGGGATCTGGTGGTCGACGAAGCCGATCAGCCGTCCCTGCTCGAAGTAGGGCTGCAGCTCGGCCAGCGTGGGGTCCGAGTTGGGTGCGGCGCCGACCAGCGGCGAGAAGGCGGCCTGGCTCGCGACGTACGGCTCGACGACTCCGGGGGTCAGCAGGAAGTCGACGAAGCGGCGGGCCGCGTCGAGCTTCGGAGTGCCGCGGCCGATGGCGACGGCCACGTCGACGCCCGAGGTGACCCGCGTGTCCGCGGGGTCGTCGAGCACCGGGTAGGGGAAGACGCCGAGATCGATGTCGGGGTTGTTCGTGCGCACCGGGTTGATCGCCCAGATGCCCTGCGGGTACATGGCCGCCTCGCCCGCGGCGAAGGCCTGGTTGCCGTCGTCGTAGCCGCGGCCGAACGAGCCCTCCTGCGTGTACGAGAAGAGCTGCCCGAGCCGCTCCATCGTCGTCGCGTAGTCCTTCGTGAACGAGACGGGGGAGTCGGGGCCGAGCGCCGCTCCCTCCTCGCGCATCGCGTCGAAGAAGCCGTCCGGCTGCAGCTGCCCGCCGAGCGCGTTGAAGGCGGGGGCGCCGGTCCAGTTGTCGAGCAGGGCGCCGTAGAAGGGAGTGATCCCGGCGGCGGTGAGCGTCTCGCAGACGGCGATCAGCTCGTCCCAGGTGGTCGGCACCTCGATCCCGTTCTCGGCGAAGATCGTGCGGTTGTAGAGGATCCCGTCCGCGTTGTTCGCGAAGGCGAGCGCGTTCACCTCGTTCCCCTCGAAGCTGCCGAGGGCGGCGAGGATGTCGAGGGCCGCCGGGTTCACCCGCTCGACCAGCTCGTCGCCGGTGAAGTCGTGGAACACGCCGGCCTTCGCGAGGTCGGCGTAGTAGCCGCTGCCGTTCAGGGTCAGCACGTCCGGCACCTTGTCCTTGACGAGCAGGGTGCGGATGGCCGTGTCGGGGTCGGGCACGTTGTTGGCGACGACCCGGATGTCCGGGTTGGCCGCCTCGAACTCGCGGATGATCCGCGCGAAGTCCTCCACCGCCTCCGCCTTGAACTGGAAGAAGTCGAGCGTGGTCACTCCGTCGCCGGCGCCGGGGGAGGCGCAGGAGGCGAGGGCGGCGGCGGACGCCGCGGCGAGCGGCACCGAGAGGAACAGCCGCCGGGAGAACCCGGGGGGATGCGGATGAGCGGACATGCGGCGCCTCCTTGCGCGTGGGGACAGGTCTCAGGGCGCGCTCGACCGCGGAGGGCGGTGAGCACGAGCACGACGAGCTGCTCCGGATCGAGGACGGGGGCCTGGAGCCCGACAGTGCCCAGCACGCGGCCGCGGAGCGCGGTCCCGTGCTCGGCCCAGCCGAGCGGCGACTGCCCGGGGCCGCCGAGCGGCGACGTGACCGGGGCGAGCGCCACGGAGTAGGTGCGCTCCGGGTCCAGGCCCGGGAGCGTGATCCGTCCGGGCGGGTAGGTCTCGCCGGTGCGCAGCTGGGTGAAGGTGAAGAGGGCGGCGGAGCGGTCGGCGGCGACGACTCCGGAGAGCGAGGCGGCGTCGTCGGCGAGGTCGGCGCGCACGACCGTCCCGGTGTGCAGCAGCGCCCGGTGCTCGCGGTGGAAGGCGACCCAGGCGGTCAGCTCCTCCTCGACGGCGGGGGCGAGATCCGAGACGTCCCACTCGATGCCGAGGTGGCCGGGCAGCGCGGTGCCGGCGCGGAAGGCGAGCGAGTGGGTGCGCTGCGTCGAGTGCGACCGCGGCCCTCCGATGTGCTGCCCCATCAGCTCGGGCGGCACCACCAGCTGGGTGAAGGGCTGGATGGTCTGCCGCTCGAGCGGGTCGATGCAGTCGCTCGTCCAGATGCGGTCGGTGCGGGCGAGGATCCCGAGGTCGACGCGGGCGCCCCCGGAGGCGCACGACTCGATCTCGACGCCGGGATGCCGGGAGCGCAGCTCGTCGAGCAGGCGGTAGAGCGCGAGCACGTTCTCGTGGACGGCGGAGCGGCCGGTGGCGGGCGAGACCGCCTCGATCACGTCGCGGTTGTGGTCCCACTTGAGGTACGCGATCGGGTACTCGGTCAGCAGCGCGTCGAGGGCGCCGAGCACGTGCTCGAACGCGCCGCGCTGCGAGAGGTCGAGGACCTGCTGCTGCCGCCCCGAGGCCGGGAGATGGCCGGCCGGGCCGAGGATCCACTCCGGGTGCGCGCGGGCCAGGTCGGAGTCGGGGCTGATCATCTCGGGCTCCACCCAGAGGCCGAACTGCATGCCCAGGCCGGTGACGACGTCCGTCAGCGGGGTGAGGCCCTCCGGCCAGACCGCGGGATCGACGGTCCAGTCGCCGAGCGCGGCGGTGTCGTCGCGGCGGCCGAGGAACCAGCCGTCGTCGAGCACGAAGCGCTCGACCCCGATCCGCGCGGCCCGCTCGGCCAGGGCGGTGAGGCGAGCGAGGTCGTGGTCGAAGTAGACGGCCTCCCAGGTGTTGAGGGTGACGGGCCGCGGAGCGACGGGGTGCTGCGGGCGGGCGCGGAGCGACGCGTGGAACCGGGCCTGCAGAGCGCTGAGCCCGTCGCCCCAGGAGCCGTAGGCGACCGGGGTCTCGTAGCTCTCGCCCTGCGCGAGCTCGATCTCGGCGGGCCGCAGCAGCTCGCCGGCCGCGAGGAGCGAGACGCCCTCGACGGTGCGCTCGGCGCGGAGCGAGGTGTCGCCGCTCCAGCCCAGGTGGACGCCGTGCACGAGCCCGCGCTCCCAGCCGAAGCCGGGCGTGCCCGCGGCGAGGAGGAGGGTCGCGTCGGCGCCGGGACGGCCGCGGCGGGTGCGGCGGGTGTGCTCGCCGATGGTCAGTGGGCGGCGCTGCGGGTGGCGCTCGCGGAGGTGGTGCCCGGTGGTGTCGAGGATCTCGCGCGCGGTCGCGGGGAGCGGGAAGCCGAGCTCGAAGCGCTCGAGGCGGAACGGGCGGGCGTCGAGGTTCTCGACCCGGGCGCGCTGGGTGAGCAGGCCGGCCGCATCGACCTCGAGGTCCACGGTCAGCCGGACGCCCGCGCCCGTGGCGACGGTCCGGAGGGCGGAGCCGAGCGCCTCGATGCTCTCGACCTCGAACCGCTCCGACGCGGCCGCGCGCTCGTGGGTGCCCTCGAAGGTGGGGGCGTGCTGCCAGCCGTCGGCCTCGACGGCGACGAGGCCGAACGGCGCGAAGGCGTCGAGCCCGCCCGAGACGCGCTGGGGGAGGGCGGCGTCTGCCAGGGCGGATAGTTCGGCGGCGGAAAGATCTCCGAGCGCGGCGCCCCAGTGCACGATAGTGGGGAAGGTGACGAGGCGGGCGTCGACGACGACGCTGGTGCCCCCGTCCTGCAAGTGGAAGAGGCGCGATTCCCGGCCGGAGAGGGTCACGGAGTCGTTCGTGGGGGCGATGCTGCGGTGCATGGCTTATTTCTAGAGCAGAAGTAATAGGGGTGTCAAGAGCGGCGCGAGTGGCCGGATCTGTTCCTGGGGCGGCGCGCTACCGGTAGCTTTCTACCAGGCCGGAAAGAAGGAGCCCCGTGACCGACACCATCGTCGCCGAGGACGCCTCCGGGAGCTCCTCCGAGCTCCTGGCGCGCGAGGTCCTGATCCACGGTCCCGTCTCGCGGGCCGAGCTCGGCCGCCGCCTCGGCCTCTCGCCCGCCAGCCTGACCCGGCTCGCGCGCCCGTTCCTCGACGGCGGCCTGGTCGTCGAGGGCCCCGAGCAGAGCACCGGAGTCGGCCGCCCCGCCCGGCCGCTCGACATCCGCGCCGACGCGCTGAGCTTCGCGGGCGTGAAGATCACCGGCACCGAGGTCCTCGCCGTCCGCACCGACCTGCGCGCGCGCACCGAGCGGGAGCTGGTCCGCCCGCTGCCGGGCACGGAGCCCGCCGACGTGATCGCCGCGATCGTCTCGGTCGTCGACGAGCTCGGCGGCCCCTCCGCCTTCGCCGGCCTGGGCGTGACGCTCGGCGGGAGCATCGCCGCCGACGGCCGGGTGAGCCGCGCGCCGTTCCTCGGCTGGCGCGACGTCGACCTCGCCGCTCCGCTCTCCGCCGCCCTCGGGCTGCCGGTCGCCCTCGAGAACGACGTGGTCGCGCTCACGGGAGCCGAGCACTGGTTCGGGCGAGGCCGCGGCATCCCGCACTTCGCGGTGCTCACCGTCGGCGCGGGCGTGGGCTACGGACTGGTGGTGCACGACCGGGTGGTCGCGCCCCCGGAGGCGGGGCTCGGCCTGGGCGGCCACTACCCGCTGGATCCCACCGGGCCCGTCTGCGAGGCCGGCCACCGCGGCTGCTCGACCGCGATGCTCAGCCTGCCCTCGCTCCTCCGCCAGCTCTTCGTCGCCACCGGCCGCGAGCTGACCCTGGCCGAGGGCTTCGCCGCCGCTCGCGCGGGCGACCCCGGTGCCGAGCGCATCCTCGCCGACTCCGGCAACGCGCTCGGGACGATGATCGCCGCGATCGGCAACCTCTCGATGTCCGGCACGGTGATCCTGGCCGGGGAGGGTGTCGCCCTCTACTCGGAGCAGGCCGCGGTGGTGGACGCCGCGATCGCGGCCACGCGCGACCCGGACGCTCCGCCCCTGGCGCTGCTCGTCGACGACGGCGGGCTCGTGGAGTGGGCGCGCGGCGCGGCGGCCGTCGCGATCCAGCGGCTGCTGCCGCGGATCGCGCTCGGGACGCTGGGGTAGCGGGGCTCCGCGGCGCGCGGGTGCTCGGGGTGCCGGGTCTCCGCGCCCAGTGGGCCGTCGGCACGCTCGCCCGGCGGGTCTCAGCGCCGCGGAGGCTCGGGATGTCGGCCCGGCGGGTGTCCGCTCCGGGCGGGTACCGGGACGCCGGCCTCGCGGGCTAGACGCCGAGCGCCGAGCCGGGCAGGTCGCTCTGCAGGCCGTCGACGATCCGGCCGAACGCCGCGATCGCCTGGTCGTCGCCGAGACGGCCGGAGTCGACTCCTCCGGCGATGCGCAGGACCTCGGTCCGGCGCTCCGCCCGCTCCACCGCGTCGAGCCCGGAGGCCCCGATCGCTGCGGATGCGCGCACTCGCGCGACGATCGTGCCGACGTGCCATCTAACGCGTGCCATCTGTCTCCTCCTGAAATCCCCGCCTCTCTTCGGAGCGGACGCACACCCGGATGGGTGCGCGTCCCCCGTCCTCACCCCCGTCGCTCCGGCGATGCGTCACGAACGGTCGTCATCCGGCCGCCGTGGCGACCGTTCGTGACGCATCGATCGAGCTGGGGAGGCGGAGCGCCCGCTCGCGGAGAGGGGGCCGGGGCGCCAGACTGACGGCGAGCGGAGGGAGGCACGATGCGACGCCTCCGCGCCCTCGCCGCCGCGCTGCTCCTCCTGCCCGCCATCGCGGCCTGCGCGCAGGCAGGCGCGACAGGCGCCCCGAGCGGCACCGCGGCGGCCACCGCGGCTGCGGCCACCGCGGCTGCGACCACCGCCACCCCGGCTCAGGCCGCCCCCGACCCGGCCCGCTCCTCCGCCGCGTCCGCCCCGGCTCCCGGGGTCACCGTCTCCGTCCAGCAGGACCGCTCCGACATCGCCGGCGGCACCATGGCCTTCGAGGTCCACAACGGCAGCGGCGTCCCGATCGAGGTCACCGCGGCCCGCCTCACGGACTCGCGCCTCGCCGCCCCGCTCACCTGGACCGGCGGCACGGGCGTCCCCGACGGGACCTCGCGAGACCTCCGCGTCGACCTGCCCGAGCCCGCCTGCCCGGCCGCGGAGGCGCCCGCCGCGCTCGAGGTCGTCCTCGCCATCGACGGCCACGGCGAGCACGCGTACCCCGCCGACGACCCGTTCTCGTTCGTCGACGCTCTCGCCCGGTCCGGATGCTTCGCCCGCACCGTCGACGCCGACCTCGCCCTGCGGATCGACACGTCCGGAGGCGCCGCGCACGAGCCGGCGCGCCTCACCATCACCGCCGACGTCCGGGGCACCCCCCTCGTGCTCCGCAGCGTCGACGCCACGATCCTGCTGCAGCCGCCCGACGCCGCCGACGCCTGGACCCTCGACCGCTCCGTGCCCGCCGGGACCCTCGACTCCGTGGTCCTGGACGCCGTCCCCACCCGCTGCGACACCCACGCGCTCGCCGAGGACAAGGTCGGCACGCGCCTGCCGGTCACCGTCGAGACCGCGGGCCGGCAGGGCACCGTCGTCGTCGCCGCGACCCCCGAGCAGAAGGGCGAGCTCTACGCGTTCATCACCGCGTACTGCTCGTCCTGAGCGGGGAGGCGGGCGGCGCCGCACTGCTGCCCGCAGCGACCGACGCCTCCACCGCCACTGTTCGGTCCCGTCCGCTTCACGCCGGCGCCGTGCTCAGCGCCTGCAGCCCCGTCACCCGCAGCAGGTCGAGCCGCGCCTCATCCTCGCTGCCCGGCGCCACCGTGTAGACGACGATCCGCAGGTCGGTGCCCGGAGCCGTGAGCACGTCGCAGTCGATCGTGATCGGTCCGACGGGCGTCCGCGTCACCGTCTTCCGGCTCGCGCGGTGCTCGGCGATGCGCGCCTCCGCCCAGCGCCGCTCGAACTCGGGCGACTCCTCGCGCAGCCGGGCGACGAGGGCGGCGAGCGCCGGATCGCGCGGGTAGCGCCCGGTCGCCGCGCGCAGGTCGGCCGCGAGGTCGCTCGCGAAGTCCTCCTCGTGCTGCGCGTCGAACTCGGTGCCCGCGTGGCCCGAGGTGAAGTGCCGCCAGACGAGGTTCCGCTCCAGCCCGGTGAACACCGAGGGGTCGCCGTTGAGGGCGGCCCAGAGCGGGTTCCACAGCAGGATGTCGTGGGCCGCCGTGAACACCGCGAGCGGCACGTCGCCCAGGCGGTCGACGATCCGCTGCACGCCCGGGCTCACGTGCTGCGGCACGACGCCCGGCGAGGGGACGGCGGCGCCGGCGACCCGGTAGAGGTGGTCGCGCTCGCTGTCCGTGAGCCGGAGCGCCACCGCGAGAGAGCGGAGCATCGACGGCGACGGGTTCCGTGCGCGTCCCTGCTCGAGCCGCACGAGGTAGTCGACGCTCACGCCCGAGAGCGCCGCCAGCTCCTCGCGGCGCAGGCCCGTGGCGCGGCGGCCCGAGCCCGCGGGCAGGCCGACGTCGGCGGGACGGATGCGGTCGCGCCACGAGCGCAGCACCGTGGCGAACTCCTCCATGCCGCCCATCCTCCTCCGCCCGCCGTCGCCGAGCCAGGTACTGCCGGTCCCCCCGTCGAGCGCGGCCTGGTCGAGGCCCGACCACCCGCGCAGGATGGGCGCATGACCACGACACTCATCACCGGAGCGAACCGCTCCCTCGGCCTCGAGACCGCCCGCCGACTCCTCGAGGCGGGCCACACCGTCTACGCCGGCATGCGCGACACCGCCGACGGCGACGCCGCCCGCGCGCTCGGCGCCCACCCCGTCCGCCTCGACGTCACCGATCAGGCGAGCGTCGACTCCGCGATCGCCTCCCTGCCCGGGCTCGACGTGCTCGTCAACAACGCCGGAGTGCTGGGCACCTCGTTCGGCGTCGACGACCTCACCCCGGAGGCGATGGCGGGCGTCCTCGAGACGAACGTCGTCGGCATCGTCCGCGTCACACAGGCCGCGCTCCCGCTGCTGCAGGCCTCCGCGGCCCCGGTCGTCGTGAACGTGGCGTCCGGAGTCGGCTGGCCGCGCTGGCTGAGCACCGAGGGCCACGACGAGTTCCCCGTCACCGCGATCCCCTACGCGGCATCGAAGGCGGCGGTCGTCGCGCTCACCGTGCAGTACGCGAAGAACCTGCCGGCGATGCGGATCAACGCGAGCGACCCCGGCTACACCGCGACCGACTTCAACGGACACGGCGGGCACCAGACCGTCACCGAGGGCACGGACGCGACCGTCGCGCTCGCCCTGCTCGGCTCCGACGGGCCGACGGGCGAGTTCCACGACCGGCGCGGGCGCATCGAGTACTGAGCTACGGGGCGGGCGCGGTCGGCCGGACGCCGGCCCGGACCCGGCAGGCGTCCGCGTGCCCGTTCGAGGAGCCGCAGCCCCGAGCCCGGCGTGCGTCAACGCGCCCGTTCGAGAAGATCCCGGCCCGACCCTACGTGCGTCCGCGTGCGCCCGAGACGCGGTGAGGTCCCCGAACCCGCCCTCGGCGCACCGGCCAGCACATGGTGATGAGGTGTCCTGTCTGCGCGGTCACCGGTCCTCGGTGCTGGGCTGTGAGTGACGGCCGGAGCCGGGACGCTGCCCACCGCGTGACAGAGGGCCGGATGAACCGCCGGCCCGACGGTGCGTGCTCGCTCCGGTGCGCCTACCGACTCACCGCGTCTCGTGTCAGCTCTGCAGCTCGACCCCCCAGTTCGTCCTCTGGACGTCGGCGTCGAGCCCGCGCAGCTCGCGCGCCACGGCGTCGGCCTGCTCGCGCAGCTCCCGCACCGGCAGCGCGGGCAGGCGGCGCAGCTCGCTCCGGAGCTGGCGGTAGCCGCGCTCGCCGGCGGCCGCGTCGGCCGCGCGGGTCAGGAGGCTGTGCCGGGCGCGCAGGGCCTCGCGCCGGGCGAGCGCCGCGGTCAGCACCTCTCCGGTGGGAGTGGTGGCCGTCGCGTTGGTGAGGTTGATCGCCGTGACCAGCCGCTCGAGCTCGCCCAGTGCGCGCGTGCAGTCGGCGAGCAGCTCGGCCGGGTCCTCGGTCGGCTCCTCTCCCTCCTGGTAGGAGGCGTTCGCGACGATCCGCGACTGGAGGGCCTCGATCCGCTTCTGCAGGTCGGCCCGCTCGAGGAGTGCTTCGGCGAGAGTCATGCGACCAGGCAAGCACACATCGACGGGACCCGCGCCCCTAGGCTGCGACCGTGCCGCTGCAGAACCATCCCGGAGACGTCGAGTTCCCCGTCCGACCCCGGCTGCGCTACGCGCGGGCGGCCGATGCGCACCGGCGCGGGCAGGGCGCCGGACGCCGCGCCCTCCTGGTGACGGCCTTCGCGGCTCCGGTGGGCCTGGTCGGCTTCGCATGGGGGCTCGCGCTCGGCGGCGGCGAGAGCGTCGTCGCGTTCACGGCGTTCGCGTTCGCACTGGCCTTCGGGCTGCTCGCCGCCACGGTCGGCTTCCAGCAGTGGGATGCGCGCGCGCCGCGCCGCGAGCAGCTCGCCTACCTCGGCGCGGCCGACTCGCCGACCCCGTCCCTCCGCCAGCAGCAGCTGCTCGCGCTCGACGCGGTCAGCGACTTCTCGTTCGCCGGCTGGAACTCCTCCCTCGCGTTCCAGCCCTCGTGGGCCGAGCTCCCGGAGGAGCTGCGGCGCCGCTACGCCGACGGAGCGAAGGGGGCGCCCTGGCAGCAGCTGCCGCTGCATCCGCTCGTCGAGCACCGGGTCGCGCTCGACCGCGACTTCCGCATCGCCTCGGCCGACGACGTCGAGCTGCTGGTCGCCGACGTGCTCACCCGCGGGCCGCTCTCGACCCGCTTCGCCGAGGTCTCGGCCTCCGCCGACGCCGAGCGGATGCGCTCCCGGGTCGCCGCGCTCACGGGCGGCAGCGAGTTCCACCTCCTCGAGCTCGCCCAGGCGGTCGACGGGCGTCCGCCGCTGCTCCTGCTCGCGGGCGACGCCGAGCGCACGATCGGCGCGATCCGCTACGCCTACGTCGCCGGCTACCTCCCGGCGGCGCGCGCCTGGGAGCTGCTGGCCGCGGTCGGCGACCGCGTCTTCGAGCGCTACTCCGGCTGGGACGCCTACTGGGCCGACGCGGCCCTCGCCATCGCCTTCCGCACCGACTCCCTCGGCGCGGTGCAGCACCACCATCGTCTGCGCGCGGAGCTCGCGGCCTCGGGGTGGCCGGCGGCGGCGGTGCCGTACCCGGGCTGAGCGCGGGGCGGCTGCGGAGACGGTGCGACCGAGCTGGAGCGTCCGGACCGGAGGCGTGCTCCCGCGCGGTGACCTCCCTCGCCCACGGGGCTGTCGACGCGGAGAGAGCTGCGGCCCCGGCGTCAGCCCAACTTCGAGGCGGGCACCGTCTCGAGGTGGAGCAGGTCGCGGCGCAGGCGCTGCGAGCGGACGTAGCTGCTCAGCACGTGCTCGGGCGAGGGCGGGGAGTCGCTCCCGCCGAGGAGGGCGCGCGCGGTCGTGAGGCGTGCGCGGCGGATCTCGTCGAACACGGTGGTGCCGTTCCGCGCGAAGGTGCGCTGCAGCGTCCGCTTCGGGACGCCGAGGCGCTCGCAGATCTCCTGGACCGAGAGGCGGGGGTCGGTGGACATCGCGGCGATCAGGGCGAGGGCGCGCGTGTAGACGTCCTCGCTGCTCTCGCGCGGCAGCGAGGTCGCCAGCACAGCGCCCGCCAGCTGCTCGACGGCGGCCCGCACCAGGGGGAAGGCGGGGGAGTCGGCGTCGAGGGTGGAGCCGAAAGTCGCGTTGACGGTCGAGAGCAGGATTCCGCGGCTGGCCGCGTCGGCCTCGGTGACGACGGCGCCACGGTCGGCCGAGTCGACCAGGCCCAGCAGTGGGCGGTCGAGGGCGATCTCGGTGCGGGCGCTCGGGGTGTCGGTCACGATCGTGAACGGGGAGTCGCAGTGGAGGAAGGCGATGTCGCCCGGCGCGACGCGGACCTCGAGTGCCGCCGGATCGTCCGGCTGGATCACGAGCGCGCCCTCGAGCGGGATGATCAGGCGGACGCCCGGGCCGGCGGCGGAGGTGCGGTGCAGGCGGGCCGGCGAGTGCCAGATCCGGAGCACGTCGACGCCGTCGCTGCAGAGGGTGTCGGCCACGATGCGGAACGCGCCGTTCGCGCGGACGTCGACGCCGCTCTGGGCCAGCCACGCGGCCGCCGCGGTGTCCCGGCGGGACACCCCGCGATCGACGATCGGTCGGCTGCCTTCTGCGATTCCCCTCACGGCGGAGTCCTTTCCTCTGGCGCGTCCTCCGTACGACGCGATCCCTCTACCCTGGCCGATCCGGCCCGGTGGTGAGAAGTCTTCATGCGATCGCATCGTCGCTCACCTCCACCGCAAGGTGTCGGATCCCGCCATCGGGGGACGGAACCTGACCTCGGGAGTGCGCCTCGGATCGACGTGGACCTCGAGCGCGGCGACGTCGGTGAAGGGCCGGTCGTCGCTCGTGCGGCCCCGCAGCACGATGGAGTGGCGGAGCGTCCGGGGCGCCCGCAGCGGCGCGATCGTGTAGTGCGCGACGGCCACGAACCCCGCTCCCGGGGCGACCCGCTCGGGCCGGCCGACGACGGTGACCGGGGCCTCGTCGTAGTCGAGCTCGGCGCCCGAGCCGTCGGTGAAGGAGCCGCAGAACAGGGCGAGGTCGTGCAGGGCGGAGGTGCCGGAGTTGTGGAACTGCATCCAGAAGGTGATCACGGCGACGGAGCCGCACGCGGGCGCGAGCCGCACCGCGCTGCCGTCGAGGACGAGGTGCGGAGGCGCATCGAGCGTCGGAGCTCCGAGCATCAGCCGCGCCGCCTGACGCCCGCCGCCGGTGCGGCCACCGGTTCCGCTGCGCGTCCCGCCAGCTGCAGGAGGCCGCACGCGGCGACCACTCCGACGAGGGCGGCCGCCCAGCTCAGGTCCTGCTGGTCGAACTCCCGGAGGCGCGCCGGGACGCCCGTGAACCCGAGGATCCCCTGGGCCGCGGCGACGGTGGCGAAGGCGAGCAGCGCGGCCGTGGCGGCGACCGCGGCCGGGGTGGGCGGGTCGCCCTCCGAGTCCTGGGCGAAGCGGCGTACGGCGTGCGCGAGGGCGAGTGCGCAGAGGGCTGCGGCGACGAGGGCGGCCGCGGTGTAGGCCGGGCCGGCGGCCAGGAGGAGGAGGGCGCCGACGACGACCCGCAGGCAGGCCGGGAGGACACCGGGAGCGCTGCATCCGCGCGCGCCCGGGCCTCCGCCGAGGGCCGCGGCGAGGGCGCGGGACTTCTCGAGGCGCCTCCGGACGCCACGAGGACCGATGGTGCGGAGCAGGGCGGTCGCGCCTGAGGCGAGCAGCGCGACGCCGACGAGCAGGGGGAAGACGAGGGCTGCGGCGGGCAGGACGGGGGCGGCGTCGCGCTGCTCGCCTCAGGCG